>NZ_JBSFSA010000030.1:0-81295 GCF_053589515.1 Streptomyces sp. NPDC003327 | reverse complement strand
CCGCGAACGGGACGATCTTCGCCTCCGCCAGCGCACGCACCGACTCCCGGAGCATCTCGTGCTCCTCGGAGGGCCGATACAGGTCGAAGTCCTTGGAACCCACCGCTCACTCCCACGCTTGCTTGCTAACTACCGTTAAGTAACTCGAATGGTAGGGCGTGGCCGGGCGGCGGGCCAGGTCCCGACTATGCTCGGGCAGGCATTCCGCCCGACGTCCCTGGAGTCCACGCATGGCCCTCAAGATCACCGTCATCGGCACCGGCTACCTGGGGGCGACCCACGCGGCGGCGATGGCGGAGCTCGGCTTCGAGGTACTGGGGCTCGACGTCGTCCCGGAGAAGATCGAGCTGCTGGCCGCGGGCCGCGTCCCGATGTACGAGCCCGGTCTGGAGGAACTCCTCGCCCGGCACGTCGCCGGGATCGAGGGGTCGAGCGGCCGACTGCGGTTCACCACCTCCTGGGAGGAGGTCGGCGCCTTCGGCGACGTGCACTTCGTCTGCGTCAACACCCCGCAGAAGCACGGCGAGTACGCCTGCGACATGAGCCACGTCGACGCCGCCTTCACCTCCCTCGCCGGAGTCGTCCGCGAAGGGGCCCTGGTCGTCGGCAAGTCGACCGTTCCGGTCGGCTCGGCCGAGCGGCTCGCGGCGCTCCTCCCGGACGGCGTCGACCTGGCCTGGAACCCGGAGTTCCTGCGTGAGGGCTTCGCCGTGCAGGACACCCTGCACCCGGACCGGATCGTGGTCGGCGTGCGCGACGAGCGGGCCGAGAAGCTGCTGCGCGAGGTGTACGAGGTGCCGGTCGGCGAGGGCTCGCCGTTCGTCGTCACCGACTTCCCCACCGCCGAGCTGGTCAAGACGGCCGCCAACTCCTTCCTCGCCACCAAGATCTCCTTCATCAACGCCATGGCGGAGGTCTGCGAGGCCGCGGGCGGCGACGTCGCCAGGCTCGCGGAGGCCATCGGGCACGACGACCGGATCGGCGCCAAGTTCCTGCGCGCCGGGATCGGCTTCGGCGGCGGCTGCCTGCCCAAGGACATCCGGGCGTTCATGGCCCGCGCGGGCGAGCTCGGCGCCGACCAGGCGCTCACCTTCCTGCGCGAGATCGACTCGATCAACATGCGGCGGCGCGGCCAGATGGTGGAGATGGCCCGCGAGGCCCTCGGCGGGAACTCCTTCCTCGGCCGCCGGGTGGCCGTGCTCGGCGCCACCTTCAAGCCCGACTCGGACGACGTCCGCGACTCGCCCGCGCTCAATGTGGCCGGACAGATACACCTCCAGGGCGGCCAGGTCACGGTCTACGACCCGAAGGGCATGGAGAACGCCCGCCGGGTCTTCCCGACCCTCGGCTACGCCGACTCCGCGCTCGACGCGGTCCGCGGCGCGGACGTGGTGCTCCACCTCACGGAGTGGCGCGAGTTCCGCGAGCTCGACCCGGCGGAGCTGGCCTCCGTGGCGTCCTCGCGGGTGCTCCTCGACGGCCGCAACGCCCTCGACGGCGAGCGCTGGCGCGCCGCGGGCTGGACGTACCGGGCGATGGGCCGCCCGCGCTCCTGAGGAGCCCGCCGTACGACGGAGGGGGCACCGCCCGGGCCGGGGGCGCCCCCTCCGTCGTACGCCGACGTCCGCGTCCGGCGGCGGCGGTCAGGCCGCGACCGGGCGGATCCGGTTCGTCCGCGCCAGGAACTCGGTCTCGCGCAGCGCCCGGGTGGTGTTGGCGTGGGCGAGGCCGACCAGCTCGCCGGCCGGCCAGCCGCGCCGCAGCAGCTCCGCGAAGAGCGGGACGTAGCCGGCCGCGGGGGCGGTGACGTGCGAGAGGCCGGTGCAGTGCGGGCCCGCCACGGCCCTTACCCGGTCGAGGACGTCGGCGGTGGCCGCCGGGTCGTCGGTGACCGTGACCATGCAGACGGCGCCGTTCGCGCCGAGCGGCGCCAGCACGTCGTCCGGCAGCTCCTCCGGCGCGGCCCGGGTCAGCAGCGCGGGGGCGCGGGTGACGTCGAGGACGCGGCGGACGGTGTCCGGGTCGGCGCCCGACAGGTCCACGGCGAGGCCGATGCGGTTCATCTCGCGCACCGCCTCGCGGGCGAAGCGGTCGAAGCGGGTGAGGTTCACGGCCCGCACGCCCAGCGCGTGGTACGCCCGCAGGGTGGCGGCCGAGCCGCCGAGGGCGCTCCAGCCGACCGGCCCGAGGACGGCGGCGACCCGGCCGCAGTTCCCGGCGTGGGCGATCTCGGCGGTGCTCTGCGCGATCCGCAGGGCCTCGGGACAGGCGGCCACGAGCGCCCGGACGGCGTCGATCCTGCGGAGGGTCCCGATGACGCCCTCGTCGGCGTCGACGAGCAGGGACCAGAACTGGGCCCCGGCCTGCGCCGCCCGGGGCGGCGGGAGGTCCTCGGGGTCGAGCGACCTCGGCAGCTCGGCGTACCCCTCGACGACCGGCTGCGCGGCGAGGATGGCGCGGGCCCGGGCCGTCTCGTCGAGCGGGGTGGGCGGCGGCTCGGGGACGTCCGGCGCGCCGACGGCGGCGGGGGCGGCAGAGAGGGGGGAATGGTCGTCGAGATCTGCCATGGTGCTACTCCGGAATCGGTGACGCAGTACTACCCCGCCGGAGGCGGCGGGGCAGTGCTCTCCACCGTGTCACCGGCCCCCTCGGGGGGCGCGGTGAACGGGGCCGTTCGGGTGAGCCCCCGGTGACGTGCGGCGACGGTGCCGGTCGGGCTAAGCGGCGGCGGGCCCGTCGAGGACGTCGAGGGTCGCGTTCGACGGGGCCGTACGGCTCCGCAGGTCACGCGAGACCGCCTCCGCGTCGCGCAGCACGCGGACCGCGTTGGACCAGGTCAGCTTGGCGAGGTCGGGGCGGGACCAGCCGCGGTGGAGGAGCTCCGCGATCAGGTTCGGGTAGCCCGCGACGTCGTCGAGACCGGCCGGGGTGAAGGCGGTGCCGTCGTAGTCGCCGCCGATGCCGATGTGGTCGATGCCGGCGGCCTCGCGCATGTGGTCGAGGTGGTCGGCGACCGTGGCGACGGTGGCGACCGGGCGCGGGTCCTCCTCCTCGAACGCCCGGTGGAGCCGCATGGCCGCCGGGGTGGTGTCGAGGTGGTGGAAGCCGTGCGCGCGGAGGTTCTCGTCGGCGCGGGCGGTCCACGCGACGGCCGCGGGCAGGATGAACTTCGGCACGAAGGTGGCCATGGCGACGCCGCCGTTGGCGGGCAGCCGCTCCAGGACGTCGTCCGGGACGTTGCGCGGGTGGTCGCAGACCGCGCGGGCCGAGGAGTGCGAGAACACCACCGGCGCGGTGGAGGCGTCGAGCGCGTCACGCATCGTGGTGGCGGCCACGTGCGAGAGGTCGACGAGCATGCCGCAGCGGTTCATCTCGCGGACGACCTCGCGGCCGAAGGCGGAGAGCCCGCCGACGCGCGGCTCGTCGGTCGCCGAGTCCGCCCAGTCGTTGTTCTCGTTGTGCGTGAGGGTCATGTAGCGCACGCCGAGGGCATGCAGCGCGCGCAGGGTGGCGAGGGAGTTGTTGATCGAGTGGCCGCCCTCGGCGCCCTTGAGGGAGGCGATCCGGCCCTCGGCGCGGGCCGCCTCCATGTCGTCGGCCGTGCGGGCGGGCGCGAGGTCCGCCGCGTACCGCTCCAGGAGCTGGTCGACGATGTCGATCTGTTCCAGGGTGGCGCTGACGGCGTCGTCGCCGGCCAGCCGGCCGGGCACGTACACCGACCAGAACTGGGCGCCGACCGCGCCGGCCCGCAGCCGGGCGAGGTCGGTGTGGAGCGCGCCGGTCTGGTCCGCGCCGATGTCCAGCTTGTCGAGGTCGTAGCGCGCGTGCTCGCGCAGCGCCCACGGCAGGTCGTTGTGGCCGTCGACGACGGGGTGGCCCGCGAGCAGCTCGCGGGCCTCCGCCAGGTGGTCGGCCGCGCTCACTTGGCGAAGCCGAACGCCGCCGAACCCTCGACCTTGGCGCGCAGCCGCTTGCCCTTCTCCGTCGCCTGGTCGTTCAGCTCCTGCTGGAACTCCCGCATCCGGGCGAGCAGGTCGGCGTCGTGCGCGGCGAGGATCCGGGCCGCGAGCAGGCCCGCGTTCCGGGCGCCGCCGACGGAGACCGTGGCGACGGGGACGCCGGCCGGCATCTGCACGATGGAGAGCAGCGAGTCCATGCCGTCGAGGTACTTCAGCGGCACGGGGACGCCGATGACCGGCAGCGGGGTGACCGAGGCGAGCATGCCGGGCAGGTGGGCGGCGCCGCCGGCGCCCGCGACGATCGCCTTGAGCCCGCGGCCCGCGGCCTCCTCGCCGTACGCGATCATCTCGCGCGGCATCCGGTGGGCGGAGACGACGTCGACCTCGTACGGGATCTCGAACTCGTCCAGGGCCTGCGCCGCGGCCTCCATCACGGGCCAGTCGGAGTCGGACCCCATGACGATGCCAATGAGCGGATTACTCAACGATCGTTCCTCGCAGGTAGTCGGCGGCGTGACGGGCGCGCTCCAGCACGTCGTCGAGGTCGTCGCCGTAGGTGTTGACGTGACCGACCTTGCGGCCGGGCTTCACGTCCTTGCCGTACATGTGGATCTTGAGCTGCGGGTCCCTGGCCATGCAGTGCAGGTACGCCGCGTACATGTCCGGGAAGTCGCCGCCCAGGACATTGCACATCACGGTCCACCGCGCGCGGGGGCGCGGGTCGCCGAGGGGCAGGTCGAGGACCGCCCGGACGTGGTTGGCGAACTGCGAGGTGATCGCCCCGTCCTGGGTCCAGTGGCCGGAGTTGTGCGGGCGCATCGCGAGCTCGTTCACGAGGATGCGGCCGTCGGTGGTCTGGAACAGCTCGACGGCGAGGTGGCCGACGACCCCGAGCTCGGAGGCGATGCGGAGCGCCAGCTCCTGCGCCTGTCCGGCGAGCTCGTCGGGCAGGTCGGGGGCGGGGGCGATGACCGTGTCGCAGACGCCGTCGACCTGGCGGGACTCCACGACGGGGTAGGCGACGGCCTGGCCGTGCGGGGAGCGGACGATGTTCGCGGCCAGCTCGCGGACGAAGTCGACCTTCTCCTCGGCGAGGACCGGGACGCCGGCGCGGAACGGGTCCCGCGCGTCCTCCTCCGTGCGCACGAACCAGACGCCCTTGCCGTCGTAGCCGCCGCGCACGGTCTTCAGGATGATGGGGAAGCCGCCGACCTCGGCGGCGAACGCCACCGCGTCGGCCGGGTCCGCGACCATGCGGTGCCGCGGGCTCGGCGCGCCGATCTCGGTCAGCTTCGCCCGCATCACCCCCTTGTCCTGGGCGTGCGCGAGGGCCTTGCGGCCGGGGCGGATCACGACACCGTCCGCCTCCAGGGCGGCCAGGTGCCCGGCGGGCACGTGCTCGTGATCGAAGGTGATCACGTCACAGCCGCGCGCGAAGTCACGCAGCGTGTCCAGGTCGCGGTAGTCGCCGATGACGACGTCACCGACCACCTGCGCCGCGGAGTCCTGCGGGGTGTCGCTGAGGAGCTTGAACTTGATGCCGAGGGGGATGCCGGCCTCGTGGGTCATGCGGGCGAGCTGCCCGCCTCCGACCATGCCTACTACGGGGAACGTCACCCTCTTAGGGTATCCGCACAATCCGGATGACCCGTTCGGCTGTGTGTTGACACAGGCGCGACGGGGCAGGATCGCAGTTTCGGGAGCGGGCAGACGTTCACCGGACGGGCTGGTTAGCATGGATTTGGTTGACGTCATCCGGACGTCAGATGACCGGACGGATCGGGCGACCACCATGAGCGAACCGGGCGCGCTGCGCACGAAGCTGGACCAGCTCGCCCGCGAGGTGGTGAAGTTCGGCGCGGTCGGCGGCCTCGGCGTCCTCGTGAACATGGCGGCGTTCAACCTGGTGCGCAACGCCACGGACCTGCCTGTGGTCCGGGCCAGTCTGATCGCCACGGTGATCGCCATCGCCTTCAACTACGTCGGCTTCCGTTACTTCACGTACCGGGACCGCGACAAGTCCGGGCGCACCCGCCAGCTGACCCTGTTCCTGCTGTTCAGCATCGTCGGCATGGTGATCGAGAACGGGATCCTGTACGCGGCGACGTACGGCTTCGGCTGGGACTCCCCGCTCCAGAGCAACTTCTTCAAGTTCTTCGGCATCGGCGTCGGCACGGTCTTCCGCTTCTGGTCCTACCGCACCTGGGTCTTCCGCGCGCTGCCCGCGAAGGAGGCGGTGCAGGAGGCCGAGGCGCTCCTGGAGCGCGCCCCGCGGCAGGCGGCCCGCCGCCAGCCCGACCACGTCTGACCCGGCCACGTCCGACCCGGCCGCTCCCCCGTCCGCCCCGGCCGCTCCCCCGGCCGCTTCGTACGGCGCCGGGCCCGGAGGGTGTCACCGTACGGGGCGCTGCCCCTGGTCGCGGGAGACGCCGCGGACCTCACGGCCCAGAAAGAGGGCGAAGACCGGCGGCTGCTGCTGGAGCAGCTCCAGGCGTCCGCCGTCCGCCTCCGCGAGGTCGCGGGCGACGGCCAGGCCGATGCCGGTGGAGCTGCGGCCGCTGACCGCCCGCTCGAAGATCCGCGCGCCGAGGTCGGCGGGGACGCCCGGGCCCTCGTCCGTGACCTCGATCACGGACTGGTTGCCGGTGACGCGGGTGCGCAGGGCGACCGTGCCGCCCCCGTGCATGAGCGAGTTCTCGATGAGGGCGGCGAGGACCTGGGCGACGGCGCCCGGGGTGCCGACGGCCCGCATGCCCTGCTTGCCGGAGCGGACGATGGCCCGGCCGGCGCTGCGGTAGGCGGGGCGCCACTCCTCCAGCTGCTGCTTGATGACCTCGTCGAGGTCGAAGGCGATCGCGGAGCCCGTCCGGGGGTCGCGCGAGTTGGTGAGCAGCCGCTGGACGACGTCGGTGAGCCGCTCGACCTGGGTGAGGGCGATCGTGGCCTCCTCCTTGACCGTGTCGAGGTCGTCGGCGAGGGCGACCTCCTCCAGGCGCATGGAGAGGGCGGTGAGCGGGGTGCGCAGCTGGTGGGAGGCGTCGGCGGCGAGCCGGCGCTCGGCGGTGAGCATCCGGGCGATGCGCTCGGCGGAGGCGTCGAGGACGTCCGCGACCCGGTCCAGCTCGGGCACGCCGTACCGCTTGTGGCGGGGCCTGGGGTCGCCGGAGCCGAGGCGTTCGGCGGTCTCGGCGAGGTCGGTGAGCGGGGAGGCCAGCCTGTTGGCCTGGCGTACGGCGAGGAGGACGGCGGCCACGACGGCGAGCAGCGCCACGGCGCCGATGATCAGCAGGGTGCGGCCGACCTCGGCGGTGATGGTGGAGCGGGACTCCTCGACGGTCACGGTCTCGCCGCGCTCGCCCTCGGCGACGCCGCGGATGACGCTGCCGGTGGGGCGGGTGCCGATCTCGATGGACGGGCGGCCGGGGATGCTGATGAGGGCGTACCGCTTGGCGCCGCTCTGCTCGGCGAGGATGTCGGGGTTGACCGGCTCGCCGCCGATCAGCCGGCTGTCGACGATGGAGACGATCCGCAGGGCCTCGGAGTCCACGCTCTCCTGGGCGCTGCTGGTGATGGTGCGGGTCTCGACGATCACGAGCGACACGCCGAAGACGGCGATGACGACGAGCACCACGGCGAGCGTGGAGTTGATGAGGCGGCGGCGCACGGCTCGGGATCAGCTCTTCTCGAAGCGGAAGCCGACGCCGCGGACGGTGGCGATGTAGCGGGGGTTGGCCGCGTCGTCGCCGAGCTTCTTGCGCAGCCAGGAGATGTGCATGTCGAGGGTCTTGGTGGAGGACCACCAGGTGGTGTCCCAGACCTCGCGCATCAGCTGGTCGCGGGTGACGACCCGGCCGGCGTCGCGGACGAGGACGCGCAGCAGGTCGAACTCCTTGGCGGTGAGCTGGAGCTCCTCGTCGCCCATCCAGGCGCGGTGCGACTCGACGTCGATGCGGACGCCGTGGGTGGCGGGGGCGACGACCGGCTCGGCGCTGCCGCGGCGGAGCAGGGCCCGGACGCGGGCGAGGAGTTCGGCGAGCCGGAAGGGCTTGGTGACGTAGTCGTCGGCGCCGGCGTCGAGGCCGACGACGGTGTCGACCTCGTCGGCGCGGGCGGTGAGGACCAGGATGGGGACCGTGTGACCGTCGGCACGCAGCCGGCGCGCGACCTCCAGGCCGTCCATACCGGGCAGGCCCAGGTCGAGCACGACCAGGTCGACGCCGCCCTGGAGTCCGGCGTCGAGGGCGGTGGGGCCGTCCTCGCGGACCTCGACCTCGTACCCCTCTCTCCGCAGGGCGCGGGCCAGCGGTTCCGAGATGGATGCGTCGTCCTCGGCGAGCAGTACACGGGTCATGCGCTGATGGTAGTCCGCACGGGTGGCGGGCCGGGGCGGGATGCGCGGGCCGGGCGGGGGCCCTGTGGATCAGGGCGCGTAACCTGGTGATGACCTTCGAATGGCGGCCGTTGGTTCCTTCGTCACCTGTGATCCATCTCTCAAGTCCTTCCATATCCGGCACTGTCGTGTCGTATGGTGGCGAGACGTCTGATGCGGTAATCAGGGACCTTTGGCCCGCTTCGTGCGCCGAGGCCCTCTTTCCCGCACGGGCCGGCCCTGCCGGCCCCGGGACGGTGAATGACCTGCGGGCCGGGTCCCGTCGTGCGAACGAGCGCGGCGGGGCGTGGATCCCGGCAGGGGTGCGAACACTCCCGCCGGTGCCGGCCTCCCCCACCGGGCGCGACCCGCTCACAAGGCGACGCGTCCCGACAGAGCAAGGATCGACATGGCGGCACCCCCCGTTTCCGTGGGTTCGGAGAAGACCTTCTTCGGGCATCCCCGCGGCCTCGCCACCCTCTTCATGACCGAGATGTGGGAGCGCTTCTCCTACTACGGCATGAGGGCGCTTCTCGTCCTGTACCTGGTCTCCGGTGGCGCCGACGCCGCCGTGGGCAGCCAGGGTGGCGGCCTCGCCATGACGGCGGCCACGGCCACGGCCATCTACTCGGTGTACGTGTCGATGGTCTACCTGATGGCGATGCCCGGCGGCTGGTTCGGCGACCGCGTCTGGGGCGCCCGCAAGACGGTCGCCATCGCCGGTTTCGTGATCATGGCCGGTCACCTCTCCCTGGCCCTGCCCGGCCAGGCGATGTTCTTCGTCGGCCTGGCGCTCGTCGCCGCCGGCTCCGGCCTCCTCAAGGCGAACATCTCGACGATGGTCGGCCACCTCTACGACGGCCCGGACGACCCGCGCCGTGACGGTGGCTTCACGCTCTTCTACATCGGCATCAACCTCGGTGCCTTCGTCGCCCCGTTCGTCGTCGGCACCGTCGGCGAGAAGGTCAACTGGCACCTCGGCTTCGCGCTGGCCGCGGCCGGCATGGGCCTGGGCCTGCTCCAGTTCCTCATCGGCACGAAGAACCTGAGCCCGAAGAGCAACGTCGTCCCGAACCCGCTGAGCCCGGCCGAGCGGAAGACGATCCTGGTCAAGGTCTGCCTGGTCCTGGTGCTCGCCGCCGCCTTCTACGGCGTCGTCGTCGCCCTCGGCATGTACACCCTGAACTGGGCGCTCGTCCCGATCACCCTCGCGGGTCTGGTCATCCCGGTCGCCGTCCTGGTCCGCATCAAGCGCGACAAGGACCTGTCGACGACCGAGCAGTCGAAGATGACCGGCTACATCTGGTTCTTCGTCGCCGCCGCCGTCTTCTGGATGATCTACGACCAGGGTGGTTCGACCCTGTCGCTGTTCGCCGACGACAAGACCGCCGACACCGTCTTCGGCTTCGGCTTCCCGGCTACCTGGTACCAGTCGCTGAACCCGCTCTTCGTCATGGCGCTGGCACCGGTCTTCGCCTGGCTGTGGCTGTGGCTGGCCCGCAAGAACCAGGAGCCGAACACCATCGTGAAGTTCGCGATGGGCCTGGTCCTGGTCGGCGCGTCCTTCTTCGTCTTCGTCGTCCCGATGAACATGGCGGGCGGCGGCGACAAGGTCTCCCCGATGTGGCTGGTCTCGATCTACATGATCCAGACCATCGGTGAGCTGTGCCTCTCGCCGGTCGGCCTCTCCGTCACGACGAAGATGGCGCCGCAGAAGTACGCCTCCCAGATGATGGGCGTCTGGTTCCTCGCCGTCACGGCGGGTGACTGCACCACCGGTCTGCTGTCGCTGGCCGGGGTCGACCTGAACGGGACGGGGATCATCGCGATGGAGGCCTCACTGGCCGTCGTCGCGGGACTCGCGATCTACATGTACCGCAAGAAGGTCCAGAGCCTCATGGGCGGCGTCCACTGACGTCCGCCGGGCCCGTACGAAGGCCGCCGCACCGCTTCCGGTGCGGCGGCTTTCGCCGTTTCCGGAGGGGGGAAGGCCTACGCGGGGACGCCCTGCGCGGGGAGCCCTACGCGGGCGCGGCCAGTTCGGCCCAGACGGTCTTGCCGGGGGCGCCGGGGACGCGCTCGATGCCCCAGTCGAGGCAGAGCCGCTGGACGATGAACATGCCGTGCCCGCCGGGCCGTCCGGCGCGGTGCGGGGTGCGCGGGGCGGGCTGGCCCGCGCCGAGGTCGGTGACCTCCAGGCGCAGCGCGCTCGGCAGCAGCAGCACGCGGAGCTGCTCCGGGCCCTCGGCGTGCAGACAGGCGTTGGTGACGAGTTCGGAGACGACCAGCAGGACGTCCTCGGCGGCGGCCCTGCGGTCGGCGGTGGCGGCGGGGAGCCAGCCCCACTCCCGCAGCGCCGTCCTCGTGAAGTCGCGGGCGAGCGGCACGGTGCCGCTGGTCCCGCCGAGGGCGAGCGTACGGACGTCGGAAGCTTGGTCCATCGGCGCTTCACCTCACCGGTTGACGGGACAGGGACTCAGGGGCACAGGAGCGGAGGAGGGGGCACCGCGGGCGCGGGGGCACGGGCGGGGGCCACGGCCCCGCCTCAGCCGGGCAGTGCCGTGTCGAGCGAGTCGTGCAGGGTGAACACGGCGTCGGCTCCGGTGATCTGGAAGACCCGGGCCACGGCGGGCCGCATCGCCACCAGGTGGACCCCGCCGCCGGCGGCGTCCGCCCGCAGCCGCGCGCCGAGGAGCACGTTGAGCCCGGTCGAGTCGCAGAAGCCGAGCTCCGAGCAGTCGACGACGATCCGTGACCGGCCGGCGTCGAGGGCCTCGTCGAGCGGCGCGCGCAACAGGTCCGCGGTGTGGTGATCGAGCTCACCCGCCGGCACCAGGACTTCGCTGGCGCCCACGGTCCGGACCTCGACCCGCAGCCGCCCGGGCGGGGCGGAGCCGATGTGTTCGCGGTCCATGGCCGTGCCTCTTCTCGCTGTCGCGGATGGGAGTGACGTGATCGAACCCTACAAGCGGGTCGGCCCTCTGTGCACATGAGGTCTGCGCACAACGGGACGAAAGGGATTATTGGCACTTGCAACGATCCGGGTCGAGCCGGTAGGGCTAGAGGAGAACACCCGACACGGCCGGCTTTGGAGGCGCCGCAAACCGCAGCAAGCAGAACGACGGAGGAAATCCATGTCACCCCGGCTCGACGCCCCGCGTACCCCCGACGCGCCGTCGGCACACGTCCCCAGTCCCACCCCGCACCACCCGCTCGCCGAGCTTCCGGAACTCCCGGACCTCCCCGAGGCCCCCGGCAAGGTGGCGCCCGGCGACGCCCGCGCCCTCTCGAAGCACCTCTTCGCCCGGCTCGCCGAGCTGGAGGAGGGCACCCACGCGTACGCCTACGTGCGCAACACGCTCATCGAGCTCAACCTCGCCCTCGTACGGTTCGCCGCCGCCCGCTACGGCACGCGCAGCGAGCCCATGGAGGACATCGTCCAGGTCGGCACGATCGGCCTGATCAAGGCCATCGACCGCTTCGAGCCGGCCCGCGGCGTCGAGTTCCCCACCTTCGCGATGCCCACGATCATCGGCGAGATCAAGCGCTTCTTCCGCGACACCTCGTGGTCCGTGCACGTGCCCCGCAGGCTCCAGGAGCTGCGGATCGACCTGGCGCGGGCCGGCGACGAGCTGTCCCAGCGCCTCGACCGCGCCCCCACCGCCGCCGAGCTCGCCGAGGAACTCGGCATCGGCGAGGACGAGGTCGTCGAGGGCATGGTCGCGGGCAACGCCTACACCGCGAGCTCGATCGACGCCCAGGCCGACGAGGACGAGGACGGCTCGCTCCCCCTCGCCGACCGGCTCGGCTACGAGGACCACGGCCTCACCGGGATCGAGTACATCGCCTCCCTCAAGCCGATGATCGCCGCGCTGCCCGCCCGCGAACGGCTCATCCTCTCCCACCGCTTCGTCGCCGGCATGACCCAGTCGGAGATCGCCGCGGAGCTCGGCATCTCCCAGATGCACGTCTCCCGGCTGCTGGCCCGCACCCTCGCCGGGCTGCGCCGCGGCCTCACTCTGGAGGAATGAGCCCCGCAACCTCCGCCCGGCCGCCAAAATGGTCGCGGAAAGGGCCCGTTCACGGTCGACCGACCCGTGAACGGGCCCTTTCCGTACGACCGGAGGGCCTTGTTGACGAGCCGTCCGGAATGGGCCACATTGAGCCCGGGGTTTCAGGGGGGAAACACATGGTTTCTGCGTACGCGGAACTGGAAGAGCGCATGCGCGTACGGCTCGGGGGACGGGAGTGCCTCTACGTGCCGTCGTGCCGCTTCGGCCTCTACCTCGCGCTGCGCCACTGGTGCAGACCCGGCGGCCGGGTGCTGATGTCACCGGTCAACGACGACGTCATCTTCTTCGTCGTCCTCGCCGCCGGGCTCCGGCCCGTGCAGGCCCCGCTCGACCCGCGGGACGGCTCCGTCGACGCGTCGGCCGTCCCCGAGTCCGTCTGGCAGGACCTCTCCGCCGTCCTCACCACCAACCTGTACGGGAACCCCGACCCGGCCCCGGAGCTGCGCGCCCACTGCGACCGGCTCGGCATCCCGCTGATCGAGGACGCCGCCCACGCGATCGGGTCCGTCTCCGGCGGCCGCCCGGTCGGCACGTACGGCGAGGCCGCCGTCTTCAGCCTCTCCAAGCACACCGGCGCCAAGACCGGCGGCTTCCTCGCCCTGGCCGACCCGGCGCTGCGGGACGCGCTGACGGCCGCCCGCGAGGAGCTGCTGCACCCGACCCGTACCGGTGCCGAGCTCGCGTACCTGCTCCGGCCGTACGCCGAGGCCACCGTGCGCGGACTGCGCCTGGTCAAGACCGCCCACGCGGCCGTGCGGCTGCTCGGCCGTGCGGAGCGGGAGGAGATACGGATGCCGCTGCGGGCCGACGAGCTGAAGCAGGCGCTGCCCGCCGCGCCCGCCCTCGCCCCCTTCCACTCCTGGATCCGGGTCGACATGCACGACTACCGCCTGCGCCCCGGCCCCGGGCGCCTGCGCCGCACCGCCCGCGGGCTCGCCCGGCTCGACCGCGTCCTCGCCGCACACCGCGCGGGCACCGCCCGGCTCCTGGAGAGCGAGTACGGCACGCCGCCGAGCGCCGGAGGCCCGGCCCAGCCGCTGTTCCGGGTGCCGCTGCTCGTCGACGACCGGGCCGCGGCCACCGCCGCCCTCGCCCGGCACCGGATCACCACCGGCTACCTCTACGACCCGCCGCTCGACGCCTACGCGGGCGAGCCGTTCACCGACCCCTCCCCCGCGCCGGAGGCCGCCGCCTGGTTCGCCCGGCACGCGCTGCCCGTCGACCCGCGCCGGGCCGGCGAGGTCCTCGCCGTGCTGCGCGGCGCCGGAGTCCGGCCGGTCCGCCCGCCGCAGGCCCCCGGCGGCGCCCGGTGACCGAGACCGTGCGGACGCGGGAGCCCGAGCGACCCGCGGCCGAGGCCGAGGACGGCGCCGCGCGGCCCGGCGCGGCCCCCGTCGAAGGGGACTCCGGCGAGAGCTCCCTGTTCCGCAACGCCTACGCCCTGATGCTGTCCACCGGCGTCTCCGCCGCCCTCGGTCTCGGCTTCTGGCTGGTCGCGGCCCGCTACTACAGCGAGGAGGCCGTCGGCCAGGGCTCCGCCGCCATCGCCGCTCAGCGCCTCCTCGCCTCCCTCACCGCCACCACGATGATCGGCGCCGTCGTCCGCTACGTGCCCCGTGCGGGCCGCGCCACCGGCCCGCTCGTGCTGCGCATGTACCTGGTCAGCACCGTCGTCGTCGCCGTGGCCTGCGGGATCTTCCTGCTCACCCTGGACTGGTGGGGGCCCTCCTACGCGCCGCTCGGCACCCTCTCCGCCGGACTGTTCTTCACCGCCTCCTGCGTCGGCTGGGCCCTGCTCACCCTCCAGGACGGCGTCCTCACCGGCCTCAGACGCGCCTTCTGGGTCCCCGTCGGCAACGCCGTCTTCTCCCTCGGCAAGCTCGTGCTGCTCGTCGTCGTCGCCGCCGGGCTCCCCGTCCTCGGCGTCTTCGTCTCCTGGTCGGCGGCGATCGCGCTCTCCGTGGTGCCGCTCGCCTGGCTGGTGTTCCGGCGGCTCATCCCCCGCCAGGCCCGCGCCGACCGGGACCGCGAGCCGCCCACCCTGCGCGAGATCGGCCGCTTCATGGCCGGGGACTCCGTCGGCGCCCTGTTCAGCCTCGCCATGATCAACCTGCTGCCGGTGATGGTCGCCGTCCGCTTCGACGCCGCCCACAACGCCTTCTTCTACACGGCGTACACCGTCGGCGGCACCATGGAGTTCATGGCCATCAACATGGCCTCCTCGCTCACCGCCCACGCCTCCCACAGCCCCGAGTCCCTCGCCGAGGGCGTCAAGGGCGCGCTGCGCCGCATGGCGCTGCTGCTCGTCCCCGTCGTCCTCGTCCTCGTCGTCCTCGCCCCGCTGATCCTCGCCCCCTTCGGCCCCGACTACGCCGAGCACGGCACCACCGTGCTGCGGCTGCTCGCCGCCGCCGCGCTGCCCCGCGTCGCCGTCGAGCTGTACATCGGCGTGCTGCGCGTCCAGGGGCGGACGGGCGTGCTCGCGGTCCTCCAGGGCGCGATGTGCGTGCTGGTGCTCGGCAGCGCCGCCGTCCTCGTCGGGCCGCTCGGGATCGCCGGGGCCGGGGTCGCCGCGCTCGGCTCGATGACGCTGATGGCGGTGGTCTCCGCGCCCGGCCTGCGGGCCGCGCTCAAGGGCCGGGCCCCGGCCGAACGGCCCCGGGCCTCGGCCCGCGTGAAGGAGCGCGCCGAGGACGGGTACGGCACGAGCTGGGCGCGCGAGAGCGCCTATCTGCGCGGGGCGCACGAGTCGGTGACGCCCGCGTTCGGCATCCCCGTCTTCGTACCGCCGGAGCGCCCCGACGGGGCCCACGGCCGCCCGGCGGCAGCGGCGGGCCCCGGGCCCGGGCCGACGGCGGGGACGAGGGCCGGGGCAGGGCCGGGCGGGGCCGGGGCGGTGTCGGGCGGGGGCGCCGGGGCGCCGAGCCGGGCGGAGCTGCTGCTGTGGGTGCTCCTCGGGACCGCCACCGCGCTCTTCTGGTTCCCGCTGGTCCGGGCCGAGGGGCTCGCGGTCGAGCGGCTCTCCGGTACGGAACTCCTCGCCGCCCTGCCGCCGCTGACGCTCGCCGCCGGGCTGCTGCTCGTCGCGCTCCAGGGCGCCGCGGTCGGACTGCGCTCCTTCCGGCCGGACTTCGCCGCCACGGTGCTCCTCGCGACCTTCCTCGCCCTGCACACCGCGCCGCCGCTGCTCGGGCTCCGGCCGCCCGAGGCGGCCGGGCCGGGTGCCGGGCTGCTCGGCGGGGGCGTGGCGGGCGCCGCGGCCCCGGTCGTGGCGCAGGCGCTGTGC
Organism: Streptomyces sp. NPDC003327; assembly: GCF_053589515.1. Taxonomy (NCBI): domain Bacteria; kingdom Bacillati; phylum Actinomycetota; class Actinomycetes; order Kitasatosporales; family Streptomycetaceae; genus Streptomyces; species Streptomyces sp. NPDC003327. Next base: position 65,608 of record NZ_JBSFSA010000030.1, on the reverse strand, counting down.
CTGCTGCTCGCGGGCGTCCTGCTGCGGGTGCTGGGCGCCGGGACGCGGCTGACGGCCGGGGTGGTGTGGGTGCTGGTCTGGGCGGGCTGGGCGGGACAGCAGGCCTTCGCCGCCGCCCCGCTGCCGCCGCTCCTCGGTCTGGCCGGGGCCACCATGGCGGTGTGCGCCTTCCGGGGGCTGACCGGCGCCCGGCGCCGCTGAACCCGTCCCGCGCGGGGGTTCAGCGGCGCGGCAGGGGCTGCTTGAAGTACGGGTCCCGGCCCGCGGTGCGGTAGCCGTCGAGGCCGGGTCCCGCGTCGACGGTGAGGTCGCAGCCGGGGCCGGGGACGGCGCGGTTCCAGTGGACGTACGCCTTGGCCTCGGGGAGGGTCGGCGCCACCCGCGGGATCTCGGTGTACCAGTCGCGCTGGCGCTCCGGCCTCTTCGGGTCGGGGGCGGTGGAGAACTCCGAGAGCATGACGGGCTTGGTGGCGGAGACGTTCGCGCGCAGCCAGTCGTAGCTGGGGCGCTGGCTCCTGTCGAAGTCGAGCCAGTTCGGCGACTTGTGGCAGAGGTAGTAGTTGTACTGGTCCATGCCGATCCAGTCGACGTACGCGTCGCCGGGGTAGAGCGCCTTCATCTGCTCGGCGTTGCCGAGGTAGCCGGAGACGGTCCACACCCACACCACGTTGGTGACGCCGAGCTTCTCGAAGCGGTCGCGGAGGTGGCGGTAGGCGGCGACGTACTCCTCGGGCGTGCCGGCGCCCTCGGGGATGCGGAAGTCGGCCTCCTGGTCGAAGGAGAAGAAGACCCGCTTGCCGTAGGCCTTGACGCGCAGGGCCTGCGGGTCTATGACGGAGGCGTCGTACGCCCCGGAGGCGATGTTCTTCCAGCCGAGCTGCTTCTCGGTCCAGTTGGCGTGGTGCTTCTCGGTCCAGACGGTGGACTCCCAGGCCAGCATGAGGAGCCGGTCGCGGCCGAGCTCGATCTCGTCCGGGGTGAGCAGCTGGCCGTCGGCGGCGCTCCCCGACATGTCGTGGTACGTGTAGACGAGGTCGAGCTTGCGGCCGATCTTCTTCTCGAAGGCGTACACCGGCCGGGTGAGCGAGCTGTCCTCGTCGTACGGGATGTACGCGCCCCACCAGGCCCCGCAGGGGGCGACGAGCCGGGCGTCCGGGAGGCACCGGTCGTCGCCGCCCTCCGCGACCGTCGCCCACACCCCTATGCCGGCGGTGAGCGCGCCGACGGCGGCCAGCGCCACCGCGAGCCGTCCGGCGGCGGTGCCCTTGGCGTGCCGCCCGGTCACCGGCCCCCACCGGGCCTTCGTTTGCGGAACCCGGACCCGAACCCGGACCCGAAGCCGGTTCCGGGGCCGGACGCGGTGGCGGTCGCGCGCTCGACGGCGCCGCGCGTCGCGGCGGGCAGCGGCACGCCGGGCAGGAGCGCGGCCACCGTCACGAACGCGGCGAGGACCACCATGAAGACGGTGAGCGAGAACGACTCGGCCAGGAACAGGACGGTCGCGACGAGCGTGGCGACGGAGAGGCTGACGGGCGCGGCGAGCGCCAGGGCCTCCAGGCGGGCGCCGGGCCGCAGTCCGAGCGGCTGCGGCATGAGCAGGGCGAGGCCGGGGGCGAGGACGACGAAGGCGAGGACGGGGATCCAGCGGAGCGGGGAGCCGCCGGGGAACGCGGTCGCGGCGAGGGCGAGCCACCCGGAGGCGGCGAGGACGGCTCTGCGCTGCACGCGCGGGGTCAGGCGTGGCTGGGCCATGGGGTACCTCTTCGGTCGGTCGAGGACGGCTGCGGACGGGTCGGGGGGCCGGGGCGGCTCGGGCTCGGGGGCGGCTCGGGCTCAGGGGCCGGCGGGCGGCCCGTACCGGAGGACGATCCCGTCCTCGTTCTCCATCAGGACGTGGAAGCGCGGGGAGTCCTTGAGCGCCTCGCGGACGGTGTCGAAGCCGCCCTCCGGCAGGTAGCCCTCGCCGATGACGGCCTCGGACTGGGTGCGGGTGAGGATGACGAAGGCCGTGCGCCCCTCGGGGACGCCTCCGGCGAGGTAGCCGGCGGGGTCCTTGAGCATGCGGAGGTTCTCCTCGACCTCCTGCTCGGTGAAGAACCAGCGCTCGTACTTGTCGTAGCGGTAGTACGCGTCGGGGAAGGCTCCGGTCGCGGCGATGATCAGGGAGCCCTCCGGGGCCCGGTCGAAGGCGAGGCGGGTGAGCGCGGTCTCCCCGGGCGGCGCGTAGTGCATGCCCTCCTTGCCGTAGTACGAGGGCAGGAAGCCGGCCAGCATGGCCGTCAGGGTGACGGGCAGGGCGACGGCAGCCGCGCGGCGGGCGACGGTGGCGGCGCGGCTCGCGGCCCCGGCGGCCGGGACGAGCGCGGCGGCCGCGAAGAACGCCGCGCCGGGCAGGCCGAAGAGGTAGACCCGGAAGACCATCTCGCCGCCGTAGTCGTTGACGGCGAACATCGGCAGCGGCGCGGCGGCGGCGAGGATCAGCGGCAGGGCACTGCGGGCCAGCCTGCGGCGGAGCAGCACGGCCGCGGCGGCGAGCCCGCCGAGGGCGAGGACCATGAGGACGTTGGCGCTGCCGACCAGTTCGGGGCCGGGGCCGGTCGGGTCTCCCGCGAAGCCGGGCCGCGAGTTGCCGAGCAGGTCGCCGGCCTTCTCGCGCAGGGTGCCCAGGGTGTCGAGGAACAGCTCGCGGCCCATCGTCAGGTCCCAGGCGAGCATGATCGCCGCGGCGACGGCGAGGAGGCCCCAGTTGCGGTAGCGGCGGGTGAGGCAGAGCGCGAAGAGCGACGCGCACAGCATCACCGGGGTGAGCTGGTGGGCGGCGTTGATCGTCGCGATGACCGGGATCAGGAAGAGGACGGCGACGGCCCGCTGTCGGGTGGTGGTGGGCGGCGGGACGGCGGCGGCGGCCGGGTCGAGCGCGGAGCGGTCGCGCAGCGGGCCCGCCGAGCCGGGCCGGACGAAGTGCCGGACGACGACGGCGAAGACGGTGAGGTAGAGCAGGTACGAGAAGCCCTGCGGGGAGAGGTAGTCCTGGCCGACCCAGTTCGCCAGCTGGAAGATCCACACGCCGGTCCACACGAGCCGCCAGTCGTCGCTGAACGTGCGGTAGACGAGGATCAGGACGGGCACGGTGAGCAGACCGAGCGCGACCGGGGCCCAGTTGATGAAGGAGGCGGCGGCGTCCACGCCGAAGGCCCGCACGAGGGCGGCGTCGAGGGCGAAGAAGCCGGGCCACTGGTCGTAGGCGGACATGCCGCCGGAGAGTTCGCGGCCGGGGTGGACGGTGCCCTCGGTGAGCAGCCGGGTGATGATCGCGTCGTGCTTGGACGCCCAGGCGTAGCGGACGGTGTCGTAGAGGATCGCGGGCGGGGCCTTGAGGGCGAAGAGCATCGCCGCGCAGTAGGTGGCCGGCCAGAGCGGTGCGGTGCCCGCGCGCCGCAGGGTGAGGACGAAGCCGAGGGTCAGGACGGCGAGCGCGGCGTAGAAGGCGAGGGGGAAGCGGTCGAGGAGGCCGAACTCCTCGATGGAGCGGAAGCCGATCCTGGGCAGCGCCCAGAGCCACAGGGCGGCGGCGACGAGCAGCGGCGTGATCCCGAGGGCCGTCGGGGAGAGCAGCGCGGCGGCGGGGCCGGTGCGGCGGGGGGCGGGCCGGGCGGCCGCGGTCCGCTCCGGCGTGACCTCCGCCCCGGCCCCGGTGCTGGCGCCGGTCCCGGCCCCGGTCTTGTTCTCGGTCTCGGTCGTGGTCTCGGTGGCGGCCCCCGTGGCGGGCGGGGCCGCGGCCTCGCGGTCGGGTGCGGCGGGCGGCGGGGCCTGGGCGGGCACGCCGTCCCCGGTCACCGGTCTGGGCCCTTGGTGTTGCACGACGCCTCTCCCCCTACGCACTGCGCTTCTCGTCCATGAATCGACTCCCGCACGGTACGTGCGGGTTGTCGAGCTTGTCCGTCGGTTCCCCGGATCGCTCAGCCGGCGAACTCCGGCCCCTTCAGCAGGGCCCGCGCCCTGCGGTACATCCGCCAGCCGACCGTGGGCAGCGAGTCCGGGTACGGCGCCGCCTTCGCGCCCCGCCCTTCCATCCACCGCTCGACGTCGGCGACGGTGTGCCCGCGCCGCAGGATCAGGCGCGCGATGCGGTACGGCTCGTCGGCCCCGGAGCTGAGCGCGTGCCGGACGGCGGCGGCCGAGGCGTACCCGGCGGCGGCCGCCGCCCGCCGCACCGCCGGGCTGTTGTAGCCGTGCGGGTAGGCGAGGTGGCGGACCTCGTGCCCCAGGACGTCCTCCAGGACCGCCTTCGACTCGCGCAGCTCGCGCCGCAGGGCCTTCGGGGCGAGGGTGTCCAGCTGGGGGTGGGTGACGGTATGGCCGCCGACCTCCATCCCGTACTGCTCCAGGCGCGGGGCCTGCGCCAGGGTCATCATCGGCGCGGGCGGCAGCAGGCACGGCCGGCCCGGGGTGATCGCCCCGGTGGTGAGGTAGGCGGTGGCGGGCAGCCCGCGGGAGGCGAGCGCCTCGGCGGTCGGCCCGACGAGGTCGGCGAAGCCGTCGTCGAACGTCAGGACGACGGGCCGGGGCGGCAACGGGGTGCCGGCCGTGAGGTGGTCGACGAGGGTGCCGACGGTGACGGCGGTCCGGCCGCTGGCGACGATCGCGTCGAGCTGTGCGGCGAACTCCTTCGGGGTGACGGTGAATTCGGCGATCCACTCCGGCGGGTCCTCCGTCACCGCGTGGTAGAGGAGGACCGGTATGCGGCTGCCGACGGGTGCTCCGCTCATCGCCTCCCTCCCCGCGCACGCGCCGTCAGATAGCCGAGGGGTCCGTAGAGCATGCCGCGTCGCTCCAGTCGGGAGAGGCTGCGAGGCCAGGGGTGGTGGTGGGTGCCGTGCTCGCCGGGGACGCCGCCCTCGTGGCCCTCCCCGCGCCGGGCGGTCATCGTCCGGGCGTGCGCGAGTCCGCGGGGCAGCCGGGCGAGGAGCGCGGGCAGCAGGCGGGGGCTGCGGACCAGGGTGGCGGTGAGGTACGCGGTGAGGCCGGCGCCGTAGCCGTACGCCTGGTTCCGCAGGTCCTGCCAGGTCTCGCGGTGGTGGTGCCAGACGACGGCCTCGGGCGTGTAGCGGAGCCGGAAGCCGGCGGAGAGCACGGCGACGAACGCGTACAGGTCGTCGCCTCCCTTCGCGGCGGTCCCGGTGCCGGTGGCCGGGTCGAAGCCGCCCGCGGCGCGGAGCGCGTCGGCGCGGAAGGCCATGTTGGCGCCGGAGCCGAAGCTGCCCGCGGTGAACGGGAACAGCGGCTCGTCGGCGGGCGGCCGGGCCGCGTCGTACAGGCGCGGTGCGAAGCCCTTGGCGAAGCCCCCGTGCGATTCGAGGAGGATCTGGGCGGGGGTGCGCAGCCGGGCGGGCAGGATCAGCCCGGTGACGCAGCCGAGGCCCGGGTCGGCGGCGAACGGCTCGGTGAGCGCGCGCAGCCAGCCCGGGTCGGCGATCACGTCGTCGTCGGTGAAGGCGAGGACGTCGCCGTCCGCGGCGGCCGCGCCGGTGTTGTGGGCGACGGCGAGGCCCGGGGTGTCCTCGCGCACGTACCGGACGCGGCCCGGGTACTTCCTCGTGACCAGGTCGTACGTGTCGGTGGTGCGGGGCGCGTTGTCGACGACGACCAGCTCGTGGTCGGGGTGGTCCTGGTCGAGCAGCGAATCCAGGGCGCGGGCGAGCTGCTCGGGCCGCTCGCGGGTCGCGACGACGACGGAGGCGCGCGGCGGGGCCGCCGGGGCCGCGGGTCCGGGTCCCGGGCGGGACGCGGTGTCGGCCGCCGCCAGGGCCTCCGCGGCGGTCCGGGCCCTGCGACCGTCCTCGGCGAGCCGGTCCCGGGCGAGGGCGGCGAGCACCTGGGCGGCGTCCTGCCCCTCGCCCACGGTGCCCAGCACGGTGGCGGCGGGACGCCCCCGGAGCCGTACGAGCGCGTAGACGTCCCCGGCCTCGACGGGCGGCCCGCCGGGCGCGGGCCGGAAGGAGAGGACGGCCGGGTCGGGACCGGAATCCGGGCCGACATCGGGGTCGACGTCGAGGTCGAGGTCGAGGTCGAGCTCGGCGACGGAGACGGGCCGGGGCGGACGGTTGCTCATCGGGACTTCTCCCACGGGCGGGTGTACGGGGCGGCTAACGGGTGACCCGCAGGCGGGCGAGGTGGTTGAGGGCGGTGCGGCCGCGGGCCGCGAGCGCGGGGCGGCCGCGGACGAAGCGGTGCGCACGGCGGGCGGGTTCGCGGCCCAGCCAGTGGAGGGCCGCCCGTGCGCCCGGGCGCACGACGGCCCCCTCGTACACGGTCAGCTCCCCCGTCTTCAGGGCGTCCTTGTACTCGGCGTCGCCGCGCCCCAGGTCCAGCATCCCGATCCCGGCCGCCGCGGCGGCCTCGGCCATCCGCAGATGGAGGACGAGGCCCGGCGAGTACTTCGCGAACTCCGGGTCGTACGCCGGGAACCAGCAGGACAGGACGGTCGCCGACCGCAGCCCGAAGTGGGCGGCGACCGGCCGCTCCCCCACGTACAGCACGGAGAGCACGCCCGAGCAGCCCGCGCTCCGCAGCCCGTGCAGCCGGCGCACCAGCGTGGTGATCCACTCCTTGGCGAAGCGGTCGCGGCGGCCCGTCCTGCGGTACTGGGCGGACTTCCACTCCATCAGCGTGCGCAGGGCCGCCGGATCGCGCTCGTCGAAGACGAACCGCACCTCACCGTCCGCCTGGCGGCCGAGCCGCCGCTCCTTGGCGAGCGTGGTCTTCAGGAACTTGGGCGCCTGGGTGCGCAGCAGCGCCTCGTAGGCCGCGTACCCCTCGCCGACGTCGATGACGGGCGAGGCGAAGGCCTCGGTCGCCGCGCCCTCGAAGAGGGGCTGCCCGGCCTCCAGGTTGTCGAACTCCCAGACGGAGAGCCCGCAGTGGCGCAGCAGGGCGCGCGCGCCGGGCCGCAGTCCGGGCCGCAGGACGGCCCCCTGGCTGTCGGAGACGCCGAAGCCGATGGCCCGCCCCTGGCCCAACGGCCCCTTCTCGTACGGGAAGAAGCCGACGGGCTCGTCCCCCTCCCACCAGACGGCCACCCGTGAGCGCGGCCGCACCTCGGCCACGAGCCGGGTGAACTCCGGCTCCATGAACGGGTTCGCGGGCGCGCCGGACGTGGTCCGCAGCTCGCGCCACGCCTCGACCTCGCGTTCGCTCAGCTCCCCCGGCCTCACGATCCGCATGCGGACAGCGCTCACCTTGCCGACCCCCCGGTCTTCCCCCTGAGTCCTGCCAGGACAGGACGGTACCGGTCCACAACCCTCCGAGACAGGGATACTCGGTCTTTCTGTGGCCAACCCGTGAAGGAGCGGACACCGGGGGGGGAGCGGTGGTGGTCCGGGGACGGACGGGGCGGGGGCCGGTGCCTACCAGCCGAGCTCGGGGCCGTCCAGGACCTCGCCGCCGATGTGGGCGGCGAGCTTCGCCGCCCGGGGGAGGTCGCCCCACTTGTCGACGTGCACGAAGACGGTGTGGTGCGGGGTCCAGTCGCCGATCTGGGCCCGGTCCCCGTGCAGGAGGAGCTGCACGCCGTCGTACTTGGCGGAGCCGCGGCTGTCCGACTCGGCGTCGTCCGGCCACCGCCCGTGCCACTCGACGGTTCCCTGACCCTGGTCGGCGGCCCGCACGACCGCCTCGGCGATCGCCTCGGCCACGGCCGAAGGCACGTCGCCGGAGAGGGCCAGCGGCAGTTCGGCCCGGATCTCGTCGTCGGTGGCGGTGTCGAGGTCGAGCTCGCAGAAGAGGTACGTGCCCGTCTCCGGGTCGTACCGGGCTTCCTCGTGGTCGACCATAGTCGGCCCTGGGAACAGCTCCTTCACCCGCCGCGCCTGCTCGACCGTGCGCACCCCGGCGTCGATGTAGACGGTGTCGTCGACGTACTCGAGCAGCGCGACGAGCTTCCGCGCCCGCTCGTACGCGTCGAGGGCGTCGGTGGTCCGGTGGACGGCGTACGCCCGTGAGTTCCCCATGGGGGTCACGCTCGCACGGGCGCCGCCGCCGCGGCCACCGGTTTCTCAGACGGTGCGGACGCCCTTCCGCCAGACCTGCGCGACGAGCGGGACGCCGGGGCGGTAGGCCAGGTGGACGTGCGAGGGGGCGTCCAGGACGGTGAGGTCCGCACGGGCGCCGGGGACGAGGCGGCCGACGTCGGTGCGGCGCAGGGCCGCGGCGCCGCCCGCGGTGGCGGACCAGACGGCCTCGTCGGGGGTCATGCCCATGTCCCGTACGGCGAGGGCGACGCAGAACGGCACGGAGGACGTGAAGGACGAGCCCGGGTTGCAGTCCGTGGAGAGCGCCACGGTGACGCCCGCGTCGAGGAGGCGCCGGGCGTCGGGCCACGGGGCGCGGGTGGAGAACTCGGCGCCGGGCAGGAGGGTGGCGACGGTGTTCCCGGAGGCGAGGGCGTCGACGTCGGCGTCGGTGAGGTGGGTGCAGTGGTCGGCGCTGGCGGCGTCGAGTTCCACGGCGAGCTGGACGCCGGGGCCGTGACTCAGCTGGTTGGCGTGGACGCGGGGGTGGAGGCCCTTGGCCCGGCCGGCCGTGAGGATCGCCCGCGCCTGGTCGCCGTCGAAGGCGCCCTTCTCGCAGAAGACGTCCACCCAGCGGGCGTACGGCGCGCAGGCGTCGAGCATCGGGCCGGTGACGAGGTCGACGTAGGCGGCGGGGTCGTCGGCGTAGTCCGGGGAGACGATGTGCGCGCCGAGGTAGGTGACCTCGTCGGTGTGTTCGGCGGCGATGCGCAGGGCGCGGGCCTCGTCCTCGACGGTCAGGCCGTAGCCGGACTTGGTCTCGAAGGTGGTGGTGCCCTGGCGGAGGGCCTCGGTGAGGTAGCGGACGACGTTCGCGGAGAGTTCGGCGTCGGTGGCGGCGCGGGTCGCGGCGACGGTGGTGCGGATGCCGCCCGCCTTGTACGCCTGGCCCGACATGCGGGCGTTGAACTCGGCGGTGCGGTCGCCGGCGAAGACCAGGTGCGAGTGGGAGTCGACGAAGCCGGGGATCACCGCGCGGCCGCCGGCGTCGACGCGGTTGTCAGTGGCGGGTGCTTTGCTGGATTCACCGACCCAGACGACGCGGTCGCCTTCGACGACGACGGCCGCGTCCTGGATCAGGCCCAGGGGGGATCGATCACCGAGGGAGGGATCGTTGGTGACGAGGCTTGCGATGTTGACGACGGCGGTGGCGCTCGTGGCCACGGTGCTGTTCGCGCTGGTGGGGGCGGAGGTCGCCGCGGCGCTGTTCGTCGTCTCGGGGCTGTTCGTCGTCTCGGGGCCGGTGGTCATGAGAGCTGTCTCCTTCAGCCGCGCAGGGCGGCGATCGCGTCCGCGAGGGCCCGGGGCACGTCGGGCACGGACTGGTGGACCCCGTCCCGCACGACGTGGCGGCCGCCCACGACCGTGTGCCGCACGTCCGCGGCCGACGCTGCGAATACCGCCGTCTCGGCTGCCAGACGCGGCACCGGTCCCGCTGTCCTGACCGAGTCGAGGGCGATCGTCGTGAAGTCGGCGAGGGCGCCGGGCTCCAGGGTGCCCGCCCCGTCCCAGCCGAGGGCGGCGTGGCCGTCGGCGGTGGCGGCGCGCAGCAGCGCGGCGGCGGTCCAGTGGCCGCGGGTGCGGGTGCGGAGCCGCTCGTCGAGCTCCATCGCCCGGGCCTCCTCCAGGAGGTCGATGACGGCGTGGCTGTCGCTGCCGAGCGAGAGCGGGGAGCCGGCGCGCTGGAGGGCGGCGGCGGGTCCGATGCCGTCGGCCAGGTCGCGTTCGGTGGTGGGGCACATGCAGGTGCCGGTGGAGGTGGAGCCGACGAGGGCGATGTCGGCGTCCGTCATGTGGGTGTTGTGGACGCCGGTGGTGCGCGGGCCGAGGACGCCGTGTTCGGCGAGGAGCGCGGTGGGCGTCATGCCGTGGGCGGCCAGGCAGGCGTCGTTCTCGGCGGTCTGCTCGGAGAGGTGGACGTGGAGCGGGGCCCGCCGGTGCTGTGCCCAGCGGGCGACCGTGCCGAGCTGGTCGGCGGGGACGGCGCGGACGGAGTGGACGGCCGCCCCGATCCGTACGCCGTCGCGCTCCTTGAGGGCGGAGACCCGCTCGGCCCAGGCGTCGGCGGTGCCGTCGGTGAAGCGGAGCTGGTGGGGTTCGGGGGCGGCCCCGAAGCCGGAGGAGAGGTAGGCGGTGTCGAGGAGGGTGATGCGGAGGCCGGCGTCGGCGGCGGCCGCGATCAGGGCCTCGCCCATGGCGTTGGGGTCGGCGTAGGGGGTGCCGCCGGGCGCGTGGTGGAGGTAGTGGAACTCGCCGACGGCGGTGACGCCCGCGAGGGCCATCTCCGCGTAGACGGCGCGCGCGAGGGCGAAGTAGCTGTCGGGGGTGAGGCGCTGGGCGACGGTGTACATGACCTCGCGCCAGGTCCAGAAGGTTCCGGAGCCGACCTGGACGGTGCCGCGCAGGGCCCGGTGGAAGGCGTGCGAGTGGGCGTTGGCCAGGCCGGGGAGCGTGAAGCCGCGCAGGACGACGGCGCCGGGCGGCGGGGCGTCGGCCCCGGTCCGCACGGCGGCGATCCGGCCGTCGGTCACGTCGAGGGCCACGCCCGGCTCGACATGGGTGTCGAGCCAGGCGTGTTCCAGCCAGTACGTCGTCGTCAGCGGCACGCCAGGTCCTCCAGTACGTCGGCGAGGGCGCGGACCCCGGCCACGCAGTCGTCCTCGGCGGCGAACTCGGCCGGGGAGTGCGAGACCCCGGTGGGGTTCCGTACGAACAGCATGGCGGTCGGGATCGACTCGGACAGGATTCCGGCGTCGTGTCCGGCTCCGGTGCCGAGGACGGGGATCTTCTCGCCGAGGACGCGGGACAGCTCGTCGCGCAGGGCGTGCGAGAAGTCGACGACCGGGGTGAAGGACTCCCGGACGACGGCCAGGTCGATGCCGTGGCGGTCGGCGTGGGCGCGGGCGGCTGCCTCGATCCCGGCGGTGACGGCGTCCAGGGCGCCCTGGTCGGCGGCGCGGGCGTCGAGCCAGCCGCGCACGAGGGACGGGATGGCGTTGACGCCGTTCGGCTCGACGGAGATCTTGCCGAAGGTGGCGACGGCGCCCGCGAGTTCGGCCTCGCGGCGGGCGGCGAGGACGGTCTCGGCGTACGTCAGCATGGGGTCGCGCCGGTCGACGAGCCGGGTGGTGCCCGCGTGGTTGGCCTCGCCCGCGAAGTCGTACCGCCAGCGGCCGTGCGGCCAGATGGCGGAGGCGATGCCGACGGCGTCGCCGGACAGGTCGAGGGCGCGGCCCTGCTCGACGTGGAGTTCGACGAACGCGCCGATCCGGGCGAGCCGTTCGGGGTCCGGGCCGATGGTGTCCGGGTCGTGGCCCGCGGCCTCCATGGCCTGCGGGAGGGTGATCCCGTCGGCGTCGCGGAGCTCGTACGCCTGCTCCTTCGTCAGCCGGCCGGCGGTGAGGCGGGAGCCGACGCAGGCGAGGCCGAAGCGGGCGCCCTCCTCGTCGCCGAAGTTGACGATGGCGAGGGGCCGCCGGAACGAGGCGCCGCGGGCGCGGAGTTCGTCGAGGGCGGCGAACGCGGAGACGACGCCGAGGGGGCCGTCGAAGGCGCCGCCGTCGGGCACGGAGTCCAGGTGGGAGCCGGTGACGACGGCGTCGCCCGCGGCGGGGTCGCCGAGCCAGGCCCACTGGTTGCCGTTGCGGTCGGTCTCGACGTCCAGGCGGCGGGCCTCGGCCTGCATCCGGAACCAGAGGCGGCAGTCGGCGTCGGCGCCGGTCCAGGCGTAGCGGCGGTAGCCGCCCGAGGCGGCGCTGCGGCCGAGGGGCCGCAGCGACCGCCACATGGCGTGGAAGCTCTCGCTCACGCGGAGGCCTCGCCGTCGGTGGCGCCGGAGCCCTCGGGGCCTGCGGCCTTGGAACCGGCGCCCTCGGAGCCCCGGCCGTCCGAGCCCTGGCCGTCCGAGCCCTCGCGCATCGGGACGCGGACGCCCTTCTCGGCGGCGACGCGCTCGGCGATGTCGTATCCGGCGTCGACGTGGCGGATGACGCCCATGCCGGGGTCGTTCGTCAGGACGCGGCGGATCTTCTCGCCCGCCAGCGCGGTGCCGTCGGCCACGGAGACCTGGCCCGCGTGGATCGAGCGGCCCATGCCGACGCCGCCGCCGTGGTGGAGGGAGACCCAGGAGGCGCCGGAGGCGACGTTCACCATGGCGTTGAGCAGCGGCCAGTCCGCGATGGCGTCGGAGCCGTCGAGCATGGCCTCGGTCTCGCGGTACGGGGAGGCGACGGAGCCGCAGTCGAGGTGGTCGCGGCCGATCGCGAGCGGGGCGGCGAGGGTGCCGTCGGCGACCATGTCGTTGAACATGGCGCCGGCCTTGTCGCGCTCGCCCTGGCCGAGCCAGCAGATGCGGGCGGGCAGGCCCTGGAAGTGGACGCGCTCGCCGGCCATCGTGATCCAGCGGCGCAGCGACTCGTTCTCGGGGAAGAGGTCGAGGATCGCCTTGTCCGTCTTGTGGATGTCCGAGGCCTCGCCGGAGAGGGCGGCCCAGCGGAAGGGGCCCTTGCCCTCGCAGAACAGCGGGCGGATGTAGGCCGGGACGAAGCCGGGGAAGGCGAAGGCGCGGTCGTATCCGGCGAGCTGGGCCTCGCCGCGGATGGAGTTGCCGTAGTCGAAGACCTCGGCGCCCGCGTCCATGAAGCCGACCATGGCCTCGACGTGCCGGGCCATGGACTCGCGGGCCCGGGTCGTGAACCCGGCCGGGTCCTTCGCGGCGGCGTCGGCCATGTCCTCGAAGGCGATGCCGACCGGCAGGTAGGAGAGCGGGTCGTGGGCGGAGGTCTGGTCGGTCACGATGTCGATCGGGGCGCCCTCGGCGAGCATCCGCGGGAGCAGCTCGGCGGCGTTGCCGAGGAGGCCGATGGAGAGCGGGCGCCGGGCGTCGCGGGCCTCGACGGCGAGGCGGAGGGCGTGGGCGAGGTCGTCGGCCTTAACGTCCAGGTAGCGGTGCTCGATGCGGCGCTCGATGGCGCGCGGGTCGACGTCGACGCAGATCGCGACGCCGTCGTTCATGGTCACGGCGAGGGGCTGGGCGCCGCCCATGCCGCCGAGGCCGGCGGTGAGGGTGATGGTGCCGGCCAGCGTGCCGCCGAACTTCTTCGCGGCGACGGCGGCGAAGGTCTCGTAGGTGCCCTGGAGGATGCCCTGGGTGCCGATGTAGATCCAGGAGCCGGCGGTCATCTGGCCGTACATGGTGAGGCCGAGCTGCTCCAGGCGCCGGAACTCCTCCCAGTTCGCCCAGTCGCCGACGAGGTTGGAGTTGGCGATGAGGACGCGCGGGGCCCACTCGTGGGTCTGCATGACGCCGACCGGGCGGCCGGACTGGACCAGCATGGTCTCGTCCTGCTTGAGGGTCCTCAGGGTGCGGACCATGGCGTCGAAGGAGCGCCAGTCACGGGCGGCCTTGCCGGTGCCGCCGTAGACGACGAGCTTGTCGGGGTGCTCGGCGACCTCGGGGTCGAGGTTGTTCTGGAGCATGCGGAGGGCGGCTTCCTGCTGCCATCCCAGGGCGCTCAGTTCCGTACCGCGCGGGGCCCGTACGGGGCGGGGTCCTGACATGGCGATGCCTCCTCGTTGTCGATCAGATATTCACATCCTGACCTGATGAATAGATGTAGTCAACAGGGCGTGCCGCTCCGGCGATGGGCCAGGATGACTCCCATGGCTTCCTCCCGCCGCGATCTCGCCGTCCGAGCCGCCGTCGCCCAAGGACTCCTCACCCCCGCCCAGCCCGTCGTCGCCCTCCTCGACACGGCCGGCATCCGCGCCTCCGCCGCCGCCCTGATCAGCGCCTTCGCCCCGCTCGGCGGTACGGGCGGGGGCGCGGGTGCGAGCCCGAGCGCCGGAGCGGGCGGCGCCGCCCCCGGCACCGCCACAGTCCCCACCCCGGGCACCGCCCCGGGCACCACCCCCGCCGCCTCCACCCCCACCCCCGGCACCCTCCACGCCTTCGCCGTCAAAGCCGCCCCGCTCGTCCCCGTCCTGCGCCTCCTCCACGAGGCGGGCCTCGGCGTCGAGGTCGCGAGCCCCGGCGAACTGGCCCTCGCCCGCGCCGCCGGCGTCCCCGCCTCCCGTACGGTGCTCGACTCCCCCGCCAAGACCCCCGCCGAGCTGCGCGAGGCCCTCGCGCTCGGCATCGCGGTCAACGCCGACAACTTCCAGGAGCTGGCCCGCCTCGACGCGCTCGTCGCCTCCGCGCCCACCGCCTCGCCGCTCGGACTGCGGGTGAACCCGCAGATCGGCGCCGGCTCCATCGACGCCCTCTCGACCGCCACCGCCACCTCCAAGTTCGGGGTGGCGCTGCGCGACGAGGGGGCACGCGAGGCCGTCGTCCGGGCGTACCTCGCACGCCCCTGGCTCACCCGCCTGCACACCCACACCGGCTCCCAGGGGGTGCCTCTCGCGCTCATGGCCGAGGGCGTGCGCGAGGCGTGGGCGCTCGCCGAGGAGATCAACGCCCGGGCCGGCCGCCGCCAGGTCGACACCCTCGACATCGGCGGCGGACTGCCGGTCAACTTCGCCTCCGACGAGGAGACGCCGACGTACGCCGAGTACGCCCGCCTGCTCGCCGACACCGTCCCCGGCCTCACCGCCGGCCGCTACCGCCTCGTCACCGAGTTCGGCCGCTCCCTGCTCGCCAAGCACGGCACGGTCCTCACCCGGGTGGAGTACACGAAGACCTCCGGCGGCCGCCCCATCGCCGTCACCCACGCGGGCGTGCAGCTGGCCACCCGCACGGTGTACGCCCCCGCCGCCTGGCCGCTGCGCGTCCTCGCGTACGACGCCGAGGGCCGCCCCCGCACCGGCGAGGTCACCGTCCAGGACGTCGCGGGCCCCGCCTGCTTCGCCGGGGACCTGCTCGCCACGGGCCGCGCGCTGCCGCTGCTGCGCCCGGGGGACGTGGTGGCCGTCCCGGACACCGGCGCGTACGCCTTCGCCCACCACTACGCCTACAACAGTCTGCCGAGGCCCGCCGTGCACGGCTTCACGGTCGCCGACGACGGGACGGTCGCCTTCGCGACGGTCCGCCCCGCCCAGACCCCGGCCGAGATCGTGGCGGAGGCGGGCGGCGCCCACGCGGACGCGCTCGTCCGGTAGCGGCGGGCCCGCGCCACGGCTTCCATGGACCCATGACCACACCAGGCTCGGACCGGGACAGGGGCACCACCACCGTCGTCGTGGAGCGCCGGGTGGCCGCCTCCGCGGGGCGCGTCTGGGAGGCGATCACCGACCTCCCGGACATGCCCCGCGTCCTGACCGGTGTCCAGAGGGTGGAGGTGCTCACCGAGGGCGTCTTCGGCGTCGGCACCCGCTGGCGCGAGACGCGGCGGATGCTGGGCAGGGAGGCCACGGAGGAGATGACCGTGACCGCGTGCGAGGCACCGGAGCGGTACGTCACCCAGGCCGAGTCGCACGGCATGCGCTACGTCTCCGAACTCGCCCTGCGGCCGTCCGGGCGCCCGGACGCCACCGTCCTGCGCATGACGTTCTCCGCCCGCCGGGCCGACGGCCGCGCGCCCGGCGCCGTCACCCGGCTGCTCGCCCGCTTCGGCGCCAGGGCGGTCGCGAAGGCCCTCGCGAAGGACCTGTCCGACATCGCGCACGACGTGGAGTCCCGCGCCTGAACCGCGCGGGGCCGTCGAGGCCCGCCGGGGGCCTCCCGGCATTCTCGCCGATCAATTCCGGCCAGCCTCAGGCATGTTCCGATGGAAAATGCCAGAACCCCTCCCTCGGAGCGGGACGTTCAGTAACGTCACCGTCACTGGCGTACGCCCCGTGCGCCGCACGGCCGTGCGTCCGCGTGCCGTGCGTCCGCACGCCGCAACGGGAGGGGAGCCCGCGTGCCCGGAATCGACGAGTGCCTGATGGAGGCCATGCTCCTGCCGGGCGCACGCGGAGCCTCCCTGGTCGACTGGACCAGCGGCCTCGCCCTCGGGACGGCGGGCGAATCACCGGTCGGCGACCACGAGACGACGGCCGCCGAGACCGCTGAACTCGCCCGCGCGGCGGCCGAGTTCGACAGCTTCACCGCCCCCGCCGAGGCGTCCGGCGCCGTTCCCGGCGAGACACCCGGCGGCCTCCCCCGCGAAGCCCCGGGCGACCCGAAGGCCCCGCCCGTCGAGGACCTGATCGTCACCACCCGCTCAGGGTTCCACGTCATCCGCTTCGTCGCGACGGCCTTCGACAGCAGCGTCTTCCTCCACCTCTGGCTCGACCGCGACACCGGCAACCTCGCCCTCGCGCGCATCCGCCTCCGCGACCTCGCCGAGAGGCTGGTCCTCGGATGACCGTCTCCCCCATGCTCGTCCGGCTCGCCGCCGAGCGCGCCACCGGAGCCCTGCTGCGCGACCACGGCACGCTCTACCTCGTCGACGGCCGGGTCGTCCACGCCGAGAGCCCCGCCGCGCCCGGCGTGGACGTCCTCCTCACCACCGGCGGGCGGCTCCCCCGCGAGGGCTGGGACGAGGCCGTCGACCGGGCCGGCGCCCACCGCGCGGTCGGCCGCTTCCTCGTCGACAGCGGCCGGCTGCACGACGGCGAGCTGGAGATCTGCCACCTCGGCGCCGTCTTCGACGCGGCCTTCTTCGCCCTCTCCCCCACCAGCGGCCCCACCCGCTTCCGGTACGGGGTCGGCCACTGGTTCGGCACGGTGCGCCCGGTCTCCGCCGAGGCCGTCCAGCGCGAGACCGTGCGCCGCCGCGAACTCCTCGACGCCGTCTGGCCGTACGCCTCCGTGGACACCGCCCCCGTCGTCCCCCGCCCCGCCGCCCCCGGCCAGTCCGTCGGAGCCCGCCACCGGGCCCTGCTCGCCGCCGCGGCCGAGCGGAGACGGACCCCGGCCGAGCTCGCCCGGCTGCTCGGCCGCCCCGCCTTCCACACCCTGCTCGACGTCCGCAGGCTCGCCGCCGCCGGCCTGGTCGAGACGGAACCCGAACCCGCGCCCACCCCCCGCCCCGCCCCCCCGCCTTCGGCCCTGCCGGCCACGCCCCTGGCCGATCCCGACATCGCCCTGCTGCGCCGGCTCCGTGACGCCCTGGAGGCACACCTGTGATGAGGCGTGCCCTGCGCATGCGCGCCGAGAGGAGACAGCTCATGACGGCAGAAGCCGAGGTCCTCGGCGAGCTCAGACGGCTGCGGGCCAGGCTGCCCCAGCTCACCGGGGCGCTCGCGGCCAGCGCCGACGGCCTCGTCCTCGCCCACGACACGGTCGACGGCGAGGCGGAGAGCGTGGCCGCGCTGACGGCCGCGGCGCTCGGCGTCGGCAGCCGGCTGACCGACGCCACCGGCCAGGGCCGCTTCCGCGAGCTGCTCGTGCGCGGCGAGGACGGCTACGTGGCGACGTACGCAGCGGGCCGCTCGGCCGTCCTGACGCTGCTCGCGGAGCCCCGCATCAACGTGGGGCGGCTCCACCTGGAGGCCCGCAGGTCCAGTGCGCTCATTGGCGAACTCGTCGACGGCGCCCTGGAGCGCCGCGACCTCAGCCGGCCCCACCCCTGACGACACCGACCCCCTGACGACACCGCACCTGACGACACCGGAACACCGACGCGACCACGCGCAACCCACCGAGAAGGAAGAAGTACGACACCATGGCGAACACCGAGACCTCCCTCAAGGAAGCGGCCTCCATCGACGGCGCGATCGGCGCGGCCCTCGTCGACTACACCAGCGGCATGGCGCTCGGCACGATCGGCGGCGGCAAGGAGCTGGACCTCAACGTGGCCGCGGCCGGCAACACCGACGTCGTACGGGCCAAGGTCCGGGCGATGGACATGCTCGGCCTCGACGACGAGATCGAGGACATCCTCATCACCCTCGGCAAGCACTACCACCTGATCCGGCTGCTCAAGTCGCGCGGCACCAACGGCCTGTTCCTCTACCTGGCCCTGGACAAGGGCCGGGCGAACCTGGCGATGGCCCGCCACCAGCTGAAGAAGATCGAGGCCGAACTGGAGATCTGACCGCCGCGCCCCGGCCTCACTCCACGAAGAGGCCCCGGGCCGCCGCCTTCGTGTCGAACTCCTCCAGACGCGCCTGCGCGTCCGGCAGCTCGTCCGCCATGGCCTCCAGGAGGACCCGGCCGAGCATCATCGGCGCGCAGGCGGTGTCGAAGGCGAGGCCGGTGCCCACGGCGGCCGGGATGAGCAGGTCGCTGTGGGCGGCGACGGGCGCGAACGCCGACTCGGCGACGGTCACGACCGTGAGCCCCGCCGCCCGGGCGTACTCCAGGGCCTCCACGACCTCGCGGGGGTGCCGGGGCAGCGCGAAGCAGAGCAGCGCCGTCGCCCCGGCCCGTACGGCCGCGTCGACGCGGTCGGTGAGCATCGAACCGCCCTCGTCGAGCAGCCGCACGTCGGGGTGGACCTTGGCAGCGAAGTACGCGAAGCCGCGCGCCTGCGAGGAGGCGGCGCGCAGCCCGAGGACGAGCAGCGGCCGGGACCCGGCGAGCAGCCGCCCGGCCCGCTCGACGGGCGACGGGTCGGCGAGGAGCCCGGCGAGGTGCTTCAGGTTCTCGATCTCGGCGAGCACGGCCTGCTGGTACTCGTTGTGGCCGTCGTCCCGGCCCGCGCCGCGCTCGGGAGGCGCGACCTCCCGCAGATGGCGGCGGAGCGCCGGGTAGCCGTCGAAGCCGAGGGCGACGGCGAAGCGGGTGACGGACGGCTGGCTGACCCCGGCGAGCTCGGCGAGCTCGACGCTGGACAGGAACGGCACGTCACCGGCGCGCCGGACCATGCAGTGGGCGATGCGCCGCTGCGTGGGCGTCAGCCGGTGCCCCTCGAAGAGCGCCTGCAACCGTCCGGCCGGGCTGTCGCTCATGCCGTCCCCCTTCCGCCTATTCATCCCCGCATGCTTCTGCATAAGGATATGCACACGCGTGCGGGCACGGGCGGGGAGCGGATCGCGCGGCGAGCGGATTGCGCCGGGAACGGATTGCGCGGGGAACGGATTGCGCCGGGAACGGATTGCGCGGGGACCGCCGCACCCCCATCACTGGGGGGCGGGACGACGGCGGTCCCCGCGGGGGACACGGGCCCGGGTCAGGGCCGGTCTCCGCGTCCGCGGCGTCGCTGGAGGCCCGGGAGCCGCTCCGGTGGTCCGTGACGCCGACAGGACCTACTGTGCAGGACCCGTGTTAAGCGGGTGCTGCGCGGACGTGTCGCGCTCGTACCGGTTGCGCGAACGGCCGCGCGGGCTACTTCGCGCCGCCGCCCGCCAGGAACGCCAGCAGGTCCTGGCGGCTGACGACACCGGTCGGCTTGCCCTCGACCAGCACGATCGCCGCGTCCGCCCCGCCGAGGACGGACATCAGGTCCGCGACCGGCTCGCCGGAGCCGACCTGCGGCAGCGGCGCGCTCATGTGCCGCTCCAGCGGGTCCTCCAGGGAGGCCTTCTTGGTGAAGAGGTGGTCGAGCAGCTCGCGCTCGACGACCGAGCCGACGACCTCGGCGGCCATCACGTCCGGGTGGCCGGCGCCGGGCTTCACGATGGGCATCTGGGAGACGCCGTACTCGCGGAGCACCTCGATGGCCTGGCCGACCGTCTCGTCCGGGTGCATGTGGACGAGGGACGGCAGGCCGCCCTCCTTGTGGCGCAGGACGTCGGCGACGGTGGCGGTGGTGGTGTCCTCCAGGAAGCCGTGGCCGGCCATCCACTCGTCGCTGAAGATCTTCGACATGTAGCCGCGGCCCGAGTCCGGGAGCAGGACCACGACGACGTCGTCGGGGCCGAGCTCGCGGGCGACCTCCAGGGCGGCGACGACCGCCATGCCGCAGGAGCCGCCGACGAGGAGGCCCTCCTCCTTGGCGAGGCGGCGGGTCATCTGGAAGGAGTCCTTGTCGGACACGGCGACGATCCGGTCGGTGACGTTCCGGTCGTAGGCGGTGGGCCAGAAGTCCTCGCCGACGCCCTCGACGAGGTACGGGCGGCCGGAGCCGCCGGAGTAGACCGAGCCCTCGGGGTCGGCGCCGACAACCTTGACCTTGCCGCCGCTGACCTCCTTCAGGTAGTTGCCGGTGCCCGAGATGGTGCCGCCGGTGCCGACGCCCGCGACGAAGTGGGTGATCCGGCCGTCCGTCTGCTCCCACAGCTCGGGACCGGTGGTCTCGTAGTGCGAGCGCGGGTTGTTCGGGTTGGAGTACTGGTCGGGCTTCCAGGCTCCGGGGGTCTCGCGGACCAGGCGGTCCGAGACGTTGTAGTACGAGTCGGGGTGCTCGGGGTCGACGGCGGTCGGGCAGACGACGACGTCGGCGCCGTAGGCGCGCAGCACGTTGATCTTGTCGAGCGACACCTTGTCGGGGCAGACGAAGATGCACTTGTAGCCCTTCTGCTGGGCCACGATCGCCAGGCCGACGCCCGTGTTGCCCGACGTGGGCTCGACGATGGTGCCGCCGGGCTTGAGCTCGCCGCTCTGCTCGGCCGCCTCGATCATCCGCAGGGCGATCCGGTCCTTGACCGAGCCGCCGGGGTTGAAGTACTCGACCTTGGCCAGGACGGTCGCCTGGATGCCCGCTGTGACGTTGTTGAGCTTCACCAGCGGGGTGTTGCCGACGAGGCTGATCATCGAGTCGTGGAATTGCACCGTAATCTCCGGGGTCTCCGTAATGGTGTGGCCAGCGTATGCGTAGTCGGAGCCGGTTACGGGGCAGTTAGACCCTTGAACGGCTCCCGGGGACGCCGAACGGCTTGACGGAGGTGACGGCCCCATGTCGAGGGCGAGGGTGGCACGGCGGATCGCCGCGGGTGCGGCGTACGGGGGCGGGAGCATCGGCCTGCTCGGGGTGGCGGCGGTCGGGGTCCTCCTCGCCGAGGCGCACCTCGCGAAGCGGACGGTGGGGGACGGCGCGGCGCCGCTGCCACCGGGGGCGGACGGTCTGTACGGCCGGGCGTTCGGCACGCAGGACCCCCTGCGGCTCGCCCTTCTGGGTGATTCCACGGCGGCGGGCCAGGGCGTGCGGCGCTCGGGCCAGACGCCGGGCGCGCTGCTCGCCTCCGGGCTCGCCGCGGTGGCGGAGCGCCCGGTGGTGCTGCGGAACGTGGCGCTGTCGGGGGCGCGCTCCGACGACCTGGAGCGGCAGGTGTCGCTGCTCCTCGCGCAGTCGCCGGGCCCGCCGGACGTGTGCGTGATCATGATCGGGGCGAACGACGTGACGCACCGGATGCCGCCGACGGAGTCGGTACGGCTCCTGGCGGCGGCGGTCCGGCGGCTGCGGACGGCGGGCGCGGAGGTCGTCGTCGGGACCTGCCCGGACCTGGGGACGATCGAGCCGGTCTACCAGCCGCTGCGCTGGCTGGCCCGGCGGGCGTCCCGGCAGCTGGCGGCGGCGCAGACGATCGTGGTCGTGGAGCAGGGCGGGCGGACGGTGTCGCTGGGCGACCTGCTCGGCCCGGAGTTCGCGGCGAACCCGCGGGAGATGTTCGCCGTGGACAACTTCCACCCCTCGGCCGAGGGGTACGCGACGGCGGCGATGGCCGTCCTGCCGACGCTCTGCGCCGCGCTGGGCGTCTGGCCGGAGCCGGACCGGCTGGAGCCGGAGCGCCACGAGGACATGCTGCCGGTGGCGAAGGCGGCGGCCGAGGCGGCCCGCGAGGCGGGCACGGAGGTGACGGGCGCGCGGGCCCCGTGGGCGCTGCTCAAGCACCGGCGCCGGCGCCGTCTCCCGGCGGCGGTGGAGGCGGAGCCGGCCCCGGAGGACGCGGGGGCGCGGGCCGCGGGGACCGTCGACTGAGCGCTCGCTTAGAAAAGAGGTCCGCGTCACACCGTCAGGGCGGTGACCCGTGCGGTACGTACGGGTAACTTCCCTTTCAGTCCGCCGCCCCTTCCGTACCCTCCTGGAGCCGTGATGCCCGAAGCCGTGATCGTCTCGACCGCCCGCTCGCCCATCGGCCGGGCCTTCAAGGGCTCCCTCAAGGACCTGCGGCCGGACGACCTCACCGCGACCATCGTCCAGGCGGCGCTGGCCAAGGTGCCCGAGCTCGACCCGCGCGACATCGACGACCTGATGCTCGGCTGCGGTCTGCCCGGCGGCGAGCAGGGCAACAACCTGGGCCGCATCGTGGCGGTGCAGATGGGCATGGACCACCTGCCCGGCTGCACGGTCACCCGCTACTGCTCCTCCTCGCTGCAGACCTCCCGCATGGCGCTGCACGCCATCAAGGCGGGCGAGGGCGACGTCTTCGTCTCGGCCGGCGTCGAGATGGTGTCCCGCTTCGTGAAGGGCAACTCGGACTCCCTGCCGGACACGCGCAACCCGCTCTTCGCCGAGGCCGAGGCCCGCACCGCCGAGGTCGCCGCCTCCGAGGGCTCCACCTGGCACGACCCGCGCGAGGACGGCCTGGTCCCCGACGCGTACATCGCGATGGGGCAGACCGCGGAGAACCTGGCCCGCTGGAAGGGCATCAGCCGCCAGGAGATGGACGAGTTCGGCGTCCGCTCGCAGAACCTCGCGGAGCAGGCCATCAAGAACGGCTTCTGGGAGCGCGAGATCACCCCGGTGACCCTCCCGGACGGCACGGTCGTCTCGACGGACGACGGCCCGCGCGCGGGCGTCACGCTGGAGGGCGTGCAGGGCCTGAAGCCGGTCTTCCGCCCCGACGGCCTGGTCACCGCCGGCAACTGCTGCCCGCTGAACGACGGCGCCGCCGCGCTCGTGATCATGTCCGACACCAAGGCGCGCGAGCTGGGCCTGACCCCGCTGGCCCGGATCGTCTCCACCGGCGTCTCCGGCCTCTCCCCCGAGATCATGGGCCTCGGCCCGGTCGAGGCGTCGAAGCAGGCCCTGAAGCGCGCCGGCCTGACCATCGGCGACATCGACCTGGCCGAGATCAACGAGGCCTTCGCCGCGCAGGTCATCCCGTCCTACCAGGACCTGGGCCTCGACCTGGACAAGGTGAACGTCAACGGCGGCGCGATCGCCGTGGGCCACCCCTTCGGCATGACCGGCGCCCGCATCACGGGCACGCTGATCAACAGCCTCCAGTTCCACGACAAGCAGTTCGGCCTGGAGACGATGTGCGTGGGCGGCGGCCAGGGCATGGCGATGGTCATCGAGCGGCTGAGCTGACGCGGGCCGAAGAATCGAGCGGCTGAGCCGAGCCGACTGAGCTGAGCCCGCGCCGGATCGACCGCTTTCCACGGGCCGAGTCGGGCAACCGTCCCGCGTCCGAGCCGTGACCGAATCTCCCCCAGGATGTGACCTACATCCCGGGGGAGTTCGTTTTCCCAGGTCAGGGCCGTTTCGGGACCAAACGCCGGGTAGAAATACCTGTCCAATTCGTGACGTAATGCACTGACAGCGTGCCCCACCCCAGGACAAGCTGATGTAGGAAGTCGGGGGGATCGACTCGGAATCGGGAGTACGTCAGTGAGCGCCATGTCTCTTGCCCTGCTGCTGACCACGGCCGCTGCCACGGCCGTGGGCGCTGCTGCCCTGCACGCCGTCCACGGTCTTCGCAAGGAGGTCACCGCCCTCCGGTCGGAACTGGCCACGGCTCACGGGGTGACCGTCCCGGCCGCCCGGGCCGCCTCGCCCGCCGCCGAGATACGGGCCGCGGTCGCGGAGGCGCTGGCCGAGGAGCGCGAGCGCGAGCTCGCCGAGGCGCGGGCCTTCTGGGCCGCGCAGGAGGCCCGGGACGCGGCGGACGCCCCGTCCCTGCTCGGCGGCCTCGGCGGCCCCGCGGAGGACGGTCCCTTCTTCGTGCCGCGCCAGTCCGACTTCGCGGGCCTGGAGGCGATGGCCCTGGAGGCCATGGAGGCGGAGGCGGCCGCCCTCGACGGCGCCGCCCTGGACGGGGTCGCGCTCGACGGCGTCGTGGACCCGCTGGACGAGTTCCCCGAGGACTCCCCGGAGCTGGCGGCGGCCCGCCGCCGGCACCCCTCGCACCCGGACTTCGTGCCGGTGCAGACCCCGGTCGTCACCGACCACGAGCGGACGGTGGCCCGCCTGGAGGAGCTCGCGGACACGGGCACGGCCCTGACGGACGTGCGCCCCGGCCCGCTCGGCACCCTCGACGTGTACGTCTTCGCCGACGGCACCACGCTCTGTATGACCCCCGGCCACCGCGAGACGGCGGAGCGCCTGGCGGAGGCCCTGCGCGCGGGCCGCACCCCGGTTCTGCTCGGCGGCTCGGGCGTCTCCGGCGCCTTCGCGCTGACCTTCTCGTACGGTGACACCGACGACGAGAACGTCTACATCCTCGCCGACCGCGTCATCGCCTCCCTGTAACGGCTACAGGCCCGTCCGGGCCGCCGCCTCCCGAACCAGTCCCACGGCCTCGGCCAGCTCCGCCTCGCGCGAGCCGGCCGGGGCCGTTCGCAAGATTTCGGCCAGATCGTGGGCGGCGACGAGGAGCTGGTCGCCGACGGTGAAGACGCCCGCGTCGGGCATGGTCAGCGGCTCCCGGCCGGGGTTCTCGGCGCGCTGGGCGCGCAGCGAGAGCTCACGGGCCAGGGCGAGCCCCTCGGCCGCCGCACCCCGCTGGAGACGGCTGTGCGGAGCGGCCCGCAGCCGGTCGGCGAGGCGTTCGGCGGCGGCGGTCAGTTCACTCGTATCAAGCACTCCGCGACCCTACGCGCCCTCCCTGGCCCCTTGCCAACGGGCGACCGCCCCGGCACGGTGGCGTGAAGGAGCACACGGCACAACGCGTCCGGAGGCGCCGATGTCCCACTCTTTCTCCGAAGAGACCCACCGCAACCTGCTGGCCCGCATCCCCCAGTGCACCGGTCGCGAGATCGCCGACTGGCTGAAGGCCGTGGAGGAGGGCCCCTCGCTCCTCCGCTTCGAGGACAAGCTGAGCTGGTTGCGCGGCGAGCACGAGCTCGCGTACGGCCACGCCAAGGCGATCATCCACGAGTACGACCTCCGCCGGGCGGCCCGCCGCATGCTGTAGCGGGCCCGCCGACGGGCACGGGGGTACGCGGATACGCGGAAGGGCCCGCCCGGCGCGAAGCCGGACGGGCCCTTCCCCCGAGTCACGGGGTGCGTCAGTCGTCGCCCTGCAGGATCGACAGCAGACGCAGCATCTCCAGGTAGATCCACACCAGCGTCATGGTGAGGCCGAAGGCGGCCAGCCAGGCCTCCTCGCGCGGCGCGCCGTAGGTCACGCCGTCCTCGACCTGCTTGAAGTCGAGGGCGAGGAAGCAGGCACCCAGGATGACGCCGATGACACCGAAGAGGATGCCGAGGCCGCCGCTGCGGAAGCCGAGGCCGTCGCCGCCGGCGAAGACCTGGAACAGCAGGTTGGCCACCATGAGCAGCATGAAGCCCATGGCCGCGGCCATCACGAAGCCGTAGAAGCGGCGGTTGACGCGGATCCAGCCGAGCTTGTAGGCGATGAGCACGCCGGCGAAGACCGCCATGGTGCCCAGGACGGCCTGGATGACGACGCCGTCGCCGATGTACGTCGAGACGGCGGCCGAGATCACGCCGAGGAAGACGCCCTCGAACGCCGCGTAGCCCAGGATCAGCGCGGGAGACGGCTTGCGCTTGAAGGACTGCACGAGCGAGAGGACCAGGGCGACCAGGGCCGCGCCGATGGCGATGCCGTAGGACTTGCCCAGGTTCGCCGGGTCGACCGGCAGGAGCACCCAGGACAGGACGGCGGTGAGGACGACCGTGCCGAGCGTCATGGCCGTACGGCTCACGACGTCGTCGATCGTCATCGCGTTGCCGCGGACCTGCTGCGGGGCGCCCTGCTGCACGTCCTGCGGGGCGTACGGGTTGGTCGCGTACGGGTTGGCGGCACCCTCGGCGTAGGGGTTGCCGGTGGCGTAGGGGTTGGTTCCGACGGCGGGGCCCCCGGCCTGCGGCTGCTGCGCGTTCACGCCCGCGTAGCCGTTGTCGCGGCTGAACCCCCGTCGCGAGAAGACCGGGTTGCTGCTCCTCATCTCACTCCTCCATGGCGGGCCGTACTGCACGGCCCTGTGTCAAGGGTAATGCGTAGGCAAAAGAAACTCTCTCGTGCTCGGGGAGGATCTTTTCCTCTTGAACGAAGGAAGGGAAGAGGAGAGGAGGGGAGGGGCGGCGGCCGAGGGGGCCGGGGGCCGGGCCGCAGGCGCTCGCCTGGGGCCCGGTGGTGCCCGGAACCGGACTTGAACCGGTACGGCCCGAAGGCCAGCGAGGTTTAAGCTCGCCGTGTCTGCTATTCCACCATCCGGGCGTTGCCGCGAAGCTCCGCGTTGGCACATGAGCCTATCGGGACGCTTCCCTCGTTCAGCGGTACGCGGACCCGATGTTGTCTTATTTTATTGACGTCTGAGGGTGCGTCAGTGCAGGTCGGGGCCGGTATGGCGAACGGGGACGGGGATCGCGGCCGCAAAGCTCGGCACCCCGGAATGACGAAAACTCGCCGCAGGTTTGTCACCTCCCGCGGGCCCCTCCACGAGCCGTCCCCCGGCCTCCCGCCGGGCTCCCCCCGGCACCCCTCCACGGCCTCCTCTCCCGGTCCTCCGGCGCGCGCCCCCTCTCGGGGGCGCCGTCATACCTCAGGAGGAGGGTCAGCCTCGCCGATGCGACTCGAGACTGCCTCGGGAACGGGCACAGGGACGGATGACCCGACCCGGAACGCTCGGGACGATGGAGTGGTTCCCGAGACGCCGCAGTGAACAGGAGTCCCCCTCGTGACCACCACCTCCACCGTGCCCCGCGCCACCGCGGTGGCCGCCCGCGCCACGGAGCTCACCAAGGTCTACGGACACGGAGAGACCCAGGTGGTCGCGCTCGACCGCGTCAGCGTCGACTTCCGCCAGGGCGAGTTCACCGCGATCATGGGCCCCTCCGGCTCCGGCAAGTCGACGCTCATGCACTGCGTCGCGGGCCTGGACTCCTTCTCCTCCGGCTCCGTACGGATCGGTGAGACCGAGCTGTCCACGCTCAAGGACAAGCAGCTCACCCAGCTCCGCCGCGACAAGATCGGCTTCATCTTCCAGGCGTTCAACCTGCTGCCGACGCTGACCGCGGCGGAGAACATCACGCTGCCGATGGACATCGCCGGCCGCAGGCCCGACAAGCAGTGGGTCCAGCAGGTCATCGACATGCTCGGCCTCTCCGGGCGGCTCAGCCACCGGCCCACCGAGCTCTCCGGCGGCCAGCAGCAGCGCGTCGCCGTCGCCCGCGCCCTCGCCTCCCGGCCCGAGATCATCTTCGGCGACGAGCCGACCGGAAACCTGGACTCCCGCTCCGGCGCCGAGGTCCTCGGCTTCCTGCGGAACTCGGTGCGCGAGCTGGGCCAGACCGTCGTCATGGTCACCCACGACCCGGTGGCCGCCTCCTACGCGGACCGCGTGATCTTCCTCGCGGACGGCCGCATCGTCGACGAGATGCTGCGCCCCTCGGCGGACGGCGTCCTCGACCGCATGAAGGCCTTCGACGCGAAGGGCCGTACCAGCTGAGGCACCGCCTCACCGCTGCCCCCGCCCGCCGTCCCTCACCTCCGTTCAGGACACCTCCATGTTCCGTACCGCCCTGCGCAACGTCCTCGCGCACAAGGCGCGGCTGCTGATGACCGTGCTCGCCGTCATGCTCGGCGTGGCCTTCGTCTCCGGCACCCTCGTCTTCACCGACACCCTCTCCCAGGCCTTCCGCAACCAGTCCGCCAAGAGCTACGACGACGTCGCCGTCGCCGTCGAGATGCACCCCGACGAGGCGGAGGCCCGTACGACGCCCGGCCTCTCGCGGGACGTCGTCGACCGGGTCGCCCGGCTCGACGGGGTCACCGCCGTCTCCCCCCGGGTCCAGGGCTTCGCGGGCGTGCCCGACAAGAACGGCAAGCTGATCGGCCTCGGCTGGGCCAACACGGGCGCCAACTTCGCCCCCGGCAAGGACGGCAAGGACGCCGCCTACTCCTTCACCGCGGGCCAGGGCCCGACCGCGGCCGGGCAGATCGCGCTCGACAAGGAGACGGCCGCCAGGGGCGCCTACAAGGTCGGCGACACCGTCCGGGTCGCGACCAACGGGCCGGTGAAGGAGTACACCCTCTCCGGTGTCTTCACGACCGAGGACGGCGCCGTCAACGCGGGCGGCAGCCTCGTCCTCTTCGACGACGCCGTCGCCCAGCAGCTCTACCTCAAGCCGGGCTACTACCAGAGCCTGACCGTCACCGCCCCGGGCGCCGACGCCGAGAAGCTCCGCGACGAGGTCCTGAAGGTCGTGCCGAAGGCCGCCACCGCCCAGACCGGGCAGGCACTCGCCGACCGGCAGGCCGAGGACATCGAGGCCGGGCTCGGCGCCTTCAACCAGATGCTGCTGGGCTTCGCCGGCATCGCGCTCTTCGTCGGCGTCTTCCTGATCTCCAACACCTTCACGATGCTGGTCGCCCAGCGGACGAAGGAGCTGGCCCTGATGCGCGCGGTCGGCGCCTCGCGCAAGCAGATCACCCGCTCGGTGCTCGCCGAGGCCGGTCTGGTCGGCCTGGTCGCCTCCGCGGTCGGTTACGCCCTCGGCATCGGCCTCGCGGTGGGCCTGCGCTCCGGCATGGCCGCGTTCGAGCTGAAGGTGCCGGACGGCCCGCTGGTCCTGGAGGCCACCCCGGTCCTCGCGGCCTTCGGCGTCGGCATCCTGATCACCGTGCTGGCCGCCTGGCTGCCCGGCCGCCGCGCCGCGAAGATCCCGCCGGTGGCCGCCATGAACAGCGTGCACGCCACCCCCACCACCAAGTCGCTCGTCGTGCGGAACGCGATCGGCGCCGTGCTCACCGCGCTCGGCGCGGTCGGCATCGTCGCCGGCGCAGGCAAGGGCGGCGACGACGGCCGGCTGCTCATCGCGGGCGGGGCCTTCCTCACCCTCGTCGGCGTCATCGTCCTGATCCCGTTCCTGTCGCGGCCGGTGATCGCCCTGATCCGTCCCTTCTTCGTGAAGGCCTTCGGGGTCTCCGGCAAGCTCGCGGGCCTCAACGCGGTCCGCAACCCGCGCCGCACCGGCGCCACCGCCTCCGCGATCGCCATCGGCCTGACCCTGGTCACCGGCCTGACGGTGATCGGCGTGAGCGCCGGCTCGGCCCTGGACAGGATGACGGTCGACCAGATCAAGGCCGACTACATGATCACCATGGCCGGCGGCGGCCAGGGCCTCAGCGACGAGGCGCTCGCCGCCCTGGAGAAGGCGCCCGGCGTGACCGCGGTCTCCCCGCAGCAGGCGGGCGCCCTGGAGCTGAAGGGCCGGTTCGTCTCGGCCTCCGGCGTCACCCCCGGCGACATCGAGAAGGTCCTCAAGCTGCACGTGGTGGAGGGCTCGCTGGGCTCCCTCGGGCAGGGCCGGATCGCCGTCGACGACAAGACGGCCGCCTCCCGCGGCCTGAAGGTCGGCGCGAGCGTCCCCGTCGAGTACCTCGACGAGCGGAAGGGGAAGCTGACGGTCGGTGCGATCTACGAGCAGAGCGAGTTCGTCTCGCCGGTGCTGATCGACAAGAAGCTCCTCGACGCGCACGAGCAGCAGGCGTACATCGCTCAGATCTTCGTCTCCACGGAGGGCGGCGCGAGCGAGGCCCACGAGCGGGCCCTCGCCAAGGCGATGGGCGACAACCCGGCGATCACGGTCATGGACCACAAGGACATCCGTGACACCTTCGGCGGCCAGATCAACCTGATGCTCAACATCATGTACGGCCTGCTCGGCATGGCCCTGATCATCGCGGTCCTCGGCGTCGTCAACACCCTCGCGATGTCCGTCTTCGAGCGCCAGCAGGAGATCGGCATGCTGCGGGCGATCGGCCTCGACCGGCGCCGGGTGAAGCGGATGGTCCGTCTGGAGGCCGTCGTCATCGCGGTCTTCGGTGCCGTCGTCGGCATCGGCCTGGGCGCGTTCCTCGGCTGGGCCATCGGCGAGACGTTCAAGAGCAGCCTGCCGGGCTACGCGCTGGTGCTGCCCTGGGACCGGATCGGGATCTTCCTGGTCCTGGCCGGTCTGGTCGGCGTCCTGGCCTCGCTGTGGCCGGCCCGGTCCGCGGCCAGGCTGAACATGCTCTCCGCGATCAAGGCCGAGTAGGCCCGTACGACACGGGCGCGTACGGCGCAGGGCCGTACGGAACGGAGCCGTACGGCGGCAAGGGCCGGTTCCCCGCTCGGGGGGACCGGCCCTTCGCCGTGCTCAGCGTTCCGTCCACTCCCGGGTCCGCAGCGGCAGCCCGCTCGTCCCCGCCTCCGGGGTCCTCACCGCGAGGAACTGGTTCACCCCGATCCGGTTCCGCTCGAAGGCGACCGCCGAAGCCGCCATGTAGAGCCGCCAGATCCGGGCCCGGCCCGGGGAGGTGAGCGTGACGGCACGGTCCCACCCGCCCTCCAGGTTGGCCACCCAGCGCCGCAGCGTGAGGGCGTAGTGCTCGCGGATGGCCTCCACGTCCCGCACCTCGAACCCGGCGTCCTCCAGGGTCGTCAGGGTCCGTCCCATGGGCGCGAGTTCGCCGTCCGGGAAGACGTACGCGTCGATGAAGGGGTCGATCGCGTAGGCCGACTCGTCCGGTTCGGGGCGCCGCGAGATCTGGTGGTTCAGGAGCCGCCCGCCGGGCTTCAGGAGGCCGTACAGCGTGTCGGCGTACTCCCGGTACCGCACGGCGCCGACGTGCTCCGCCATGCCGATGGAGGAGATCGCGTCGTACGGCCCGTCGGGCACGTCCCGGTAGTCCTGGACGCGGATCTCGACGAGGTCGGTGAGGCCCTCGTCGGCGACGCGCTTGCGGGCGAAGGCGGCCTGTTCGCGGGAGAGGGTGATGCCGACGACCCGGGCGCCGTACTCACGGGCGGCGTGGACGGCCATCGAGCCCCAGCCGCAGCCGACGTCGAGGAGCCGGTCGCCGTCGCCCAGGTTCAGCTTGCGGGCGATGAGGTCGAGCTTGTCCCGCTGGGCGTCCTCCAGGGTCCCGCCGGCGGTCCAGTAGGCGCAGGAGTACACCATGGAGGGGCCGAGGACGAGGGCGTAGAAGTCGTTGCCCACGTCGTAGTGGTGGCTGATCGCCTGCCGGTCGCGGCGGCGGGTGTGGCGGGAGCCGCTGCGGCCGCGGACCTCCTCGGCGGGCGGCGGCGGGGGCGGCAGGGGTCCGGCGAGCCGGAGGAGGGAGCGGGCCGCGGCGCGCAGCCCGGGGTCGCGTACGGCTTCGAGGGCGCTCCGGGTCTCGGCGCCGCGCTCCCAGAGGAGGCCGGAGAGGCGGTCGAGGACCTCGTAGAGGTCGCCGTCGACGTCGAGTTCGCCGGCCACCCAGGCGCGGGCGAGGCCGAGTTCGCCGGGTCTCCAGATCATGCGGCGCAGGGCGCGGCGGTCGCGCAGGATCAGGACGGGACCGGTCGCGGGGCCGGCCTCACTGCCGTCCCACGCCCGCAGGCGCACCGGGAGGGGGGCTCCCAGCAGGTCCTCGGCCAGGGTCGCCAACCGCGTCGCGGCGTCGGGCATGGCGCAACACCTCCGTGATCTCATGCCCCGGACTTGCTCGTCACCAAGGGAACACCCTGCGTGGGGGTTCCGTCCCTCCGCGCGCGTGAAACACGGGGAAAAGCACCGCGAGAACCATCCGGAGACGTGCGAAGGGCCGTCCGCACCACGGATGGCGGACGGCCCTTCGGACGGAGCGGCGGAGCTTCTAGGAGGCCTTGGCCTTCTCCTGCGCCTTGGCGGCCGGCGCGGGGGCGGGCTTGGCCGCCTCGTAGAACTCCTCGCGCGGCGACTCGATGGCGCCGAGCGAGACGACCTCGCGCTTGAGGAACATCGCGAGGGTCCAGTCGGCGAAGACGCGGATCTTGCGGTTCCAGGTGGGCATGGCCATGCCGTGGTAGCCACGGTGCATGTACCAGGCGAGACGGCCCTTGAGCTTGATCTTCACCTTGCCCATGACGATCATGGCGACGCCCTTGTGCAGACCGAGTCCGGCCACCGCGCCCTTGTTGGCGTGGCTGTACTCCTTCTGCGGGAAGCCGCGCATGCCGGCCACGACGTTGTCGCCGAGGACCTTGGCCTGGCGCAGGGCGTGCTGGGCGTTCGGCGGGCACCACGCGCGCTCGCGCGGGACGCCGGCCTTGATCGCGGCCATGTCCGGGACCTGGGCGTTGTCGCCCGCGGCCCACACGTAGTCGAGGCCGTTGACCTGGAGCTTCTCGTTGCAGTCGACGTGGCCGCGGGGGCCGAGCGGCAGACCGAAGCGGGAGAGCGCCGGGTTCGGCTTCACGCCGGCGGTCCACACGATCGTGTTGGAGTCGACCTCCAGGCCGTTCTTCAGCACGACGTGGCCGTCGACGCAGGAGTCCATCGAGGTCTCGAGGTAGATCTCGATGCCGCGGCCCTCGAGGTGCTCCTTGCCGTACTGGCCGAGCTTCGGGCCGACCTCGGGAAGGATCTTGTCGGCCGCGTCGACCAGGATGAAGCGCATGTCCTCGCGCGACACGTTCTGGTAGTACTTCGCGGCGTCGCGGGCCAGGTCCTCGACCTCGCCGATGGTCTCGGCGCCGGCGAAGCCACCGCCGACGAAGACGAAGGTCAGCGCCTTGCGGCGGACCTCCTCGTCGGTGGTCGAGTCGGCCTTGTCGAGCTGCTCGAGGACGTGGTTGCGCAGGCCGATGGCCTCCTCGATGCCCTTCATGCCGATGCCCTGCTCGGCGAGGCCGGGGATCGGGAAGGTACGGGAGACGGCGCCCATCGCGATGACGAGGTAGTCGAAGGGCAGCTCGTACGCCTCGCCGACGAGCGGGGCGATCGTGGCGACCTTGCGGTCCTGGTCGATGGTGGTGACCCGGCCGGTGAGCACCTCGGCTCCGCGGACGACGCGTCGCAGCGGGACGACGACGTGGCGCGGGGAGATGCTGCCGGCGGCGGCTTCGGGGAGGAAGGGCTGGTAGGTCATGTACGACCGCGGGTCGACGACCGTGACGGTCGCCTCCGCGTAGCGCATCTTCTTGAGGATGCGCCGAGCTGCGTACAGGCCTACGTACCCGCCGCCTACTACGAGGATCCTGGGACGCTCCGTGGTGCTCATGGCATCGAGTATCCACCCCCTCGGAGGGGGGTGCTCGTGCGCCCCTTCACAAGCATGCTGGACACCTCTGCTACACTGCGCGGCCCACGTGACCCAGGTCATGGCGGTGCAAAGGAACCGGGGAGCTTTCGCGAACGTTGTTCACCCCCCGTGAACTGGTCTGGAGAGCCTCCGTTAACGCTGAACCAGCAGGCCCGTTCACACGATGGAAACTTCGAGCGAAGTGGGCCCCACGCCTGCGAAAGGGCCCCGGGACACCCCTCGGAGGGGTGGAAGACCCTCCTCGGGCGCCCTCGGGGCCCTTTTCCTTGTGAAGAACTTCACGAACCTTTTCGACGGGGGTGTCGTGGCGGGCGCCGATAGCCACCCCCTATGCCACGGATAGGGCGATCCCATCGAGGATGTCGTGCTCGCTGACGACCACCTCGGCCGCTCCGACCCGCTCCACGATCTCCCGCAGGACCAGCGCCCCGGCGATGATCACGTCCACCCGGCCGGGGTGGATGACGGGCATCGCGGCCCGCTCGTCGTGGGTGGAGGCGAGCAGCCGCTCGGTGACCTCGGCGACCTGGGCGGCGGAGATCCGGGCGTGGTGGATCTTCTCGGAGTCGTACGCGGGCAGGCCGAGCGCGAGGGCGGCGACCGTGGTGACCGAGCCGGCGAGGCCGACGAGGGTGTCCGCCCCGGTGAGCGGCACGGTCTCGGCGGCCAGGTCGAGGGCGGCGCGGACGTCGGCGCGGATCGCCTCGGTCTCCTCGGCGGTCGGCGGGTCGTGGCGGACGTGCCGCTCGGTGAGCCGGACGCAGCCGATGTCGACGGAGCGGGCCGCCTCCACGTGCTTGTTGCCGGTGACGAACTCGGTGGAGCCGCCGCCGATGTCGACGACGAGGTACGTCTGCGCGCCGTGCAGTTCGCCGGTGGCGCCGGTGAAGGAGAACTCGGCCTCCTGGTCGCCGGTGATGACCTCGGGCTCGACACCGAGGATCTCCACGACGCCGTTCACGAACACGTCACGGTTCTCGGCGTCGCGGGAGGCGGAGGTCGCCACGAAGCGGACGCGCTCGGCGCCCAGCTCCTCGATGACGGCGGCGTACTCGCGGCAGGCGGCGAAGGTCCGCTCCAGCGCCTCGGGGGCGAGCCGGCCGGTCCTGTCGACGCCCTGGCCGAGCCGGACGATGGTCATCCGCCGGTCCAGCTCGACGAGGTCGCCCGTGGCGGGGTCGACGTCGGCGACGAGGAGGCGGATGGAGTTCGTGCCGCAGTCGATTCCGGCGACCCGGGTCATGCCGTGGGCTCCTTCTCGTCGGCCTCGTCGGCGCACGGCGTCACACAGGGGCCCTTCGCCCACCACTCGGGCAGCATCGCGAGGGCCTCGTCGCCGAACGGGTTGACGCCGGGGCCGGCCACGAGCGAGTGACCGACGAGGACGTGGAGGCACTTGACGCGGTCGGGCATGCCGCCGGCGCTGGGGAAGCCCTCCAGGACCTCGATGGCGTCGCGGCGCGCGAGGTAGTCCTCGTGCGCGGCCCGGTAGGCGGCGGCGAGCTCCGGGTCGGTGGCGAGCCGGGCCTGCATCTCCTTCATGACCCCGTTGGCCTCCAGGGTGCCGATGGCCGAGGCCGCCCGGGGGCAGGTGAGGTAGTACGTGGTCGGGAAGGGGGTGCCGTCGGGGAGCCGCGGCGCGGTCTCGACGACGTCCGGGTTGCCGCACGGGCAGCGGTGCGCGATGGCGCGCAGGCCGCGCGGCGGGCGGCCGAGCTGGGCTTCGAACGCGGCGACGTCCGCCTCGGTGGGCTCGGTGCGCTCGGTCTGCGGAGGGGGCGTTTCCATGTTCTCGGATCCTGGGTCGGGTCAGGGGCGGTCGGCGTGGTCGACGCCGTCCCACAGGTTGTCGTACCAGGGGCGGTCGGCCGCGCCCTGGTCGGCGCGGGGCCGCTGCTCCGCGCCGGGGTCGTTCACGGTGAAGCCGGTCTCGCCGGGCAGCACGTAGTGCAGGTGCTCGCGGGCGAGCCGGCGGACGTAGGCGGGGTCCTGGAGGCGGGCCTTCTCGTCCCGCAGTTCCTCGACGCGCCGGGCGGCCTCGTCGGCCTTGCGCTCCTGCTCGGCGATCTCGCCGCGCTGGGAGACGTAGCTCCGCATCGGGTAGGCGAGCGCCACGACGAGGGAGCAGACGACGAGGGCGAGGAAGGCCGCGCGGCCGGTGAGCCGGGAGCGGCGGGCCTGACGGCGGGTCTGGGAGCGGTAGACACGGGCGGCGGTCTGCTCGCCGAGCAGCCTGATGCGGGTCGCGGTCGAGAACCGGTCCCGGTTCTTCGCGGCCATGTCGTGTCGCCTCCCCTGGTCAGACGTACGTCCCCGCACACGGTACGGGACCGGGTGCGGGGACGTACGGATCTACGACGTCAGGCCAGGTCAGCCCTTGAAGCGCGGGAAGGCGCTGCGGCCGGCGTAGACCGCGGCGTCGTCGAGGATCTCCTCGATGCGCAGGAGCTGGTTGTACTTGGCGACGCGCTCGGAGCGGGCCGGGGCGCCGGTCTTGATCTGGCCGCAGTTGGTGGCGACGGCGAGGTCGGCGATGGTGACGTCCTCGGTCTCGCCGGAGCGGTGGGACATCATGCACTTGAAGCCGTTGCGCTGGGCGAGCTCGACGGCGTCGAGGGTCTCGGTCAGCGAGCCGATCTGGTTGACCTTCACCAGGAGGGCGTTGGCGGACTTCTCCTCGATGCCGCGGGCGAGGCGCTCGGGGTTGGTGACGAACAGGTCGTCACCGACGAGCTGGACCTTGTCGCCGAGCTTCTCGGTGATGACGTTCCAGCCGGCCCAGTCGTCCTCGAACAGCGGGTCCTCGATGGAGACGAGCGGGTACGCGGAGACGAGCTCCTCGTAGTACTCCGTCATCTCGGCGGCGGAGCGCTCCTTGCCCTCGAAGAGGTACGAGCCGTCCTTGTAGAACTCGGAGGCGGCGACGTCCAGGGCGAGGGCGACGTCCTTGCCGGGCACGTAGCCGGCCTGCTTGATGGCCTCCAGGATGAGGTCGAGCGCCTCACGGTTGGAGCCGAGGTTCGGCGCGAAGCCGCCCTCGTCGCCGAGGCCGGTGGAGAGGCCCTTGGTCTTCAGGACGGCCTTGAGGGTGTGGTAGACCTCGGTGCCCCAGCGGAGGGCCTCGGAGAAGGACTCCGCGCCGATCGGGGCGATCATGAACTCCTGGATGTCCACGTTGGAGTCGGCGTGCGAGCCGCCGTTCAGGATGTTCATCATCGGAACGGGCAGCAGGTGCGCGTTCGGGCCGCCGAGGTAGCGGAAGAGGGGGAGGTCGCTGGCCTCGGAGGCGGCGTGCGCGACGGCGAGAGAGACGCCGAGGATGGCGTTGGCGCCGAGCGAGGACTTGTCCGGGGTGGCGTCCAGGTCGAACATGGCCTGGTCGATCAGGCGCTGCTCGGTGGCGTCGTAGCCGACGAGCTCCGGGCCGATCTGCTCGATGACGGCGAGGACGGCCTTCTCGACACCCTTGCCGAGGTAGCGGTTCTGGTCGCCGTCGCGGAGCTCGAGGGCCTCGAACGCACCGGTGGAGGCACCGGACGGAACGGCAGCACGGCCGGTGCTGCCGTCGTCGAGGCCGACCTCGACCTCGACCGTGGGGTTGCCTCGGGAGTCCAGGATTTCCCGGGCTACGACGACGTCGATGGACGGCACGAGCATCTCCTTCTGGGATGTGACGCTAGGTGTGACGCATGGGTCGCAAGGTCTCGTACGCCTTGCGACAAGAGCCTAACCGGCTCAGGGCCTCCAGCCAGCCGGGCGCCCGCCCCCTGGGACGAAAAAGGACCCAAGGGCACGCATCCCGGGGCGAAAGACCCCTTCTCTACCTGCGGGTAACAGCCTGGAGGCAACAAGCCGGGGGGGGGAACAGACGGAACCCCGGTCCGGTGCGCACGGGGGAAGGGGCGCGCCGGACCGGGGTGGGTCACCGCGGGAGGGTCGTCGGGTCCGCGCGAGCCGCCGGACTCACGGGGACCGCGCGGCTCACTTCAGGTGGAGCTGCTGACCCGGGTAGATGAGGTCGGCGTTCTCGACGACGTCCTTGTTCAGCTCGAAGAGCGTGGCCCAGCCGCCCTTGACGCCGTGCGCCTGGGCGATCTTGCTGAGCGTGTCGCCGGTGACGACCTTGTACTCGCCGTCGCCCTTCTTGACCTTCTTGCCGGTCGGGGTGGTGACGGTCTTCTTCGACTCGGTCGACGGCGCGGGCTGCGCGGCCGGGGCCTGGCGCTGCTGGCTGCGGGTGGTCGGCTGCTCGGTCGAGCGCTCCGGCTGGGGGGCGCTCTGCTGGGGCTCGCTCTGCTGCGGGGCGCTCTCGGCGGCGCCGCCGTCGTAGGAGGCACCGGACAGGCCGACGCCGCAGGACGGCCAGGCGCCCTTGCCCTGGCCCGCGAGGACCTTCTCGGCGATGGCGATCTGCTGGGACTTCGACGCCTGGTCGGCGGTCGAGGCGTAGGCGGTGCCGCCGTACGCGGCCCAGGTGGAGGCCGAGAACTGCAGGCCGCCGTAGTAGCCGTTGCCGGTGTTGATGGACCAGTTGCCGCCGGACTCGCACTGGGCGACGACGTCCCACTCGGAGGCGGTGGCGGCGGAGGCGGTGCCCGCGGTCATCAGCGGGGCGGCGACGGCGACACCGGTGACGCCGACGAGCGTGACGACCTGGGTGGCCTTGGAGGGACGGCGGTGTTTGCCCTTGCCGGAAAACAGCATGGAGATTCTCCTCACCGACGCCTGCGAGGTGAGCTGTCGGGTTCGGGCCGAAGAGTCGCCCGGCCGCGTGCTGGTGCACGCGGCTTCACCCCGAGCCGTTCCTCGGTCGTCCGTCTGGACGGCCGGGCCCGGCACTTACCTTGGGTCCCCCGCTCCTGCCTTCGGCGCTTGCGCGACGACTGTTCCCATCGGCCGACGGCAGGATTCGGCGATTCGGTCGACGGGGCCCGCGGTGGCGAGCGGTGACGACCGTAGACACACACCCGCCGGAAGTTCAAAGAGGCCCATTGCGGAAAAATCGGCCTTCCTTGCCTTCCGGCGAGGTGTGTTTGCGCAGGTGAGAGGCGACGGAAGCAAACTTTGCGGGCGTGACACGCCAGTTGGGACGAAGAGACCCATGTCTCACTTGCCCAGAACCGGACATACGCCCCCGAACTACCCGGCCGCCGACTCCGAACCGATCGTCAGATCGAGGCTCTGACCAGGGAGGATCAGGTCCGGATCGATGCCCACGGTCCGCCGGTTGGCGTCGTAGAGGGCGTTCCAGCCTCCGGCGAGTTCGTTCTCCTGTGCAATCTCGGAGAGGCTGTCGCCGGGCTGGACGGTGTACGCGTCCGAAGTGCCCCGAGTGTCCGTTGCGCCCGAATCCTTCGCTCCGTCAGTCACGGGCGCTTCGATGGGCGTTTCGGTGAGCTTGTCCGCCGGTGCCGCATGGCGACCCGATCCGGTGGAACTGCCCGACTTGCCCGTTTCCTCCGGCGCGGCGCCGCCGCGGTGCTTGCCCGCGCCGGGCGTGGCCGACACCCCGTCACCCGGTGCCGCGTCGGGCGATCCGGGCGTCACGGACGCGTCGGGCGCCACCGGGGCGGTCGGCGCGTCCGGGTCCGCGGGCGTGCCGGGCGCGGACGGCGTCGTCGGTGGCGCGGCCGGGGTCGTCGGCGCCGTGGGCGCGACCGGGGCGGCGGGCGAGGACGGGACGCCGGGGGACGTGGGCACGGCCGACGCGGGGGCCCGCGTGGCCGGCGCCGAGGTGGCGGGCGCGGACGGGGCCGCGGTCCCGGCGGTCCGGTTGGACTCCGGGGCGAGGCCGCCCTCCTCGACGGGCGCGACGGTGGGGCCGGGGTTCACGCCCGTGGCCTTCCCGTCGTTCTTCAGACCCGCGATCGGGGCGCAGGTCGCCCAGTCCAGGGAGCCCGCGGCGAGCGCCTTGTCGGCGACGGCGATCTGCTGGGCACGGCTGGCCAGGTCGGGGCTGGGCGCGTAGGCGAGGCCGCCGTGCCGCTCCCAGGCCTCCTGGGTCATCTGGAGCCCGCCGTACATGCCGTTGCCGAAGTTGGCACTCCACTGGCCGCCGGACTCGCACTCGGCGACCCGGTCCCAGGTGGTGGCGTCGGCGGCGGAGGCCGATCCGGTGGCGAGCAGCGGCAGCGCCATGGCGGATCCGGTCACGCCCGCCGCGACGACGAGGGCGGGGGCCTGACGGGGGCGACGGTGTCGTCCGTTCCCGGAGCGCATGTGAACGCCTTTCACGTGACGGCTGAGACTGCCGGGAAACGTAGCGGCATTCGAACGTCCGTCACAAGTCGGTCGACCCGCGATCACGTGAAGATCACATTTCTGACGCGGACTCAGCTCCGTGCACCCGTACGGAAGGGGTGAACTCCACCGGAAGCGTCCGCAATCCCCGCATGATGAGCCCACCGCGCCACCGGAGTTCGTCCGGGTCGACGGCAAGTCGCAGGTCCGGCAGGCGCGTCAGCAGGGTCGCGAGCGCCGCCTGCCCCTCCAGGCGCGCGAGCGGCGCTCCCAGGCAGTAGTGGATGCCGTGCCCGTACCCGAGGTGCTGGTTGTCCCGCCGGGCGAGGTCGAGCGTGTCCGGCTCCGCGAACCGCGCCGGGTCCCGGTCGGCCGCGGCGAGCACCACGAGCACCGGATCGCCCGCGGGCACGGCCTGCCCGCCGATGGTCAGGTCCCGCGTCGCGTACCGCCAGGTCGCCAGCTCCACCGGCCCGTCGTGGCGGAGCAGCTCCTCGACACCGGTCTCCAGGAGCCCCGTCTCCCCGGCCGCCAGCGAGGCCTGCAGCCGTGCCCGCTGCCCGGGGTGGCGCAGCAGGGTGTGGGTGCCGTTGCCGATGAGGTTGATGGTCGTCTCGAAACCGGCGAAGAGCAGCACGAAGCACATCGCCGTGGCCTCGGCCTCGGTGAGGTGGTCCCCGTGGTCGCTCGCCCGGATCAGGCCCGAGATCAGGTCGTCGGCCCCCTCGTGGCCCAGGGTCTGCCGCTTGCGGTGGATCAGCTCCGCGAGATAGCCGCGGATCTTCTTCACCGACCGCGCGACCCCGCCGCGCGGCCCCCCGCCGTGCCGGATCATCATCCCGGCCCAGTCCCGCAGGTCGTCCTGGTCCTCGGGCGGCACGCCGAGCAGGTCGCAGATGGCGTAGATGGGCAGCGGGAAGGCGAACTCGTGGATGAGGTCCGCGCTCCCCCGCTCGACGAAGCCGTCGATGAGCCGGTCGGTCAACTCCTGCACGCGCGGCGCGAACTCCGCCACCCGGCGGGGCGTGAACGCCTTGGAGACCAGCCGCCGCAGCCGGGTGTGGTCCGGCGGGTCGATGTTCAGCAGGTGCGTCATCAGTCCGGCGCTGCGCTCGCCCGGGATGCCGGTCTTCCCGGGCTCCGCGTGGTGCACCGGGTTCTTGGACAGCCGCTGGTCGGCGAGCGCCTGCCGGGCGTCCGCGTACCGGGTCACGAGCCAGGCCTCGACGCCGCTCGGCAGCGTGGTCCGGTGCACGGGCGCGTGCTCCCTGAGCCAGGCGTAGGCGGGGTACGGGTCGGTGGCGAACTCCCAGGTGAAGAGCTCGGGCGCGGACGGGGAAACGGACGGATCACTCACCCCCCGACCGTACCGCCCGCCCGCGCGGCGGCCCCGCGCGGAGAACGTGTGACGGAGCCGTGAAGGCCCGTGCCCTAGATTCTTGCCCCGTGGATGCCCAGCTGCTCAGAAGCACCTTCGCGGTCGTCGAGAGACGGGCCGAACACGCCGTCACGTTCTTCTACTCGCACCTCTTCTGGCACAACCCGGGCGTACGCGACCTCTTCCCCGCCGACATGGCGCCCCAGCGCGACCGGCTGTTCGCCGCGCTCGCCCATGTCGTGACCCGTCTCGAGGACCCCGGCCTCGCCGGCTACCTGGGCCGTCTGGGCCGCGACCACCGCAAGTTCCTCGCCTCTCCCCCGCTGTACGCGGCCGTCGGCGAGAGCCTGCTCGCCGCCTTCGCACACACCGCCGGCGCGGCCTGGACGGTCGAGGCCGAGAAGGCCTGGACCGAGGCGTACGGGAGGGTCGCCGACCTCATGCGGGCGGGCGCCGAGGAGGCCGAGCGGGCCGGGCAGCCCGCCTGGTGGGACGCGGACGTCGTCCGCCACGAGCGGTACGGCGAGGACCTGGCCGTCCTCACCCTGCGGCCCCGGCAGCCCTTCCCGTACCGCCCCGGCCAGTACGCGAGCGTCAGCTCGCTGCACGTCCCGCGCGTCTGGCGCACCTACTCCCTCGCCAACGCGCCCCGCCCCGACGGCACGGTCGACCTGCACGTGAGCCGCATCCGGCGCGGCGCGATGAGCACGGCCCTCGTCGACCGCACGGCCCCCGGCGACGTGCTGCGGCTCTCGGCCGCC
The DNA here is from genome assembly GCF_053589515.1 of Streptomyces sp. NPDC003327. Lineage (NCBI taxonomy): Bacteria > Bacillati > Actinomycetota > Actinomycetes > Kitasatosporales > Streptomycetaceae > Streptomyces > Streptomyces sp. NPDC003327. Next base: position 24,170 of record NZ_JBSFSA010000030.1, on the reverse strand, counting down.
GGCGGCGGGCTCTGCGCGGCCCCGGACGGCGACGGGCCCCGCACGTACATCTGCGCGGGCACCGGCTGGGCCCCGGTGAAGGCCCTCCTGGAGGAGGCCGCGGCGCACGCGCCGGACGTCCCGGGGCGTCTCTTCGTCGTGGCACGCGCCAAGGAGTACCTCTACGGGCGGCGGGACGCGGAACGGCTCGTCGCCCAGCTGCCCGGCGTGAAGGCCACCTACATCACCTCGGCCCCCCGACGGCCCCGGGACCAGGCGACCGAGCGGCTCCTCGCCGCGCTGCGGGCCTGCGGGCACTGGTCGGAGCACGACGTCCGCCTGGCGGGCCCGCCGGGGTTCCTGTCGGAGGTCGCCGAGACCCTGACGGAGCTGGGCGCCGACCCGGACCGCATCCGTCACGACGCGCTGCCCTCGGTGGGCCGCTCCGTCCCGCGCCCGGCCACCCGCGCGGAGTGGCTCCTGTCGCCGCCCCCGCTGCTCTGGCACGACCCGGAGGCCCGCGCCCCGCGAGACTCCTAGGCCGCGTCCGGAAAGTCCCGCCTGGCCTTAGGGCAGACGGCGCTGCTCTCCGGACTCGGCCTAAGCCGTGAGCCCCTCGGCCGCGCGGATCGCGTCCCGGTAGACGCGCGCCGCCGCCCGCAGGGCCGCCTCGGGGTCCACGCCGTCCGCCTCCGCCCGGGCGGCGAGGGCGAGCAGCTCGTAGCCGATGCCCTCGCCCGTCGGCGGGGCCACGTCGAGGCCGGCCGTCCGCACCCGGCTCGCCAGCTTCGTCGCGAGCGCGAGGCCGGGCTGCCCGAGCGGCACCCCGTCGGTGACGGACTCGCGCTGCTTCTCGACGGCCTTGGTGCGCAGCCAGTGGGCGCGCACCTCCTCGGGCGTCTCGGCGGTCGCGTCGCCGAAGACGTGCGGGTGGCGCAGGATCAGCTTCTCGACGATCGTCGCGGCGACGTCGTCCACGGAGAACGGCTCCTCGGGGTCCTCCTCGGCGATCCGGGCGTGGAAGACGACCTGGAGCAGGACGTCCCCGAGCTCCTCGCGCAGTTCGTCCCGGTCGCCGTCCTCGATGGACTCGACGAGTTCGTACGCCTCCTCGATGGCGTACTTGGCGAGCCCGCGGTGCGTCTGCCGGGAGGACCAGGGGCAGGTGCGCCGGATGCGGTCCATGACCTGCACGAGGTCCAGGAGCCGGGCGCCCGGCAGGTCGTACGAGCCGGGGAGCAGCTCCAGGTCGGGCATGGCGACCCGGCCGGAGCCGGCGAGCCGGGCGAGCCCGTCGGTGAGGTCGCCGTCGCCCTCGCCGGAGGGCAGGACGACGACCGTGCGGCCGCCGGCGCAGGCGTCGACGAGCTCCTCGGCGGTGGGCCGGGCCCGCTCGACGGCGATCCCGGCCTCCTTCAGGTACGGCAGCTGGGGGTGGTGCTCGTCGGGGCAGAGGACCCGGTCCGCGGCGCCCAGCGCCTGCCAGGCGGGCCAGGACAGGAGTCCGGGCGCCACGCGGTGGCTGGCGGTGAGCAGGATGATGCGGCCGGGGCTCTCAAAAGTCACCCTCCGAACCTACCGCCCCTCAGGCACCGGCTTCCACGGTGCCCGGGGCCTGGCTGATCTGCCGGAGCCACGGGGTGCCCTTGGTGCCGCCGGTCAGCTGGACCTGGGCGTCGTCCCAGGCGCCGTAGCGGGGGTTCACGTCGATGTCGAGGGACTTCGAGGCGGCGCTGAAGACCTCGGTGAGCTTCTGCTGGCCCTCGGGGCTGTCGGTGACGCCGAGCTTGGCGGCGATCTTGTTCATCAGGACGTTGCGCCGGACGACGTCGTCGATCTGGTCGGGGGCGACGGCCTGCTGCTGGAGGAGGGCCTCCGCCAGCCGGTCCTCGCCGCCGCTCTCGCGGACGAAGGCCGCGTGGGTCTGCTGGAGCTCGGCGCGGTTCGCGGTCACGCCGAGCTTCGCGGCGACGGCGTCGACGACCCGGTCGAAGATCATCCCGTTGAGTTTCTGGCGGCCGAGGTCCCCGCTGGTCTTGAGGAGCTCGTCGGCGTGCGGGGACGCCTCCTGGGCGCTGCGCGCGTCCCGCACCTGGTTCTGGAGGCTGGACACCTCGATGCGCTCGCCGCCGACGATCGCCGCCGCCCCTGGGTGGGCGTCGCTGCCGCAGGCGGTGAGCAGCGGGGCCGCGGCGAGCAGCGCGGCGGAGACGGTGAGTGCCGCGCGGCGGCGGTTGGGGCGGTTGCGGCGGTGCACAGGAGCCTCCCGGGCTGGTCGTGCGTCAGTTGGACGACCTTGCGGTGATCGATGTTAGGGAGTCGCCGGGGCCGTAGCCACTACTTCGGAGCGACTGTTTCCCACAACGACCCACCCGTCCGCCGGGTGTCGCCCCGTCCCTCGCGTCCCGGGCCCCGCCCCGCGGCCGCCTCCGCGTCGCGTTCCGTGCCCGCCTCGGTCTCGGCGACCAGGTAGTGCGGGCGGCGCTTCACCTCGTAGTAGATCCGGCCGACGTACTCGCCGATGAGCCCGACCATCACCATCTGGACCCCGGCGAGCGCGGTGACGGCGACGAGCAGGGTGACGTAGCCGGGCGTGTCGACGCCGTGGGCGAGGGCGTCGGCGACGATCCAGGCCGCGTAGGCGAGGGCGAGGCCGACGAGGAGGAGCCCCAGGTAGACGGCGGCGCGCAGCGGCTTGTTGTTGAAGGAGAGCAGGCCGTCGAGCCCGTAGTTGAGGAGCTTGCCGAAGCTCCACGTGGAGCGGCCCTGCTCGCGGACGGCGTTCTCGTAGGCGAAGGTCGTCGTGCGGAAGCCGACCCAGGAGAAGAGGCCCTTGGAGAAGCGGTTGTACTCGCCGAGCCCGAGCAACGCGTCGACCGTGCGGCGCGAGAGCAGCCGGAAGTCGCCGACGCCGTCGACGAGTTCGACGTCGACGAGCCGGTTGACGGCCCAGTAGTAGAGGCGGGCGGTGAGGGTGCGGGTCACCCGGTCGCCCTCGCGGGTGCGGCGGGCGACGACCTGGTCGTACCCCTCGGCGTGCAGCGCGACCATGCGGTGCACCAGCTCCGGCGGGTGCTGGAGGTCGGCATCCATGATCACGACGGCGTCGCCGCTCGCGTGCCGGAGTCCGGCGAGCATCGCGGACTCCTTGCCGAAGTTCCGGCTGAAGGAGACGTAGCGGACGCGCCCGGGGTCGGTGGCGGCGAGCCCCTGGAGCAGGGAGAGGGTCCGGTCCCGGCTGCCGTCGTCGACGTAGACGATCTCGAACTCGCCGTCGAGTCGGCCCAGTTCGGTCGTCACGCGGTCGTGGAAGCGGGTGAGGACGTCCTCCTCGTTGAAGCAGGGGACGACGATCGAGAGCAGCACGGGCCCCACGACAACGGAGCCCGGTGACCCGGCCCGCCCGACGGGGTGGCGGGCAGACGACCATTCGGTGAACGGGCCCGCCGCGGAGCGGATGTCCGGCCGTTCGCTGACATATTCGAACCGCCATGCCGACCACACGCCCCTCCGCCCCGCCCGCCGCGCCGCGGGCCGCACCCGCCGCCGAGCCCCGCGCCGGACGCCGCGCCGCCGGACGCCGCGCCGCCGGACTCCGCGCCGGACTCCTCGCCGCCCTGCTGACCGTCCTCGGCACCTGCGGCGGGGACGCCGTCGCCCGCGTCTTCCCCTTCGGGCCGCGCCACCGGGCCGTCAACGACCTGGCCAACCAGTTCGTGCCGTACCACGCCTACCTCTGGGACCTCCTCCACGGCCGCACCGAGGGCGGGCCGCCGCTCCTGGACTGGCGGGCCGGCTGGGGCACCAGCTTCCTGCCCGACTACGGCACCTATCTGTCGAGCCCCTTCGCCCCGCTGGTCGCGCTGCTGCCCCGCGACGACATCGAGTACGCCGTGTACGGCGTGACCGTCCTCAAGACGGCGGTCGCCGCGGCCGTCATGACCGTGCTGCTGCGCCGCCTCGGCCCCGGCGGACCCGGACCCGCCGGGCCCGCCGGGCCCGCCGGGTGGTGGTGGCCGGCGGTGCTCGGCGCCGCGTACGCCCTGTGCGGATGGTCCCTCGCCGAGGGCACGTACAACCCCATGTGGCTGGACGGGCTCGTCGCCTTCCCGCTGCTCTGACTCGTCGGCGAGTGGGTACGGGACGGCAGGCGGCCGCTCCTCGGGCCACTGGTCGTCGCCGTCTGCTGGCTCGCGAACTTCTACACCGCCTACATGGCCACCCTCGGCGCCGCCCTCGTCCTCCTCGTCCGCCTCGCCGAGACCGGCACCTTCCGCCCGCGCACCCTGGGGCGGGCGGTGCGCACGACCGGCCTCGGCGTCGGCCTCGCGGCCCCCGTCCTCGTCCCCGTGCTCCTCGGCTCGCGCCACGCGCACCCGGGCGTCGTCCGGGAGTTCGCCCCCGCGCCCGCGACCGACCTGCTGGCCCGGCTGCTGCCCGTGACCTACAGCTTCGCGACCCCCGCCGCCTTCGTCTGCACCGCCGTACCGCTCCTCGCGGCCACGCTCCTCTTCCGGCGCGACGTGCCGGGCGCGCGGCGGTGGCTGTGGCCGGGGCTCTGCGCGGCCGTCGCCGCCTCCCTCCAGTGGGGCCCCACCCATCTGGCCTGGCACGCCTTCGCCACGCCCAACGGCAGCCCCTACCGACAGACCTTCGTCCTCTCCGGCGTCCTCGTCCTCGCCGCCCGGGCCGCCCTCACCCACGGCCCGCCCGACCGGCGTGCCCTCCTCGGCGGCGCCGCCGTCGTCCTCGCCCTCGGCGCGGGCGCCCTGCCGAGCCCGCTCGCCACCCGCTGGGCCCTGCTGCTCGGCGCGGCCGGCCTCGCCGCCGTGTCGGTGGCGCTGCTGCTGCCCCGGCGCGGTCGGTACGGGCTGCTCGCCGCGCTCCTCGTCATGGGCACCCTCGTCGGGCAGGCCGCCGCGACCACCGCGCACGCCGACCGGGAGCGCCCGGCCCGGCTCGACGACTACCCGCCCTGGGGGCCGGAGCACGCCCGGCGGGCGGCGGCGCTCGCCGCCGCGGACGGCTGGCCCGCCCACCGCACCGATCCCGGCCTGCCCCGGGTGGCGGGCAACGACCCGCTGCTGCTCGGCGGCCAGGGCGCCGCCGCGTACAGCAGCCACACGCCCGCCGTCCTCACCGCGACGCTGTCGGCGCTCGGCGGCGGCTGGACCTCGCGCGGCCGGAACCTGCTGAGCCTCGACAACCCCGTGACGGACGCGCTGTTCGGCGTCGGCGCGCGCTGGCGGGACGGCGCGGTCGTACGGTCCCGGGCCCTGCCCCTGGTGACGGTGCGGCCCTCCGGTCCGCCGCCCGCCCTCGGTCCGTCGCCCTTCCGCAACCAGGAACTCCTCCTGGGCGCCCGCGTGTACGAGGCTCCGCGCGCGGGGGCGTGCCGCGTCGGCACCGAGGTCTTCCTCTGGGCTCCCGACGCCACCGGCACGGCCCGCCTCGGCGACCGGGAGGCCCGTCTCCTCGGCGGCCGGCCGAAGCGCCGGGCGGCCCTGACGTCCCTGGGCGTCCAGCGGGTGCCGGGCGCGCGGCCGTCCGTGCCGGCGGGCGGCGCCGCCGAACTGGCCTGCCTGGACCACGACCGGCTGCGCGGGGCGGTGGCGGAGCTGCGCGCCCGGGCGGCGACCTCCGTGGAGGTCACGGGGGCGGGGCTGCGGGCCCCGCTGCCGCCAGGGACCGCGGGCACGGCGGTGGTGGCGGCGCCGCGGATCGCGGGCTGGACGTGCGACGGCGTCCGGGCGGGCGCGTACGCGGGCCTTCTCGCGACCCCGGTCTCCCCCGCCCGCTCCACCCTGACGTGCACGTTCCGCCCGCCGGGGCTGCGCCTCGGCCTGACGACGGCGGCGGCGTCCCTGCTGCTGCTGGTGGTCCTGGCGGCCCTGGCGGTGCGGAGAGGCGCGGCGCGCGCTACGGGCGGGCGTACGGCCTGGTCATGATCTCCATGTTGTGGCCGTCCGGGTCGTCGAAGTACGCGCCCCGGCCGCCGAAGAGGGAGTTCACCTTGCCCGGCTCGGTGTGCTGCGGGTCGGCGTAGTAGGTCACGCCCGCCGCTTCGAGGCGGTCGATCATCGCGTCGAAGTCCTCGTCGGGGACGAGGAACGCGTAGTGGTTGGGCTGGATCGGCGTCGTCCGGTCCTCGTAGTAGTCGAGGGTCACGCCGTTGGCGAGGTCGACGGGGAGGAAGGGGCCGAAGGGGGCGCCGACCCGGAGGCCGAGGATGTCGGCGAGGAAGTGCGCGGCGCGGGAACGGTCGGAGGAGTAGACGACGGTGTGGTTGAGCTGGATCGCTGTGGATTCTTGCGTCACCGGCCGACCGTAGCCCGCGCCCTGCTCGTCGACCAACGAAAAAGGGCTGGAACCGATCGGTTCCAGCCCTTTCAGCGTGAAAAACGCCTACTTCTTGACGACCTCGTCCAGGCAGAGGACGAACTTGTCGGACTCGAGCTGCTGGGCGAGCGCCGACAGCTCCTGGCCGCACTTGTTGAGGTCGAAGGTGTTGTCGTGCACCTGGACGACCTTGTAGAGGTCGGGCTTGCCGGAGGAGCAGTCCGCCGTCTCGACCTTCGGGTCGTTCTCCTCGCCGGTCACGATCACGCACTCACCGGCCTTGGCGTGCACCGGGGCGTCACCGGTGAGGTGCGGCAGGCCGAGCTTCACGGCAACGGCGACGATGATCGCGACGACGATGCCGCCGATCTTCTTCAGCAGGCCGTTCTTCTTCTTCGCGGGAGCCTCGGGCTGCTGCTGCTCGGGGGTGAGAGGCGCGGAGGGCGTCGTCATGAGGAGTTCCTTGCAGGCGCGGACATGATCAGACGCGAACGTTACATGCGCCAAAACAGACAAAAGGGATCGGGAAGATCCACTTCCTGATCAGTTGCGGAAGCGTGACCCTGGCGCCCCGTCAGGACCCCCTCCCGTCACCGGAAGGAGGCCCCCGGACACCGTCAGGGACGGGGACCCAGCTGCCGCTGGTGGTCGAGCACCCGCCGCAGGTCACCCGGGAGCGGGTGGTAGGGGCCGTACGCCCGCTCCGCGTCCAGCAGCAGCCGCTGGAGCTGCGCCTGACCCGCCGTGTGCTCCCCCGCCGCCACGAGCAGCAGCGCGATCCGCTGCCGGATGTCGAACGCCCGGGCCGGGTCCGCGCCCGGCTGTTCGTAGTACGGCAGGACCGCGCGGAACTCCGCGAGCGCGGCCGCCGCCTCGCCCAGCTGCTCCAGGCACAGCCCGGCGTCGTAACGGAACTGGAGGGTCGCCGGGTCGGCGGGCCCCGCCTCCGCGGCGCGGTCCTCCGCGAGCCGGCGCAGCTCCGGCAGCGCCCGGCGGTACTGGCCGTCGTCCATCAGCGTCGAGGCGTACTGCTTGCGCAGGATGTGGACCACCGGTGACCGCTCGCCGTGCTCGGCCGCGGCGGCGGGCAGGATGCCGCCGAGAATGTCCACGGCCTGCGTCAGCGAGCCCTCGCCGAGCAGCCGCTTCACCTCGTCGACGGCGGCGGCCACATCGGTCCGGGTGACCGGCCGGTGCCCGAGCGGGGCCCGCGGGTCGGTGCGCGGATCCGTGCGGGGAACGGCCGGGGAACCCGTCCGGGGGTCCGTGCGCGGGTCCGCCCCCGGGGCGGTGCGCGGATCCGTCCAGGCGGACGCGGCCTGCGGCGCCGGGGCCGCCGCCGCCAGGGGCCGGTCCGGCCAGGGCGCGTGCGGCCGCAGGAACGGCCGCGTCGGGTCCATCGGCCCCGCCGGGGCCCCGCGCGCGGGCAGCAGCGGCAGCAGATGCTCGTACACCTCGTGCGCGCCCGCGGGGCGGTCCGCCGGGTCCTTGGCGAGCAGCCGCAGCACGAGCGCCTCCAGCGGCTCGGGCACCTCGGGCCGCAGCTGCCGCAGCGGCACCGGGGGCTCGTACAGATGGCGGTGGAGCACCCCGAGCGCCGTCGAGCCGGCGAAGGGCACGTTCCCGCTGAGGAGTTCGTGGAGCAGCACGCCCAGCGCGTACAGGTCGGTCGACGGGCCGACGGCGCCGCCCATCGCCTGCTCGGGCGCCATGTAGGCGGGGCTGCCGATCGGCGAGCCGGTGTGGGTGAGCCGGGTGGTGTCCGTGTCGAGGACGGAGGCGACGCCCAGGTCCAGCACGACGAGGGAGCCGTCCGGGCGGATCATCACGTTCCGCGGCTTGAGGTCCCGGTGCACGATCGGTACGGCGTGGACGGCGGCGAGCACCGCGCACAGCTGCGCGGCCACGCTGACCGCCCACGGCCAGGGGTACGGGTCGTGCTCGGCGAGGTGGTCGGCGAGGTCGGCGCCCTCGACGTACTGCATGACGAGGTACAGGTCCTCGCCGTCGCTGCCCGCGTCGTGCACGGTCACGAGTCCGGGGTGGCCGACCTGCGCGGTGACCCGGCACTCGCGCACGAAGCGGCGCCGCAGCTCGTCGGCGGAGGTCGCGGGGCCGGTGATGCCGGCGGGCCGCAGCAGCTTCACCGCCACCCGGCGGTCCAGCCGGCCGTCGTACGCCGTCCAGACCTGCCCCATCCCGCCCTGTCCGATGACGGTCGCGAGCTCGTACCGCCCGCCGACGACCCGTCCGTTCACCGGTGTCCTTCGCCTTCGCCCGCGGTCCCCCGGTCCTTCCTGAGCAGATCGCTCAGCTCGTCGAGCTCGGCCTTCACCTGCTCGATGCGGGGCGCGGGAGCCGCGCCGTGGGCGGCCCCGGTGACGGGTGGCGGCACGGGCGGGTAGCCGTAGGCGTGGGGGCCGGGAGCGGGGTTCGGGACGGTGACGGCGGTGCCGGGGGCGCCGCCGTAGGGGTACGCGTACGGCGGCGGGACGGCCGCGGCCGCGCGCCGCTCGAAGTGGCGGATCTCCGCGACGAGGTAGTACGCGATCGAGCCCGCCGCCAGGGCCACGAGGGTGCCGACGCCGAGGAACGCCTCCAGGTCGCTGCCCTCCTTCTCGGCGGTGAGCCCGATGTACACGAAGAGGCCGGTGGCGGCGGCGAGCGCGGTCCCGAACAGCGCCCAGTCCACCTTCCGCCGCGTCACGACCGCGAGCCGCAGCAGCGGCGCCCACCCCAGGAACCCGCAGCTGCCCAGGGCGAGCACCACGAAGAGCACCCGCAGCGCGATCAGCCCACCGGAGGAGGGGCCCTGCGGTGAGGAAGGCGGCTGCGGCGGGCCGTACATGGGCGCTCCTGGTCGGACGGACTCGGACGGGTCGGGTGCGGAGACGAGCGTATACACCTGTGTCCGGCAACGGTTCCCCGATGTGCGGAACCGTTGCCGGACGGTGAGGCCGACGGACGGCGGAGGCGGAGGCTCCGGATCAGCTCATGGTGGTGATGGTGTTCCAGCCGCTGGCGCCGACGACCGTGCTCGGCCCGTCGACCGGGGTCGTACCGGACGTCCCGCCCGCGTAGAACCGGAGGGTGCCGGTGCCCTCGGCGGTGGTCGTCCACATGTCGGCGGTGCCGTCGCGGTCGGCGTCGGCGCCGCCCGCGATCAGCGGACGGTTCGCGGTCGTGTAGTTGGTGCCGTAGGTGGTGCGGCTGCCGAACGTGCCGTCGGCGCGGCCGCGGTACAGGTACAGGACGCCGTCCCGGGTGTCCCGCGCCAGGAGGTCCGGGAGGGTGTCGCGGGTGACGTCGCCGGGGGCGGTGATCGTCATCGGGTCCCAGCCGCCGCTGCCGATCTCACGGGCGGCCTTCACGGCGGGGGCACCGGTCGCGGCGAGGTCGTTCTCGTACAGCCACAGCTTGTTCTCCGCCGCGACGACCAGGTCCGTACGGCCGTCGCCGGTCATGTCGCCGACGCTGACCACCTGCGCGTCGGCCGCCACCGTCCCCAGGGCGACCGGGGGCCGCAGCCGGCCGTCCATGCCGCCCGGGTACACGCGCAGCTGGGTGCCGATCCGGGCGACGAGGTCCTCGTGGCCGTCGCCGGTCCAGTCGCCCCGGTGGCTGACCGAGGCGCCGAGCCAGCCGCCGTTGCCGAGCTGGTGGCGCGAGGTGACCCCGCCCCGGCCGTCGCCCGGGTAGACGTACAGGGCGCCCGTGGTGTCGACGGCGACCAGGTCCGGCGTGCCGCCGGAGCCGCGCAGGTCACCGGGGACGCGGACGGGGGCGGGCTGGTCGCCGACGCGGACGACGACGGGGGCGTGGTCCGAGAAGCCGTTGGGCGTCACGCCCTCGACGTTCGGGGTCGTGTCCATGCGGTCCTCGTCGATGTCGCAGGACGCGATGGCCCGGCTCGTCCCCGGCGCGCTCACGAAGACGTGGTCGAACTCGTGCCAGGTGTGGCTCGTGCCCGTCCAGCCGTGGTGGGTGGTGCCGGTGACGCAGTGCTCGTACGCCCCGGCCAGCGGAGCCAGCAGGTCGTTGTCCGCCGCGCGGTTGAAGTCGCCGCCGACCGCGCTCCGCCCCAGGCCGTGCCGGGTGGTGAAGCCGTCCACGAAGTTCTTGACGTTCGTGATCTGCTCCGCGATCCGGGGATCGGTGGAGCCGGGGATGATGTGCGTGTTGCAGACGGCCGTCGACCTGCCGGTCACGGCGACGCACTGCACGGGCAGCGACCGGTGGTCGCTGACGGACGACGACGTCGGCACCGCGTTGACGTGGTCCCGCGCGCTGATCCCGCCCTTGACCGCGATCAGGTTGCCCAGCCTGCCGCCCTTGAGGACGCCGCGGCAGGGGCTGCCGTACGTCCCGGAGCTCTCCGCGGTGTCGTCCCAGCGCCGGACGGGGGCGAAGTCGAAGCTCCAGCCCGCCGGGCCGAGGATCTCCTTCAGCCGCCGCTGGTGGTATCCCTCCACCTGCGGGACGGTGTCGACGACCGCCGGGACGCCGTCCGGGGCACCGCACACCTCCTGCATCACGATCGCGTCGGCCCGCTGCTCCTGGAGCAGCTTGACGATCTCCTGGACCTTGGCCTCGTTGTCGGCCGTCGTCAGCCGGGAGGGGCAGAAGCCGTCGGAGCCCCGGCTGCCGCCGGCCTCGCCGCAGATGTTCCACGACACGATGGTCATGGGGGAGGTCACGGCCGCCGTGGTGGCGGCCTGGGCCCCCGGCGCGGCCAGACCGAGGAGGGTCATGCCACCGGCGAGGAGCGCGGTCGGGATGCGGGTGAGTCTCATCGTGTGTCCTACGGGTCCTGGGGGCGGGGATGCGGGTCTGCCGGGGAGGGGGAGGCTCAGGCGAGGTCGCTGGAGATCCAGTTCCAGCTGCCGGAGCTCGCGCTGTCCCAGCTCATGACCGGGTTGGCGAAGTCGGTGCCGGTGCTGGTGAACTTCCACAGGCCGGTGCGGTTCGTGCCGTCGGCCTGACGGCCGTAGTGGTAGAGGACGCCGACGTCGGCCTTGCCGTCGCCGTTGAAGTCGCCCGCGGTGACCTTGCTGGCGTCGGCGTTCCAGCTGCCGGTGCCCGAGTCCCACTTCCGCGACGGGTTGGTGAAGTCGGAGCCCGTGGAGGTGAGGGTCCACAGCGCGGCCTTGTTGCGGCCGTCCTCGGCCTGGCCGTTGTCGTAGAGGATGCCGACGTCGGCCTTGCCGTCGCCGTTGAAGTCGGCGGCGGTCGCCTTGGAGCGGTCCCAGTTCCACGAGCCGAAGGCGGTGGAGACGTTGTCCCACTTCTTCGACGGGTTGCCGAAGGCCGTGCCGGTGGAGGTCAGCGTCCACAGGGCGGTGACGTTGCTGCCGTCCGTCTGCCGGCCGTTGTTGTAGAGGACGCCGACGTCGCTCTTGCCGTCGCCGTTGAAGTCGCCGGCCAGGAGCTTGGAGCGGTCCCAGTTCCACGAGCCGGTGCCCGTGGAGACGTTGTCCCACTTCCGGGCCGCGGTGAAGCCGCTGCCGGTGGAGGTGAGGGACCAGAGCGCCGTCCGGTAGGTGCCGTCCGTGTCGCGCCCGTTGTCGTACAGGATGCCGACGTCGTCCTTGCCGTCGCCGTTGAAGTCGCCGGAGGTCACCTTGGAGCGGTCCCAGGTCCAGGAGTCGGCCACGGCGGTGTTGTCCCAGCGCTTCACCGGGTTGGCGAAGTCGGTGCCCGTGCTGGTGAGGGTCCACAGGACGGTCGCGTGGGCGCCGGTCTGGGAGACGCCGCTGTCGTAGAGGACGCCCAGGTCGTCCTTGCCGTCGCCGTTGTAGTCGCCGGCGGTGACCTTGGAGCGGTCCCAGTTCCACGAGCCGAAGGCGGTGGAGACGTTGTCCCACTTCCTCACGGGCGGGCCGAAGCCGGTCCCGGTGGACGTGAAGGTCCAGACGGCCGTCCGGTAGAGGCCGTCCGTCCCCTGGCCGTTGTCGTACAGGACGGCGACGTCGTCCTTGCCGTCGCCGTTGAAGTCACCGGTGGTGCGGGCGGTGGTGGCCCGGTTCGCGGTGAGGAAGGAGACCCCGTCCGACAGCGGGCCGGTCTGTCCGGCGTCGTTGACGGCCCGAACGGTGACCGTGTGGGCGCCGTCGGTGAGCGTCGTCGTGTCGAGGGAGACGGAATAGGCGGGGCCCGAGCCGGTGTCCGTGCCGACGGCCCGGCCGTCGACGTAGAACGTCGCCTGCGTCGGGGTGCCGACGGCGTCGGTCACGGAGGCCGTGAGGGTGATCGTGCCGGTGGCCACCGTGCCCGAGGCGAGCCCGGTCACCTTGGAGACCGGCGGTACGGGGTCGGGGTACGGGTCCGCGTGGTCGGCGCCGAGGTTCGCGAGCGGGCCGCAGTGCGGCCACGCGCCCTCGCCCTGGACCTTGAAGACCTTCTCGGCGATGAGGATCTGTTCCTTCTTGGTGGCGAGGTCGGCGCGGGCGGCGTAGGCGGTGCCGCCGAACCCGTTCCAGGTGGAGGCCGAGAACTGCAGGCCGCCGAAGTAGAGGCCGTTGGCGCTGATGACGGTCCAGTCGCCGCCGCTCTCGCACTGGGCGACCTTGTCCCAGGTCTCGACGGAGGCCGCGGAGGCCGTTCCGGCGGAGAGGAGGGTGCCGGCGAGGCCGGCCGTGACGACGAGCGCGGTGGCGGTGGTGAGCGTGCGGGGGCGGCGGGACATGGTGACGGGGCTCCTGGGGCGAGGGGGACGGCGTCGGTCGGGGTGCCGGGGGCCCGGCCGGCCGGAGGGTGTCCGGCCGGCCGGGCCCCGCGGGGGCGTCAGCCGAGCTTGCTGGCCTTCCAGTTCCAGCTGGTCTGGCCGGCGCTGTCCCAGCTCATGACCGGGTTGGCGAAGTCGGTGCCGGTGCTGGTGAACTTCCACAGGCCCGTGCGGTTGGTGCCGTCGTCCTGGACGCCGTAGCCGTACAGCACACCGATGTCGGTCTTGCCGTCGCCGTTGAAGTCACCGGCGGTCAGCTTGCTGGTGTCGGAGTTCCAGCTGCCGGTGCCCGAGTCCCACTTCTTGGACGGGTTGGTGAAGTCGCTGCCGGTGGAGGTGAAGGTCCACAGCGCCGACAGGTTGCGGCTGTCCTCGGTCTGGCCGTTGTCGTAGAGGACGCCGACGTCGGCCTTGCCGTCGCCGTTGAAGTCACCGGTGGTGACCTTCGAGCGGTCCCAGTTCCAGGAGCCCGTGGCCGTGGAGACGTTGTCCCACTTCTTCGACGGGTTGGTGAAGTCCGAGCCGGTGGAGGCGAGGGTCCACAGGGCGGTCACGTTGGTGCCGTCCGTCTGCTGGCCGTTGTCGTACAGGATGCCGATGTCGGCCTTCCCGTCGCCGGTGAAGTCGCCGGAGACCATCTTGGAGCGGTCCCAGTTCCAGGAGCCGGTGCCCGTGGAGACGTTGTCCCACTTCTTCGACGGGTTGGTGAAGTCCGAGCCGGTGGAGGTGAGCGTCCACAGGGCGGTGACGTTGGTGCCGTCCGTCTGCTGGCCGTTGTTGTAGAGGACGCCGACGTCGTCCTTGCCGTCCGCGTTGAAGTCACCCGTGGTGACCTTGGAGCGGTTCCAGTTCCAGGAGCCGGTGCCCGTGGAGACGTTGTCCCACTTGAGGACGGGGTTGGTGAAGTCCGTGCCGGTGGAGGTGAAGGTCCACAGGGCGGTCTTGCTGGTGCCGTCCGTCTGCTGGCCGTTGTTGTAGAGGACGCCGATGTCGTCCTTGCCGTCGCCGTTGAAGTCACCGGTGGTGACCTTCGAACGGTCCCAGTTCCAGGAGCCGAAGTTCGTGGAGGCGTTGTCCCAGACCTTCACGGGCTGGTTGAAGCCGGCCCCGTTGCTCAGGTACGTCCACAGGCCGGTCTCGTACGAGCCGTCCGCCTGCCTGCCGTAGTCGTACAGGACGCCGACGTCGGCCTTCCCGTCGCCGTTGAAGTCGGCGTGGAAGGTGGAGGTGGCCTCGCCGTTGGAGGTGATGATCTGGGAGCGGGAGGCGCCGGTGTTGCCGTTGGTGTCGGTGACCTCGGCGGCGACGATGTGCTTGCCGTCGGGGAAGCGGCTGGAGTCCAGGGCGAAGGAGTACGGGGCCTGGGTGAGCTTGCCGCTGACCGGCTCGCCGTCGACGTAGTACTGGACGGAGGCCACGCCGTAGGTCCCGGCGGTGGTGGAGGCCGTCAGGTTGGCGACGCCCGAGACCGTGCCGGTGGCGCCGCTGAGCGCGACCCGCGGCGGGGTGGCCTGCTGCATCTTCGGAGAGATGTACCCGCTGATGCGCTGGCTGCCGAAGGGCGCCTGGCCGACGCGCCAGCTGGACGTCGTGTTGGTCCTGACGCTGTTGCTCTCGTTGCCGCCGGTGATGGTGACCTTGCCGTCCGCGACGCCGGTCACCATGGCAACGTGCTGGGCCCAGCCGCCGGAGTACTCGTACACGACGGCGTCACCGACGCTGGGCGTGTAGGTGGGGCTGGTGTGGAGGGTCCCGTACTTCTGGCCGTAGGTCCAGAAACTGGAAGCGGCGTCGGTGAGCACGGCCTGACCCGTCACGTTGTACTTCGACCAGACCCAGCCGACGAAGTCGGCGCACCAGGCGTGGTGGGCACCGCCGTTGCCGTCGCAGCTGTTCCTCTGCATCAGACCGTTGTGGTAACCGCCGTTGGCGCACGGGCCGTTGCCCGTCTGGCTCTTGGCGAGCGTCGCCATCTCGGTGAGCTCCGAGGCGTGGACGGGGGACGTGGCGAGGCCCGAGAGGGCGGCGGCGACGACGAAGGAGGCGAGGCCGACGCGGAGCGGGCGGGGCAGGACGGCACGGGACACGGAGGTACTCCTGACGGTGACATGGCGGTGCCCTGGGCGGGGACGCGCGGGGAAGAGGAAGGGCCTGGCCCGGGAGACGGGCGGGCGGCCGGGGTCGAGGGCCCCGGGAGGTTCAGCGGGTGCCGGAGAGCGCGTAGCCCTGCGCCGCGACGGCGTGGGACACCCGGTCGAGAAGGCAGCGCATGCGCGGCAGGGCGATGTCGTCGGCCGCGGCGCGTACGAAGAGGTAGAGGTCGAGGCCGTCGTCGGTGAAGCGGGCCTTCACGTGCTCCAGCCCGTCGGCGGGTACGGCGTGGGCCCAGAGGAGGTCGGTGACGACGGCGAGGGTTTCCTGGCGAGGGGGGGCTCCCGACGGTGCCGTCAGGGAGGCCAGGATGATGCGCACGGCAGGTCAGTCCCAGCTGATGGCGTTCTGCTGGGCGGCGGGTGCGGACACCTCGGCCGAGTCCCAGCTGATGGCACCGGGGGCGTCGGCGGCCTGGACCGAGTCCCAGCTGATCGCGTCCGCACCGTCACCGGCCGGGATCGAATCCCAGCTGATCGCGCCCGAACCGTCACCGGCCGGGACCGAGTCCCAGCTGATCGCGCCGGGGGCTTCGGTGGCCTGGACCGTGGTGACGGCCGATCCGGCGGAGAGCAGGGCGGCGAGGCCGGCGGCGGCGAGCAGTGCGGGGACGCGCGACATGACATTCCTTCGGTCGACGGAGCGGAGCGGTACGGAGCGGAGCTGCGCGGATCGGGGGACGGAACCCTTCCTGCCCGGCCGGGGCGGGGAGCGGGTTTTCCCCGCCGCCGTCCTCGTGATCACCACTCTGCCGCCCGTCGGCACCCCCCGGAAGGGATGACGACTGTCGCCAAGCTGCCAGGCAGCTTGCTGCCACCGCGACCCTTCTGACTGATCGTCACACGCCTGTCATCAGGTATTTTCGGCCTGTCAGGCTTGATGCAACCCAGGGGGGGTTGAAGTGCTCGAAGCATTGGGGCTCGGCATCGACGAGGAAAGCGTCTACCAGGAGATGCTCGTGTCTCCGGCGGGCGGAGTGGAGGAACTCGCCGCACGTCTGGGCATGACGGAGGCCCGCGTCAGGGACGCGCTCGACCAGCTGGTCGACCTCGACCTGCTGGCACCGTCACAGGACGTCGGGAAGGGGCTGCGGGCGGTCTCGCCCGACGTGGGCCTCGAGGTGATGATCCGGCGGCAGGAGGAGGAGCTGGCCCGCCGGCAGGAGGAGCTCGCGCGCAGCAAGGCCGCGGTGGCGCGGGCGGTCGCGGCGTACGCGCACCTGCGGCCCAACACGGAGACGGAGCAGGCCGAGCGGCTCGTGGGTCTCGACGCGATCCAGACCCGGCTGGAGGCCCTCACGCGCGGCCTCTCCGACGAGCTGATGTCGATCATGCCGGGCGGCGCCCAGTCGCAGCGCAGCCTGGACGCGTCGCGGCCGCTGGACGAGGCGGCGCTGCGGCGCGGCGTGCACATCCGGGCGGTGTACCAGGACAGCGCCCGCAACGACGGGCCGACGCTGGCGTACGCGCAGTGGACGACGGAGCTGGGCGGCCTGGTGCGCACGAGCCCCGTGCTGCCGCCGCGCATGGTGGTCTTCGACCGCCGGACCGCGCTCGTCCCGATCGACCCCGAGAACTCGAAGCTCGGGGCGCTGTGCACCTCGTCGCCCGGGATCGTCGCCTCGCTCCTGTCCCTGTTCGAGCAGACCTGGGAGACGGCGGTGCCGCTCGGCGCCGACCACCGGCAGCCGTCGGAGGACGGCATCAGCAGCAGCGACCGCGAGCTGCTGCGGCTGCTCGCCTCGGGGCTGACGGACGAGGGCGCGGGCAAGCGGCTGGGCATCTCGGTGAGGACCGTGCGCCGCCAGATGGCCGGTCTGATGGAGCGGCTCAACGCCACGAGCCGGTTCGAGGCGGGGCTCAAGGCCGCGCGCTGCGGCTGGTTGTAGGCCGCCTCCGCGGGCGTACGACGCGCGAAGGCCCTCCGGTCCGAATGGATCCAGGAGGGCCTTCGCCGTTCCTCAGGGCGCGATCGTGCCGTCGGCCAGGCCGTCGTGGAGGCCCTGGACCAGCTGTTCGCCGAGGCGGGCCGTCAGGCGCAGGGACTCCTCGAAGGCGGCGAGGGCACGGAACCGCTCGCCGAAGCGGCGCTGTTCGGCCAGCGGCAGGCGGGGCAGCTGGAGGCGGCGGACGTCGAGCCGTGTCGCGGTGGAGGCGTAGCTGCTGGCCTGGCGGGTGTTGGCGGTGGCGCGCAGGAAACCGGCCAGGAACCAGGGGTCGAGGGCCGCCGGGTCGGCGCGCAGGAGCTGGAGGTTGCGGCCGAGGGCGGCGCCCGCGTCGGCCGCGGTGACGACCCGGACCGCCGTGCCGCCGCCGAGGACCGGGACGACGACGTCACCGGCGGCGAGGAGCACCGGCTCCTCGGGCGGGCCGTCGGGGAGCGTGCCGGACGGCGGCTGGGCGACGAGGACGTCGTGGTCGGTGAGGACGGCGACGGGCGCGCCCGTCGGAGCCGTACCGGTGCCGCCCGCGCGCAGGACGAGGGCGCCGGAGCGTGCGAGTTCGCCGACGGTCGTCACGGGCCTGCGGGCCGGGGAACCGGCGGGGGCCGGGCCGGTCGCGGGCGGCGGGGTGAGTTCCCGGGTGCGGCGCAGGGTCTCGGTCAGCCGCTCGCGCACCCCGGCCAGCTGGTCCGCGCCCTCGGCGGCGGCGGGGGGCGGGAGGTGGCGGGCGGGGGTGAGGTCGACGTCGTCGTCGAGGAGTTCGATGACGGGGACGGAGCGGCTGGCGCCGGGCGTCCCGGTGAAGGTGCCGTCCCGGTCGAAGGGGGTCCAGGCGTCCAGGACGGCGGTGTGGACGGCCTGCCAGTCGAGCCGGTCGCGGGGGGCCGCGCCGCCCTGGGGCGGGTGCTCGGACGCGGTGTCGACGAGGAGGAGTTCGGCGGCGGGCCGCCCGCCGGGGACGGGCTTGCGCAGGACCCAGAGGTGGAGCGGGATGCCGTACGGGGGCGCGGCGCCGGCCGGGAGGGCGACGACGGCGCGCAGGGCGCCGCGGCGCAGGAGGTCGGCGCGGATGCGGCGGCCGGAGCGGCGGGAGGCCGCGGCGGGGGGCATGAGGAGGACGGCGGTGCCGCCGGGGCGGAGGCGGGCCAGGGCGTGCTGCACCCAGGCGAGCTCGGACTCGGTGCGGGCCGGGAAGCCGTACTCCCAGCGCGGGTCGTAGGCGAGTTCGTCGTGGCCCCAGTTGCGCTCGTTGAACGGCGGGTGGCACAGGACGGCGTCGGCGGCGAGCGTCGGGAAGGCGTCGGAGCGCAGGCTGTCGCCGCCCTTGACGCGGACGTCGGCGTCGGTGGTGAGGGCCAGGCGGAGGGAGGTGAGCGCGGCGAGGTCCCGGTCGGCCTCCTGGCCGTACACGGCGGCGGGGTGCGCGACGGCCCGCAGCAGGGCGCCGGTGCCGGAGGCGGGGTCGAGGACGGTGAGGCCGGGGCTGCCGGGGGCGCCGGGGGTTTCGTCGCGGGGGTTGGTGGCCGCCAGCTCGGCCATGAGGGCGGCGGGGCCGGGCGGGGTCAGCGTGTACTGGCGCGGGTTGGCGTCGAGGTGCCGGCCGAGCAGGAACTCGAAGGCCTGGCGGGCGCCGGTCTCGGCGGCCAGCTCGGCGGCGCCGCGCATCAGGGGCACGGACGGCGCGAGTTCGGTGGGGGTGGGGGTGAGCACGGCGCGCACGTGGCCGAGGCGCTCGCCGAGCGTCTGCTCCAGGGCGACGGAGAGGACGCCCGCCAGCCGCTCGTCCGGCAGCGCGGCGAGCGAGGGCCAGGTGGCCGCCCTGTCCCGTACGAGGAGGAGGACGCAGCCCGCGTGGACGAGGGCGGCGACCGCGCCGGCCGGGTGGGCCGCGATCTGCTGCCAGACGCGCTCGCGGAGCGGGACCTCGGCCAGTTTGCCCTGGGCGCGCAGCCACTGCTCGACCTCGGTGAGGGCGAAGGAGGGGCTGGTCTCGGTGCCGCCGACGGGCTTGGGGAAGTCGGGGTGGCGGCGGCGCCAGTTGCTGACGGCGGCGCGGCCGACCCCCGCGAGCCGGGCGATCCCGGCGGCGGTCACCTCCGGCGTACCCACCTCTGCTGCGTGTTCGGGCACGTGACCCACTCTCCCCGGTTCGGCCTCAGGTCCGTCTCGTCCTCGTGTGATCCGATCTTACTGACGAACGTACGCGACACCACTTCACAGCGTGAGCCGATTCGTTTTTCGTGAACAATGTTGACTCGGTTCACAGGCTCTGATGTGATTGACCCATCGCGCCAGACATCTTCTCTGTCCGGGAGGACACACTCATGTCGTACGGAACGCCGCACCCGCCGGTCCAGCAGCCCCCCGTCGCCCTGCGCAACGGTCTCGGAACGGCGGCCCTGGTCCTCGGCATCATCGGTACGCTCGCCGGACTCATCCCGCTCCTCTTCTGGCTTGCGGGCACGCTGGGCCTGATCGCCCTGATCCTGGGCCTGGTCGGCAAGGGCCGTGTGAAGCGCGGAGAGGCGAACAACAAGGGCGTCACGCTCACCGGCGTGATCCTGGGCGCGGTGTCCCTGGTCCTCGCGACCGTGGGCCTGATCATCACCGTCACCGCCGTGAACGACGCGGTGGACGAGATCGACAAGGCCATCGAGAGCATCGAGACCCCGACGCCCGGCGCCTCCGCGCCCGGCGCCGCGGGCAGCGCGAGCGCCAAGCCCGAGGCCCCGGCCTCGGAGGGTGCGGGCGGCGCCAAGGCGGAGACCCTGGAGGACGGCGACTCGTCCGTGTACGACGACGACCTGACGGTCACGGTCTCCGACCCGAAGCCGTACAAGCCGGGCGAGTTCGCGATCGGTCACACCGCGGGCAACAAGGCCTACCAGGTCACCGTCGTCATCGAGAACGCCGGCAAGGAGAAGTTCGACGGCGCGCTGTTCACCCTGGAGGCCCGCGCCGGCCAGGAGGGCGTGAACGCCGAGCAGATCTTCGACGGCAAGGTCGGCGAGGGCTTCAACGGCACGGTCCTGCCCGGCAAGAAGGCCACCGCCACCTACGCCTTCAGCACCCCCGCCGCCGCCAAGAACCTGACCGTCGAGGTCAGCCCCGGCTTCGAGTACGACTCCTCGCAGTGGGAGCTGAAGATCGGCTGACCCGCCGACCGGCACGGCAGGAGCCAGGGGGCCGGTCCACCGGCCCCCTCCCCCTTTTTTCACCCGTTTTCCCGCACCACCCCCGGAGACCTCCCATGCGTGCCCACCCCCGGCCCCGGACCCCCCGCGCGGCCCTCGCCGCCGCGCTGTGCACGGCGGCCCTCGCCCTCGGCGCCACCGCCTGCGGGCCGTCCACCCCGAGCGAGGAGAGGGCCGCGGGCCCCTTCGCGGAGCTGACGGGACCGCAGGTCGTCACCAAGGCGATGGCGGCCACCCGGGCCGCCGACTCCCTCACGATGAACATCTCCCTGACGGACGCCGACGGCCCCCTCAAGGCCTACGTCTCCGCGGACGTCCGGCAGAACTGCACGGGCACGCTCACCATGGGCACGACCGGCACGGCCGAACTGCTGAAGGCCGACGCAAAGAACGCCTACTTCCGCTTCGACGAGGCCTTCCTGCGCGCCGATTCGGCGGGCGAGACCCGCGAGGTCCAGGAGGCCGTGCTCAAGGAGCTCAAGGGCCGCTGGACGAAGCTGTCGGTGTCCGACCCTGAGGCGAAGGACATGCTGGAGTTCTGCGACCTGTCCGCGTTCCTCGACTCCTTCGAGGGCAGCAGCGAGGCCGTGAAGGGCGCGGAGACCACCTTCGGCGGCCGCAAAGCCCTCGTCCTGACGGAGAAGGACGGCGCCGAGACGTACACGATGCACGTCGCCACCGAGGGCGAGCCGTACGTGCTGGGGCTCACGGTGACCGGTGGCGACGAGCCGATGACGGTGACCTTCAGCGGCTTCGACCGGCCGGTGAAGGTCAGGGTGCCGGCACCGAAGGACGTCGTCACCCTGGACTGACGCCGACGGCGGGCCTCGGACACGGGCCTCGGATGCGGCGACGGGCCTCGGACGCGGTGGCTCAGACGCGGTGGCGGACCCACACGTTGGGCTCGACGTACACCGCGTACCCCCGCGAGGCCTCGCAGTGGACCGGGACGAGCGCGCCCTCGACCTCGACGGGGCCGTCGGTGTCGAAGGGGAGACCGGTCCAGGACCGCCACTGCTCCACGGAGCCGGGGACGGTCATCGACGCCGGGGCCACCGCCTCGATGGTGCCGCCCGCGCGGACGTGGACGCGCAGCCACGGGTCGTGCGGCAGCCCGTCCGCCTCGCGGGTGCGGAAGGCGTACTCGTGGATGGAGGCCGCCGCCTCCAGGTGCTTGCCGTTGGGCCGGACCGGCGCCACCAGCTCCGAGAAGCCGAGCGCGCGGGCGTTGTCCCGCATGGCCGCGAGCATCCGGTACGAGACGCCCTTGCCGAGCGCGGACGTGCCGACGGTGATCTCGATCGCGCTGACCGTGTCGGCCTTCCGCCCGTGGCGCAGGTCCGAGAACGCCCAGAGCAGCACCTCGTCCCAGCCGCGGGAGGGCAGCTCGCGCCGGCCGTCGACGTCCAGCGCGAAGGGCACGCTGAAGCCGCGCGCGACGACCGCGCCGTCCGCGTCGGTGGCGACGAGCACGTACTCCGGCAGGTCGCGCGCGATCCGGCCCACGTTCGCCCAGCCGACCGGGTCGTGCATCATGAACTCCGGCCACAGGTCCGACATGGCCCATATCGCCCCTTCGAGCTCGGGGCGTTCGGCGAGGGTCGTGATGTGCAGCGCGTCCAGGTCCATGGACCGGAGGCTAACGATCACCGCCCGACCTGCTCAAACGTTTTTGCGGAGCCGCCGCGCCCGCGCCCGTCCCGTCACGGCAGCCGCTGCTGCGGGCAGGCCGCGAGCACCCGCTTCATCGCGTCCCGCTCGGCCCGCGTCACCCACACCCCGTACTTCTGCTTCACCGCCACCTGCCGTGCCACGTACGGGCAGCGGTACGAGCGGTTCTGCGGCAGCCAGGTCGCCGCGTCGCCGTCCGACTTGCGGCGGTTGGCCGTGGCGTCGACGGCGAGGAGGTTGAGCGGATCGTTGGCGAAGCGGCGCCGGGTCTCCGCGTCCCACTTCTGCGCGCCCTTCTGCCAAGCGTCGGACAGCGCCACGACGTGGTCGACGTCGACCTTGCTGCGGCCCCGGACGTAGTCGACGGTGGTGCCCGTGTACGGGTCGTCGGTCAGCGTCCCCGAGGCCACCTTGCAGCGGCCGTCCGTGAAACGGACCCCCGTCAGGTCGCGCCTGAGTATGTCGTCCCGCGTCCCGCAGCCGTTGCCGTCGACGTCGGCCCAGGCCCGGCCGAACTTCTCCCGCTCGTAACCGGTCTTCGGCGCACGGCCCTTGACCGTCAGCCCGTCCACGGCGGCGAGCGCCGAGCCGCGCGCCGCGGGCTGCCCCGCCGAACCGCCGTCCACCGGCGGGCTCTCCGTCCCCGGCGTACAGGCCGCCGCGAGCAGGGCGAGGGCGGCGAGGGACGAGGGGCCGAGGGTCCTTCGAGAGGTGCGCACCCAAGAATCCTAGGCATGATGTCCGTACCGAAACCCTGACGGAACGACAGAACGGACGGCCACGCCCCATGACCGCGGACGGAGGACCCCACGCCATGACCACGCACCCGGCTCTCCGGCGGACCGCAGCCTCCCTCGTCGCCCTCGCCACGGCCGCGGCCCTGACGGCCTGCGGCGGTGACGTCCGCCCCCGCTCCCTGATCCAGGGCGACCCGCCCTCCGCCCGCCCGGCCGGTTCCGCGGCGCAGCCCGCGGCCGCCGCATGGCGCGGCGCCTGGGCGGCCTCGCCGCAGCCGCCCGGCGCGGGCAACTGGTCCGCGGCGGGCTTCCGCGACCACACGCTGCGCCAGTCCGTGCGCCTCACCGCCGGTGGCGCCCGGCTGCGGATCGAGCTCAGCAACCGCTACGGCACCCGTCCGCTGCGGATCGCGGCGGCCACCGTCGCCCGCAGCGGCGAGGGCGGCGCGATCGTGCCCGGCACCGCCCGGCGGCTGACCTTCGCGGGCGCCGGTGCCGTCACGGTCCCCCGGGGCGGCACGCTCCTGAGCGACGCCGCCGCCCTCCGGGCCGACGCCTTCGACCGGGTCACCGTCACGCTCCGGCTGGCCGAGGCCACCGGCCCCGCCACCGTCCACCGCGTCTCCCGGTCCACCGTGCACCGCGCGACGGGCGACCACGTCGACGACACCGGGGGCACGGCGTTCACCGAGACCGACAGCGCCTGGTACTACCTGACGGGCGTGGAGGTGTTCGGCGGCGCCGGGACGGCCCGGGACGGCGTCGTCGCCTTCGGCGACTCCCTCACCGACGGCTCGGGCTCCAGCCGGGACGCCGACCGCCGCTACCCGGACGTCCTCGCCGAACGCCTCGCCGCCGCGGGCCGCCCCCGCGCCGTCCTCAACCACGGCATCAGCGGCAACAAACTCACCCTCGACCGGGGCCGGCTCGGCGAGAAGGGCGTCGCCCGCTTCGCCCCCGACGTGCTCGCCGAGCGGGGCGTGCGGACGGTCCTCGTCCTGGAGGGCATCAACGACCTCGGCGACACCGAACCCGCCGACGTCACCCTCGACCAGCTGATCGAGGCGCACCTCTCCCTCGTGCGGCAGGCCCGCGCCCGCGGCCTGCGGATCGTCGGCGCCACCCTCACCCCGGTGAAGGGCTCCGGCTACTACACCCCCGAGAACGAGGCCCAGCGCGACGCCTTCAACCACTGGATGCGCACCTCGGGCGTGTACGACGCGTACGTCGACTTCGACCGGGCCCTCGCCGACCCGGCCGACCCGGACCGGATGCTCCCCGCGTACGACTCGGGCGACCACCTCCATCCCGGGGACGCGGGCTACCGGGCGATGGCCGAGGCCGTCGACCTCGACGCGCTGTGAACGGCGGAGGGGGTGCGCGGCGCCGGGGCTCGGCATCCTGCTGCTGCACGGACCCGGGGGCCAGGGCAA
>NZ_JBSFSA010000029.1:0-85373 GCF_053589515.1 Streptomyces sp. NPDC003327 | reverse complement strand
GCGCCGGGGGCAGGACCGTGGACGAGTTCTGGGCCGGACTCAAGTGGACCGCCCCGAGCGAGCCGAGCGGCCACCGGCTCGCCCGCCCTCCGCTCCGAGGACGGCCGCCGGGCGCTGATCGCCGCCCGGATCACCGGCGAGGAGCGGGACGCGGCCGAGGTCCTCGACCGGATCGCCCCCGACTTCCGGGGCACCCACGGCCCCGTCGAGGTCTCGCTCGGTGGCGACCTCGCCGTGCGGCACGAGATGCAGACGATCATCCAGGAGGACTTGCTGCGGGCCGAGCTCATCGCCCTGCCCGTCACCCTCGTCCTGCTCGTCGTGGTCTTCGGCAGCGCCGTCGCCGCCCTCCTCCCGCTCCTCGTCGGCGTCGTCGCCATCCTCGGCACCAACGCCGTCCTGCGCGTCATCACCGAGTTCACCGACGTCTCCGTCTTCGCGCAGAACCTGACGACCGCGCTCGGCCTCGGACTCGCCATCGACTACGCCCTCTTCGTCGTCCGCCGCTTCCGCGAGGAGTTGGCCGCCGGAGCCGACACGGCCACCGCCGTCCGCACGACCCTGCGCACGGCCGGGCGGACCGTGCTCTTCTCCGCGCTCACCGTCGCCGTCTCGCTCGCCGCGATGCTCGTCTTCCCGCAGTACTTCCTGCGCTCCTTCGCCTACGCGGGCATCGCCGTCGTCCTCCTGGCCGCCCTCGCCGCGCTCGCCCTGCTCCCCGCCGCCCTCGTCCTGCTGGGCGACCGGGTGAACTCCCTCGACCTGCGGCGCCTCTTCCGCCGGGGCCGCCCGGCCGGGGCCCCCGTCACCGGCGCGGCCACCGGTGACGGCGGCGGGTGGGGGAGGGTCGCCGGGCTCGTGATGCGCAGGGCACCCGTCTTCGCCGTCCTCACCACCGCCGGCCTCGTCCTGCTCGGACTGCCCTTCCTCGGCGTGACGTTCGGCGCGGCGGACGACCGCCAGCTGCCCACCACGGCCGCCTCCCGGACCGTCCAGGACACCCTGCGCGAGAGCTTCCCCGGCGACCCCGGCGGCACCCTCACCGTGTACGCCGAGGGCTCCGCCACCCCCGCCGAGTACGCGGCCTACCGCGAGCGCGCCGCGGCCGTCGACGGCGTCGCGCGGGTCGACGGGCCCGTCACCTCACGCGACGGCGGCACCACCCACGCCTACTTCACCGTCGTCCCCGAGGGCGAGGCCGTCGGCGCCGGAGCCCAGCGGGTCGTCGACGGCCTGCGCGCCGCCCCCGCCCCCTTCGACACCGCCGTCACCGGCCCGGCCGCCGTCCTCGTCGACTCCAAGGACGCCCTCGCCGACCGGCTGCCCTGGGCGGCGGCGATCGTCGTCCTCGCCACCCTCGTCCTGGTCTTCCTGCTCACCGGCAGCGTCCTCGTCCCGGTCCAGGCCGTCGTCCTCAACGCCCTCAGCCTCACCGCGATGTTCGGCGCGGTCGTCTGGGTCTTCCAGGAGGGCCACCTCTCCGGACTCCTCGGCTTCACCGCCACCGGCGACATCGAGACCACCCTCCCCGTCCTGATGTTCTGCGTCGCCTTCGGGCTCTCCATGGACTACGGCGTGTTCCTGCTCTCCCGCATCAAGGAGGAGTACGACTCCGGCGGCGACCACGAGCGCGCCGTCCGACTCGGCCTCAGCCGTACCGGCGGCCTGATCACCGCCGCCGCCGTGATCCTCGCCGTCGTCATGGTCGCCATCGGCACCTCCCGGGTCACCAACACCAAGATGCTCGGCCTGGGCGTGGCCCTCGCCGTCCTCATGGACGCCATGGTGGTCCGCAGCCTGCTCGTCCCCTCGGTGATGAGACTGACCGGCCGCCTCACCTGGTGGGCGCCGGGACCGCTCCGGCGCCTCCACGACCGCTTCGGCATCAGCGAGTCCGACGGGCCCGGGCCCGGCGACCCCGTGAACGGCGACGAGGTGCCCGGGGAGCGCCGGGAGCCCACCCCGGTGCGCGGCTGAACCGCCGCCCCGACACGCCCGGCCGTCCCCGTCCCGCCGCCCCGACACGCCCGGACGCCGACCCCGAGGTGCGGGGCCGGCGTCCGGAAGAGGGGGGCGGTCGGGAGGGGTCAGTCGCGGCGGGCGCGGTTGCCGGGGCGGCTGGCGACCCAGGCACGGATCGTGTCCGGGTACCAGAAGGGCTTGCCCGACTCGACGTGGTCGGGCGGTGGCAGCAGTCCGTGCTTCCGGTAGGAGCGGACCGTGTCCGTCTGCACCCGGATGTGCGCCGCGATGTCCTTGTACGACCAGAGGCCTCTGTCCGTCATGCTGGTACCTCCCTGCGCCCCGTGCCGCGCAGCGATGGCGGGAGTGCCGTTCGGGGGCGCTGCGGGCGGTGGCGTCGGTGATCACTGAGCCTGTGCCCGGTGAACGACCGCCTCCGACGGGAGGGGAGCGGCTGTCGGACGCCTGTGACGGAGAACCCGCGTAACGGCGACATGTGTGACGAACGGGCCATCCCTGTGACAGAAGTGACACGCGTTCAGACCGGCGTGCCCCCGTGCGTCACTCCGTCATCCCGTCACCGCGCTTCCCCGTCACGCCCTTCCCCTCCGCGCTCAGGCGCCGCAGGAACGGAGGTACTCCCGGGTGCGGAGCGCGATCGGGTACGGGGCGTCCGGCTCGCACGGGTACATGTCCTGCTCCACGATCGCGAAGAGGTCCACGTCCAGGGCCCGCGCGGCGGCGAGCACCGGCTCGAACGCGGGCACCCCCGACGGCGGCTCGCACATCACGCCCCGCGCCACCGCAGGGCCGAACGGCACCCCCTCGGCCACCACCTCCGCCAGCACCGCCGGATCGACCTGCTTCAGGTGCAGATAGCCGATCCGCTCCCCGTAGGTCTCGATCAGCTTGACGCTGTCCCCGCCCGCGTACGCGTAGTGCCCGGTGTCCAGACAGAGCGACACCGCGTCCGGGTCCGTCGCGTCGAGGAAGCGCGTCACGCTCTCCTCCCCGTCCAGATGGGTGTCCGCGTGCGGATGGACCTCGATCCGCAGCCCGTACCGCTCGCGCACCTCCCGCCCCAGCCGCTCCGTCAACCGCGTGAGGTCCTTCCACTGCCCGGCCGTGAGCACCGGGTCCTCCAGGACCTCGCCCGTCCGGTCGTCCCGCCAGAACGACGGGATGACGACCAGGTGCCGGGCGCCCATCGCCTGCGCCAGGGCCGCGTTCTCGGCGACGTGCGCCCAGGTCCGCTCCCACACCCCGGGCCCGTGGTGCAGCCCGGTGAAGACGGTGCCGGCCGACACCCTGAGCCCGCGCCGGGCGGTCTCCTCCGCCAGCACCGCCGGATCGGTCGGCAGATAGCCGTACGGGCCGAGCTCGATCCACTCGTAGCCCGCGCCGGCCACCTCGTCGAGGAAGCGCTGCCAGGGCACCTGGCGGGGATCGTCCGGGAACCACACCCCCCAGGAGTCCGGGGCGGAGCCGATGCGAAGGCGGGACGGCGGCGACGGAGGTGACTGCGGCGACGGCTTCGTCATGCCTGCCACCCTGACCGGGGCCGCCGGGAGCGTCAAGACGGCCGCACGACGCTCGTCCGAATGTCCGGACATATCGTTGACACGCCTCCGGCCCGACGACTAGACCTGGGTGCGGGGCCGAGGGCGGCCGAGCCGAGAGGTGGCGCGTGGAAGCGGAGCCGTACGACCTGATCGCCATGGGACGCCTCGGCGTGGACCTGTACCCGCTGCGGACCGGGGTCCCGCTCGACCGGGTCGAGACCTTCGGCCGGTTCCTCGGCGGCTCCCCGGCCAACGTCGCCGTCGCCGCCGCCCGCCTCGGCCGCCGCACCGCGCTCGTCTCCCGCACCGGCGCCGACCCGTTCGGCGCCTACCTGCGCCGGGAGCTCGCCGACTTCGGCGTCGACGCGCGCTGGGTGACCGAGGACGCCGACCACCCCACGCCCGTCACCTTCTGCGAGATCTTCCCGCCCGACGACTTCCCGCTCTACTTCTACCGGCGGCCCACCGCGCCCGACCTGGAGCTCCGGCCGGAGGAACTGGACCTCGACGCGCTGCGGACCGCCCGCGTCCTGTGGACGACGGGCACCGGACTGTGCGCCGAACCCAGCCGCACCGCCACCCTCGCCGCGCTCACCGCCCGGGCCGGCCGCGAGACCACCGTCCTCGACCTCGACTGGCGGCCCGCCTTCTGGCCCGACCCGGCGGCGGCCCGCCCCCTGTACGCCGAGGCCCTGCGCCACGCCACCGTCGCCGTCGGCAACCTCGACGAGTGCGAGGTCGCCACCGGGGAGCGCGACCCGGACGCCGCCGCCCGCGCCCTGCTCGCCTCCGGCGACGGCACCACGGTCCGGCTCGCCGTCGTCAAACAGGGCCCCAAGGGCGTCCTCGCCCGCACCGCCGACGGCGCCCGCGCGGAGGTCCCCCCGCTCCCCGTCGACGTCGTCAACGGCCTCGGTGCGGGCGACGCCTTCGGCGGAGCGCTCGTCCACGGCCTGCTCGCCGGCTGGGACCTCGACCGCGTCCTGCGCCACGCCTCCGCCGCCGGCGCCATCGTCGCCGGCCGCCTCGCCTGCTCCCCGGCCATGCCGTACGCGGAGGAGATCGACGAGGCCCTCGCGCGCGGCCACGCCACGGTGCGCCCGCGTGCCACCGGCCCGGAGCGGGGGTAGACCTGCCCCATGTGCTCCGACCGACTCGCGCCGCCGACCCGCTCGCTCCATCTGCCCGCAGGGACCGCCGGGAGCGGGCCGTACGCCCTCCGGGTCGACCCCGAGCAGGCCGGCTGGGACCACGCGGGACTGCGCGTGCTCGACCTCGGACCCGGCGGGCGGCACGCGTTCGACAGCGGAGACGCCGAGTGGATCGTGCTTCCGCTCGCCGGGGCCTGTAGCGTGCGCGTCGACGGCGACGTCGTCGAACTCCGGGGCCGAGAAGGCGTGTTCGCCGGAGTCAGCGACTTCGCCTATGTACCTCGCGACGCCCACGCCCAGATCGCCTCCGGTGCGGGAGGCCGCTTCGCTTTGGCAGGAGCGAAGTGCGAGCGACGACTCCCCGCCCGCTACGGCCCCGCGCCGGAGGTTCCCGTCGAGACCCGGGGCAGCGGCAACCGCGTCCGCGCGGTGCGGAACTTCGCCTCCGCCGACGCCTTCGCCTGCGACCGGCTGATCGCCGTGGAGGTCGTCACCCCGGGCGGCAACTGGTCCTCCTACCCGCCGCACAAGCACGACGAGCACCGGCCGGGCGCCGAGTCCGTCCTGGAGGAGATCTACTACTACGAGGTCCACGGCGAGCACGGCTACGGCTTCCAGCGGATCACCCCCTCCCGGCCCGGCGGCGCCGAGCTCCTCGCCGAGGTCCGGAGCGGCGACGCCGTCCTCGTACCCGACGGCTGGCACGGGCCGTCGATCGCCCAGCCCGGCCACGACCTCTACTACCTCAACGTCATGGCCGGACCCGGACCGGAGAGGGAGTGGAAGATCTGCTTCCACCCCGACCACGCGGAGGGATACCAGTGACGCGCTCCACCGTCGCCCAGGCGCTCGTGCGCTTCCTCGCCGCCCAGTACACCGAGCGCGACGGCAGACGGCAGCGGCTCGTCACCGCCACCTGGGGCATCTTCGGCCACGGGAACGTCGCCGGGATCGGGCAGGCGCTCGTCGAGCACGCCGACCTCATGCCCTTCCACCAGGGCCGCAACGAACAGGCCATGGTCCACGCGGCCGTCGGCTACGCCCGCCAGACCAACCGGCTCTCCGCGCACGCCGTGACCACCTCCATCGGCCCCGGCGCCACCAACCTCGTCACCGGCGCCGCCCTCGCCACCATCAACCACCTGCCGGTGCTCCTGCTGCCCGGCGACACCTTCGCCACCCGGCCCGCCGACCCCGTCCTCCAGCAGCTCCAGCTCCCCACCGCCGGAGACGTCTCCGTCAACGACTGCCTGCGTCCGGTCTCCCGCTGGTTCGACCGGATCACCCGGCCCGAGGCGCTGATCCCCGCCGCCCTCGAAGCGATGCGGGTCCTCGCCGACCCCGCCGACACCGGAGCCGTCACCCTCGCCCTTCCGCAGGACGTGCAGGCGGAGGCGTACGACTGGCCGGAGGAGTTCTTCGCCGAGCGGGTCTGGCGGATCCGCAGGCCCCGCCCCGACGCCGCCGAACTCGACGCCGCCGCACGGGCGGTCAGGTCCGCCGAACGGCCGCTGGTCGTCGCCGGCGGCGGGGTGCGGTTCAGCGGAGCCGAGGACGCCCTGCGCACCCTCGCCGAGCGCGCGGACCTCCCCGTCGTCACCACCCAGGCCGGCAAGGGCGTCCTGCCGTACGACCACCCCTGCGAGGCCGGCGGCATCGGCCACACCGGCAGCCCCACCGCCAACGCCCTGGCCCGCACCAGCGACCTCGTCATCGGCGTCGGCACCCGCTACACCGACTTCACCACCGCCTCCGGCACCCTCTTCCCCGAAGGCACCCGCTTCCTCAACCTCAACATCACCGCCTTCGACGCCCACAAGCAGGGCGCCCTGCCGCTCGTCGCCGACGCCCGGGAGGGACTCACCGCGCTCACGGAGGCCCTCGGGGACCACCGGCAGGAGGCCGTGCGATGGACGTCCTCCAAGCGGGACTGGCAGGAACGGGTCGACGCCGCCTACGCCGCGCCCGACGTGGACGCCCGCCCCACCCAGACCCAGGTCCTCGGCGCACTCGACACCCTGGTCGACACCACCGACATCCTGATCAACGCCGCCGGCTCGCTGCCCGGCGACCTCCACCGGTTGTGGCGGACCCGCTCCCGCGACCAGTACCACGTCGAGTACGGCTACTCCTGCATGGGCTACGAGATCCCCGCCGCCGTCGGCGTCCTGCTCGCCGACCCCGGCCGGCCCGTCTGGGCACTCGTCGGCGACGGGACGTACCTGATGAACCCCACCGAAATCGTCACGGCCGTGCAGGAGCGGCTGCCGCTGAAGCTGGTGATTCTGCAGAACCACGGGTACGCCTCCATCGGCGGCCTCTCGGAGGCCGTCGGCGCCGAGCGGTACGCCACCGACTACCGCCGGCGGGCGGCCGACGGCGGCTTCACCGGACCGCCGCTCCCCGTCGACCTCGGCGCCAACGCGGCCTCCCTCGGCATGCGGGTCCTGCGCCCCCGAACCATCCGTGACCTGCGGGAAGCGCTCGCCGACGCCCGGCGGGCGACCGTTCCCACATGTGTCTACGTCGAGACCGAAACGCCCGACACAGTGTCGGGCCCGCCCCCGGTCGATGCGTGGTGGGATGTGCCCGTGGCCGCGACGTCGACCCGCCCGTCGGCGGTCAAGGCCCGCGAGGAGTACGACCGGCACGTCACCGCCCGACGCCGCCATCTCTGAAGGAGTAACTCGTCATGACGAAGACCGTCCACCACTGGATCGGTGGCAAGACCGTCGAGGGCACGTCGGGGAACTGGGGACCGGTCACCGACCCCGCCACCGGCGCCGTGACCACGCGGGTCGCGCTCGCCTCCGTCGAGGAGGTCGACGCGGCCGTCGCCGCCGCGAAGGACGCCTTCGCGACCTGGGGCACCTCCTCCCTCGCCCAGCGCACCACCGTCCTCTTCGCGTTCCGCGCGCTGCTCGACGCCAACCGCGACGCGATCGCCGAGCTGATCGTCGCCGAGCACGGCAAGGTCCACTCGGACGCGCTCGGCGAGGTCGCTCGCGGCCTGGAGATCGTCGACCTGGCCTGCGGCATCACCACCCAGCTCAAGGGCGAGCTGTCGACCCAGGTGTCCAACCGGGTCGACGTGGCGTCCATCCGCCAGCCCGTCGGCGTCGTCGCCGGCATCACCCCGTTCAACTTCCCGGCCATGGTGCCGATGTGGATGTTCCCGATCGCCATCGCGACCGGCAACACCTTCGTCCTCAAGCCGAGCGAGAAGGACCCGTCGCCGTCCCTGAAGATCGCCGAGCTGCTCGCCGAGGCGGGCCTGCCGGACGGCGTCTTCAACGTGCTCCACGGCGACAAGGTGGCCGTCGACCGCCTCCTGGAGCACCCGGACGTCTCCGCGATCTCGTTCGTCGGCTCGACCCCGATCGCCCGGTACATCCACACCACCGCCTCCGCCAACGGCAAGCGCGTCCAGGCGCTCGGCGGCGCCAAGAACCACATGCTGGTCCTGCCCGACGCCGACCTCGACGCGGCGGCCGACGCGGCCGTCTCGGCGGCGTACGGCTCCGCGGGCGAGCGCTGCATGGCGATCTCGGCGGTCGTGGCCGTCGGCGCCATCGGCGACGAGCTGGTCGAGAAGATCCGCGAGCGCGCCGAGAAGATCAAGATCGGCCCCGGCACCGACCCGACCTCCGAGATGGGCCCGCTCATCACGGCCGTCCACCGCGACAAGGTCGCCTCCTACGTCCACGGCGCGGCGGACGAGGGCTGCCAGGTCGTCCTCGACGGCACCGGCTACACGGTCGACGGCTACGAGGACGGGCACTGGATCGGCCTCTCCCTCCTGGACCACGTGCCGACCACGGCCAAGGCCTACCAGGACGAGATCTTCGGCCCCGTCCTGTGCGTGCTGCGCGCCGAGACGTACGAGGAGGGCCTCGCCCTCATCAACGCCTCGCCGTTCGGCAACGGCACCGCGATCTTCACCCGGGACGGCGGCGCGGCCCGCCGCTTCCAGCTGGAGGTCGAGGCCGGCATGGTCGGCGTCAACGTGCCGATCCCGGTCCCGGTGGGCTACCACTCCTTCGGCGGCTGGAAGGACTCGCTCTTCGGCGACCACCACATCTACGGCAACGACGGCGTGCACTTCTACACGCGCGGCAAGGTCGTCACCACCCGCTGGCCGGACCCGTCCGAGGCCCCGGCGGGCGTCGACCTGGGCTTCCCCCGCAACCACTGACCGGGCGACCGGGCGACCGGCGACGGTCGGCTCGCGAAGGCCCCGGGGCGTCCGCCCCGGGGCCTTCGCCGTCCGTGGTGACCTACCAGCGCGAGTGGAGGAGCTTGTTCGGGGACCCGGTCTTCGGGTCCACGACCTTGCCGCTCGTCGCGTTGTTCACCAGGGCGGTGCTCACCTGGGCCGGGGTGGCCGTGGGGTGGGCCGCCAGATAGAGGGCGGCGACGCCCGCCGTGTGCGGGGCGGCCATCGAGGTGCCCGAGATGGTGTTCGTGGCGGTGTCGCTGTCCTTCCAGGCCGAGGTGACCGAGACGCCCGGGGCGAAGAGGTCGACGCACGTGCCGTAGTTGGAGAACGAGGCCCGCTTGTCGGCCGAGTCCGTCGCGCCGACCGTGATCGCCTCGGCGACGCGGGCGGGCGAGTAGTTGCAGGCCTTCGCGGGCCAGCCGAGGAAGTTGCCGTTGCCCGCGGCGACCGCGTAGCTGACGCCGGAGGCGATCGAGCGCCGTACGGCGTCGTCGAGGGAGGCGTTCGCGCCGCCGCCCAGGCTCATGTTGGCGACGGCCGGCTTGACCGCGTTGGCGGTGACCCAGTCGACGCCGGCGATGACCCCGGCGGTGGTGCCGGAGCCGTTGCAGTCGAGGACGCGGACGGCGACCAGCTTGACGCCCTTGGCGACGCCGTAGGTCGCGCCGCCGACGGTGCCGGCGACATGGGTGCCGTGGCCCTGGCAGTCCTGGCCGTTCTGCCCGCCGCCGACGGTGTCGGTGCCGACCGTCGCCCGGCCGCCGAACTCGCCGTGCGAGGTGCGGATGCCGGTGTCGATGATGTACGCGGTGACGTTCGACGCGGTCGTGTCGTACGTGTACGTCGTGGAGAGCGGCAGGTCGCGCTGGTCGACGCGGTCCAGGCCCCAGGTCGCGCCGTTCTGGGTGTCGGCGATCCGGACGGTCGCGTTCTGCTCGACGTACGCGACGCGGGGGTCGGCGGCGAGTTCGGCGGCCCGGGCCTTCGACAGCGTGGCGGAGAAGCCCTTGAGGGCCGACCGGTAGACGTGCTTCGGGGTGACGCCGAGGTCGGCGGCGCGGGTCGTGCCGTCCCTGAGGACGACGATCCAGCTGTTCTCGACGGCGGTGGCGGCCGGAGCGAGCCGCAGGTCACCGGTGGGGGCGGCGCTCCGGGCGGCGGGGGAGGCGGCGAACTGGAGGCCCGCGGCGAGCGCGAGGACGGGGACGAGCGCGGCGATGCGGCGAGGTATCCGATTCATGTGGTGGGGCACCTGAACCTTTCGTCGTCCGGGTGTGGTGTCCCACAGGGTGACGCTTTGTCATGAGCAACACAAGGGTGCGGTCGGCCCTCCGTACTCCCCCCGCGGTACGGGGGCCGGGCCGCGTACGACTCCAGGAGGCCACCGAATCCTTCCCCGGGCAGCCGTGCCGCACAGGCGGCCACCTTAGGCTCGACGCATGCGACTCCGACTTCCCCGGTGGGGACCGCCCCGATGGGCCGCGGTCACCGCCGCCCTCGCCGTCCTCGCGGGCGCCGGCACCTGGACCGCCGTCGCCACGGACGAGGCCCCGCCCGTGCACCGCGCGGACCGGGCCCTCGACATGGACGGGGTGCGCGTCGACACCTCGTACTTCACCGACGGCACCCCCGGCCGCCGCCCCGCAGTCCTCGTCGGGCACGGCTTCGGCGGCTCCAAGGACGACGTCCGCGCCCAGGCCGAGCAGCTCGCCCGCGACGGGTACGCCGTACTCACCTGGTCCGCGCGGGGCTTCGGCGCCTCCACCGGCCGGATCGGCCTCAACGACCCGGACCACGAGGTCAAGGACGTGAGCCGGCTGATCGACTGGCTCGCCGCCCGCCCCGAGGTGCTCCTCGACGCCGCCGGTGACCCGCGCGTCGGCGTCACCGGGGCGTCCTACGGAGGCGCGGTCTCGCTCCTCGCCGCCGGGCACGACCGGCGCGTCGACGCGATCGCCCCACAGATCACGTACTGGAACCTCGCCGACGCCCTCCTCCCGAACGGCGTCTACAAGAAGCTCTGGGCCGGGATCTTCTTCTCGGCCGGTTCCGGTGCCGGTGCCGGTGCCGGTGCCGGGGCCGGGAGCGCCGCCGGGCCCGCGGCCGGGGCAGGTGCCGGGTCCGTGGGGAAGGCCGACCCCTGCGGCCGGTTCACCCCCGAGCTGTGCGCCCTCCAGGAGCGCGTCGCCGTCTCCGGCAAGCCCGACGCCGCCGCCCGCGCCCTCCTCGAAGCCCGCAGCCCCTCCGCCGTCGGCTCCCGCATCACGGCTCCCGCCCTGATCGTGCAGGGCCGGACCGACTCCCTCTTCACCCTGGCCGAATCCGACGCCATGGCCCGCACCCTCGCCGCCAACGGCGCTCCGGTCGCCGTCGACTGGATCGCGGGCGGCCACGACGGCGGCGACCGCGAGACCGCACGCGTCGAACGGCGGATCACCACCTGGTTCGACCGCTGGCTGCGGCGCGACACCTCCGTGGACACCGGCCCCGCCTTCCGCGTCAGCCGTACCGGAGGCGTCGACTCCACCGACGGACAGGCCACCCTGCGCGCCGCCACCGCCGACCGCTACCCCGGCCTCGCCGCCGGCACCCGCGCCCTCGCGCTCGACCCGGCGCCCCGCGCCTTCGCCAACCCCGCGGGCGCCGCGCCGCCCGCCGTCTCCGCCGTGCCCGGACTCGGCGGCGGCCTCTCCGGCCTCTCCTCCCTCGGCGTCGGCGTCGCCCTCGACTTCCCCGGCCAGCACGCCCGCTTCGACGCCGCCCCGCAGGCCGAGGCGCTGCGGATCACCGGCGCCCCCACCGTCCGCGTCAAGGTCACCTCGACCGCGCCCGACGGCTCCGCCGTGCTCTTCGGCAAGGTGTACGACGTCGGGCCCGACGGCCGTCAGCAGGTCCTGCCCGCCGGGCTCGTCACCCCCGTCCGCGTCGAGGACGCCCGCGAGGGGAAGAGCGTGACGCTGCGGCTGCCCGCGATCGACCACGAGGTGGAGGCCGGCCACCGGCTGCGGCTCGTCCTCGCGGCCACCGACCTCGGCTACGCCTCCCCGGTCCTCCCGGCCGGATACACCGTGGCCGTCGAGGGCCCGCTGACCGTCCCGACCGCCCCCGGCGTCACCACCCGGGCGGCCGCCCTGCCCTGGTGGGTCTGGGGCCTGCCGCTGCTCGGCCTCGCCGCGGCCGCCGGACTGCTCCTCACCGCCCGCCGCCGGACGGCCGCCCCCGCGCCCGACCCGGCACTCGCCGGCGTACCCCTCCAGATCACCGGCCTCTCCAAGAAGTACGCGGGCGGTGACCGCTACAGCGTCCGCGACCTCTCCTTCCGCGTCGAACAGGGCCAGGTCCTCGGCCTCCTCGGGCCGAACGGCGCGGGCAAGACGACCACCCTGCGCATGCTCATGGGGCTCATCACCCCCGACGAGGGCGAGATCAGGGTCTTCGGGCAGGCGATCCGCCCCGGCGCGCCCGTCCTCTCCCGGGTCGGCTCCTTCGTCGAGGGCGCCGGCTTCCTGCCGCACCTCTCCGGCCGGGAGAACCTGGAGCTGTACTGGAAGGCCACCGGACGCCCCGCGGAGGACGCCCACGTCGACGAGGCCCTGCGCATCGCCAACCTCGGCGGCGCCCTGGAACGCGCCGTGCGCACCTACTCGCAGGGCATGCGGCAGCGCCTCGCCATCGCCCAGGCCATGCTGGGCCTGCCGGACCTCCTCATCCTCGACGAGCCGACCAACGGCCTCGACCCGCCGCAGATCCGCGAGATGCGGGAGGTGATGATCCGGTACGCGGCCGGGGGCCGGACGGTCATCGTCTCCAGCCACCTCCTGGCCGAGGTCGAGCAGTCCTGCACCCACCTCGTCGTGATGGACCGGGGGCGGCTGATCCAGGCCGGACCCGTCGCCGAGATCACCGGCTCCGGCTCGGCCCTGCTCGTCTCGCTCGGCGAGAGCGTCCCCGACGCCCTGGTCGAGAAGATCGGCGCCCTGCCGGGCATCGGCTCCGCGGACCGCACCGAGGGCGGGCTGCTCGTCCGCCTCGACGGCGCCGACGCGACCGCACTCATCGGCGAACTCGTCCGGCTCGACGTGCCGGTGACGGGCGTCGGCCCGCACCGGCGCCTGGAGGACGCGTTCCTGACCCTGATCGGAGGAACCGCGTGAGCACGCCGAGCACCCCCACGCCGACCACGCCGCCCCCGGCCGCCGTGGCGGCCACCGCGCCCGGCTACCGGGCCGGGCGCACCCTCCCGCTGCGCGTCGAGGCCCTGCGCCAGTGGAAGCGCCGCCGCACCCTCGTCATGGCCGGGGTGCTCACCGCCCTGCCGTTCGTCCTCATCGTCGCCTTCGCCATCGGCGGCCCCGCGGGCGACGACCGGGGCGGCCGGATCACCCTGATGGACACCGCGACCGCCTCGGGCGCCAACTTCGCGGCGACCTGCCTCTTCGTCTCCGCCGGGTTCCTGCTCGTCATCCCCGTCGCGCTGTTCTGCGGGGACACCGTCGCCTCCGAGGCGGGCTGGTCCTCGCTGCGCTACCTGCTGGCCGCGCCCGTGCCCCGGGCCCGGCTGCTCGCCTCCAAGCTGGCGGTGGCGCTGCTGTTCAGCGCGGCCGCGATGGTCCTCCTGCCCCTCGTCGCCCTGGCCGCCGGGACCGTCGCCTACGGCTGGGGGCCGCTGCAGCTGCCGACGGGCGGCTCCGTGCCGGCCGGGGACGCCCTGCTGCGGCTCGCCGTCGCCGTGGGGTTCGTCTTCGTCTCCCAGCTCGTCACCGCCGGGCTCGCCTTCTGGCTCTCCACCCGCACCGACGCGCCGCTCGGCGCGGTCGGCGGCGCCGTCGGTCTGACGATCGTCGGCAACGTCCTGGACGCCGTCACGGCCCTCGGCGACTGGCGCGACTTCCTGCCCGCGCACTGGCAGTTCGCCTGGATCGACGCGCTCCAGCCGCAGCTGGAGTGGAGCGGCATGGCGAAGGGCGCGGCGATCTCCGTCACGTACGCCCTGGTGCTCTTCGCCCTGGCCTTCCGCGGCTTCGCCCGCAAGGACATCGTGTCCTGACGCCCCGAGGGAGTCCCGCCGCCCCGGCCCGGGCGTCCCTCACGCCCGCGCCCGGGTGTCCCTCACACCCACCCCCTTCGAGCCGCTTCCGCGCCCGCGCGGAAGCGGCTCGTCGTGCCGAGAGCGGCCATCAGTTCGCCGACCCGGCGGCTGTAGGTGCGGGCGGACATGCCGAGCCGGGCGGCGGCCGTCTCGTCCGTCAGCCCCGACAGGAGGGCGTCGAGCACCGGGCGCAGCTGCGGGGGCGGTTCGCGCGAGGGCGGCGGGGCCGGCGGGGCGTGGCCCGGCTCCTGGGCCGTCGACCAACTGGCTTGGTGCGCCCTGACCAGCGCGTGGACCACCACCGGGTCCCGGATGAGCAGCAGTCCGTTGTAGAGCAGCTCCAGGTCGAGCGGGACGGCCGCCACCGTGCGGTCGACGACGATCATCTTGAAGGGGATCGCGTCGGCGAGCCGCGCCCGCCCCGGGACCGGAGGCCCGTCCTCCAGCCGGGGCAGGGCGTGGCGCGGCACGATCCTCCTGACCTCGTCGGCCCGCTCCGCCGCGGCCCGCATGCACGCCCCCGCCAACTCCAGGAACGGCTCGGGGATCGCGCAGGCCGCGGAGGCGACCGGATCGTCGAACGTCAGCAGCTCGTGCCGGGTCGAGGCGGCCAGCCCGGCGAGCACGGCGCTGATCCGCCGTACGCCCCGGACCGGGCGCCCCGGGGGCCGCTGTCCCTCGGCCGCGGCCCGGTTCATCGCCGACCGGGCGAGCAACACGGATCCCGCGCTCTCCGCCACCGCTGACCACCCCCGCCCGATCGATGTCCACTCCATGTACGCACGTGACTGCACACGGTGACAACCCCTGTGGAAAACTATGGCGAATCCATGCCACCCGGGCCCGCCCCCGCCGCCGTTGCCACATCGAGATCGTTCCGCAACTCCTTCGACGGCTCCGCCCCGCCCTCCCGCCCGTCACATTCACAAGTGAACGCATCCCAGGGGGAGATGACATGGATCCGTACCACGACACGGTGAAGGCGCGCCGCGGAACGCGGCGGGCGGCCGCGCTCGCCGGGCTGCTCGCCGCCGGTCTCGCGCTGTCCGGATGCGGCGCGAGCGGCGACGGCGGCGCCCACGACCGCGGCCGGGGGGTGGCCGTGCCCGACGGCGGGAACCGCTCCGGCGCCACCGCGGCGCCCGACGCGCCCGCGCCCGGCCCCGAGGGCGAGCAGCGGGCGCCGAGCCCCGCGCCCGACTACCTGTCCACCTTCGCGCTCGACGTCGACACCGCCTCGTACGGCTACGCCCGCCGCGCGCTCTCCGAGGGCCGGCTGCCCGACCCGGTGACGGTGCGGCCCGAGGAGTTCGTCAACAGCTTCCGCCCCGACTACCCGCGCCCGGCGGACGACGGCTTCAGCGTGACCGTCGACGGGGCCCGCGCCGGGGCCGACGGCTGGTCGCTCGTCCGGGTCGGGCTCGCCACCCGGGGCGCCGACCTCGGCGGCGAACGCCCGCCCGCCGCGCTGACGTTCGTCGTCGACGTCTCGGGCTCGATGGACGAGCCGGGCCGCCTCGACCTCGTCAAGCGGTCGCTGCGCGTGCTGACCGACGAGCTGCGCGACGACGACTCGATCGCCCTGGTCACCTTCAGCGACGAGGCCGAGACCCGGCTGCCCATGACCCGCGTCGGCGAGGCCAGGCCGCGGATCGCCGAGACCGTGGACGCCCTGGAGACGAGCTCGTCGACCAATGTCGAGGCGGGCGTGCGGACCGGGTACGACGTCGCCGTCGAGGGCCACCGCAAGGGCGCCACCAACCGGGTGGTGCTGCTCTCCGACGCCCTCGCCAACTCCGGCGAGACGGAGGCGGAGGCGATCCTCGCCCGGATCGAGGAGGAGCGCAGGGAGTACGGGATCACCCTCTTCGGCGTCGGCGTCGGCAGCGAGTACGGCGACGACTTCATGGAGCGGCTCGCGGACAAGGGCGACGGGCACACCACGTACGTCTCCACCGACGCGCAGGCCCGCAAGGTCTTCGTCGACCAGCTGCCCGCCCACGTGGAGCTGCGCGCCCGCGACGCCAAGGCGCAGGTCGCCTTCGAGCGGTCGACCGTCGAGAAGTTCCGGCTCGTCGGGTACGAGAACCGGGAGGTCGCCGACGAGGACTTCCGGGACGACCGGGTCGACGGGGGCGAGATCGGGGCCGGGCACACGGTCACCGCGCTGTACGCGGTCAAGACGCGGCCCGGCGCCACCGGGCGGGTCGCCACCGCCACCGTCCGCTGGCTCGACCCGAACTCCCGGAAGCCGCACGAGCGTTCCGGTTCGGTGGAGACCGGCGCCCTCACCTCCGACCTGTGGGGGCCCGGCCACGACAGCCTGCAACTGACGGCCATCACCGCCTACTTCGCGGACGCCCTGCGCGGCGGCGGCCTGCCGGGCGCCCCGGCCCTCGGCGACCTCGCCCGGCGCGCCGACGCGATCGCCGGGCGCTCCGGCTCCGCCGTCGTCACCGAGCTGGCGGAGGCGGTCCGGCAGGCGGACCGGCTGCGCGGCCCCGGCCACGAGCCGGGCGGCGAGGGGGAGTTGCGGTCCGGCGACCCGTACGCCTGATCCGCACGCCCGGCCCTCGCGGTGGAGCCGGTGCCTCCGGCGGGGAGGCGGCATCATGAGGCCATGGCCTCCCTGTTGCTCGCCCTCGCCGTCGGATGCACCGGGCTCTACGCCGGATTCATGCTCATCTTCCTCACCGGGATCATGCCCGCGCTCGCCCGCCTCACGGACCGCGAGTTCGTGACGGCGATGCGGCGGATCAACGAGTACGTGCCGAGGGCCGTCTTCCTGACCGTCTTCCTCGGGGTGCTCGCCTTCCCCCTCGCCGCCCTCCTCGTCCCGGTCGACGGCCGCACCGACGCCCAGAAGTGGCTCGTGCTCGGCGGCCTCGTCGCCGCGTTCCTCAACCACGTGGTGACCGCCGCGGGGAACGTCCCCCTCAACAACGCGCTCGCCGCCCCCGCGGCGCCGGACCAGGACCCGGCCGCCGTCCGGGCCGCCTTCGAGGGGCGCTGGAACGCCTTCCACCGGGTGCGGACCCTGCTCGTCCTCGTCGCCTTCGGGCTGCTCACCGCCGCCGCCGTGGCGTAGCCCGGCGGGGCGCTCCGGCCCACGGAACCGAACCACGGGGTCTGTTTGTGGCGTGAACTCGCGGGTCGGAGGCCTCCGGGCGGACCTCTGGCACCCCCGAAAGCGTACTCCGAAGTCCGAAAGCCGTCGTCGGAGGGGGTCGGGTTCGGGCCAATGACGAGAACCCGACCGCTTTATATCCGGGCATAGGGGTTGAAGCACCCCGATATCCCCACCCGTGATTCCGTACCTTCCGGTTTCTTATTGACATGCCTACGGGGGTCTTTTCTAATCAACCCGGGGGTCACCCGCGCAGAGACTTGAGGGGGGCATGGTGGACGTCCGGATCCTGGGAGGACTGTCGGTCCGCGAGAACGGGGTGTCGATCACCCCGACCGCGGCCGCGCCTCGACAGCTGCTCGCCCTGCTCACGGCCAACGCCGACCAGATCGTCCCCGTGACGGTCCTCACCGAGGAGCTCTGGCCGTCCGGCGCCCCGCGCGGCGCCCGCGCCGAACTCCAGGGGCACATAGCCGAGCTGCGCGCGCTCATCACCCGCGCACTGCGGGACGCCGACCCGGCGGAACCGCGCCCCGGCTGGTCCGACCGGCGCACCGCCGACGCGATCCTCGTCTCCGTGCCCGGTGCCTACCGGCTCGACAGCGGCGGCGGTGCCAACGACGTCTGGCAGTTCGAGCGCGCGGCCGGCGCCGGCTACCGGGCCATGGAGGCGGGCGACCTCTCCCGGGCCGCGCTCCGGCTCGGCGAGGCCCTCGCCCTGTGGCGCGGCGAGCCCTACGCGGGCGTCGCCGCGGGCCCCCGGCTCCGGATGGAGATCGAGCGGCTGGAGACCTCCCGCCTCAGCGTCCTCGACCAGTGGGTGGAGGCGCAGCTCGGCCTCGGCCGCCACGCCGAACTCCTGGCCGAGCTGCCCGGACTCGTCGCCCGCTACCGCACCAACGAACCCCTGCACGCCCACCTCATGGTCGCGCTGCTGCGCTGCGGACGGCACGACGAGGCGCTCGCCGTCTTCGACGGGCTGCGCGCCGCGCTCCTCAAGGAGAGCGGCATGGAGCCCTCCGGCAGGCTCCGCAGGCTCCAGCGCTCGGTGCTCGCCCTGCGGAACACCGCCCCGCCCCCGGCGGCGCGCGTGCCCGCCCCGTACCATCCGGACCGGTTCCGGCCGATGCCGACGGCCACGCTCGTCTGACGCCCCGTCGGGCGTCCGTCCGGCCGGCCGTCGAGCCCGGCACACCCGCAGGGGAACGAAGTGCCGCAGCTCACCGTTGACCGGTTCCCGAAGCAGAATTAGTTTCGCGAACACGGCGGGTTTCCTCCCTGGTGCCCGATTTCGCTCGACTACGGGGGTTGGGGACACATGAGTGCGTACGGCGGGGACGGAGGCGGTGGCGCCGACGCATTGCTCGCCGTCCTGGAACTCCTCGCCTCGGGCGACCGCGTCGAGGCCGGCCTCGACGACCTCCTCGACGGCGCGCGGGACCTCCCCGCGGCCGAACGCGCGCGGGTCGAGCGGGCCGTGCGGCTCGCCGGAGCCGTCCAGGGCGACCGCGCCGCCGCCGCCGCGCGCGAGGCCACCCTCACCACGCTCACCGACACCGCGCGCGACCTCACCTTCTCGTACGACCTCGACAGCCAGCTGCACCTCATCACCCGGCGCGCCCGGCAGCTGATCGGCCTCGACATGGCGTACGTGACCCTGCGCGGCCCGCACGGCGCCTGCTACATCCGCACCACCGAGGGCTCCGTCGGCGAGGAGGAGGGCGCCGGGCTCGTCCCCGGCCTGCGGATCGAGGACGGCAACTGCCTGGGCGGCGTCGTCCAGCGCGAGGGCGTGCCCGTCTGGACCCCCGACTACCCGGCCGACGAACGGTTCTCGCTCGCCGACACCGCCATCGGCGCCGACGCCGCCGACCCCGGCGACGCGGCCGTCCGGGCCGAGGGGCTGCGCGCCATCATGGCCGTCCCGCTGCGCAGCGGCGACGCCGTGATCGGCGCCCTGTACGGAGCGGACCGGCGCGTCCGCGAGCACACCCCGCAGGAGATCGCCGACCTCGCGGCCCTCGCCGACCTCGCGGCCCTCGCCGTCGAGAAGGCAGGCCTCCTCGACCGGACCAGGGCCGAGGTGTCGGAGCTGGAGCGGGACAGCTCCCTCGTCCGCACCCGCCTCACCCGGATGCGGCACGTCAGCGAGGCCCACAGCCGCATCATGAACCTCGTCCTCGCCGGCGGCGAACTGTGCAACCTCGCCAAGGCCGCCGGTGACGCCCTCGACGCCACCGTGCTGATCCGCGACCCCGGCGGCCGGGTCCTCGCCTGCGGCGGCGCCGAGATCACCGACCTCGACGAGGAGGCCGTCGCCAAGGCCTCGCTCGACGCGCACGCCAGCCGCCGCCCGGTCCTCGCCGACGAGGACACCTGGGTCGCGCCCGTCATCGCGGGCTCCGAGGACCTCGGCGGCCTCGTCATCCGCGCCACCAGCGGCCTCACCGGCGAGGACGAGCGGCTCCTCGAACTGACCGCCCAGTCCGTCGCGTTCCTCCTCCTGATGCAGCGGTCCACGGCCGTCGCCGAGGGGCCCGTCCGCGACGAGCTCCTCGACGACCTGATCGCCGACCCGCCGCACGCCCCGCAGCAGATCGCCCTGCGGGCCCGTCGCCTCGGCATCGACCTGCGCAAACCGCACGTGCTCGTGGTGGCGCGGCCGGAGGGCGGCGAGCAGGGGCGCGCGGTGGTGTGGGCGTCCTCCTACGCGTACCGCCTCTCCGGTCTGAAGACCGTCCAGGGCGGCTGCATCGTGCTGCTGCTCCCCGGGATGGACCCGTCCGCCGCGGCCAAGGCCGTCTCCGAGGAGCTGTCGCCGCTGCTCGGGCACCCCGTCTCGGTCGCCGCAGCGGGACCCGGTCACAGCCCGGACGGCGTCGGCGCGATGTACGCCGAGGCCGGGCGCTGCCTGGACGCGATGAGCGCGCTCGGCGGCACCGGCTCCGCGGCGGCCGTGCAGGACCTGGGGTTCCTCGGGATGCTGCTCTCCGACGACCACGACGTCGACGGCTTCGTCGAGAACGCGATCGGTCCCGTCCTGGACTACGACGCCGAGCGGTTCACCGACCTGACCCGCACCCTGGAGGCGTACTTCGCCTCCGGCGGCAGCCCGTCCAACGCGGCCGAGGCGCTGCACGTCCACCCGAACACGGTCTCGCGCCGCCTGGAGCGGATCGGCGAACTCCTCGGCCCCGGCTGGCAGAAGCCCGGCCAGGTCCTGGAGGTGCAGCTCGCGCTGCGGCTCCAGCGCACCCGCGAGGTCCTCGCCCGCCGCCGCACCGCCACGACCCCGCCGCGCCCGCCCGTCCCGCCGGACCGCCCCGTCGCCTGACGGCGGCCGCCCGCGCCCGCGGACCGACCCCCGCCGCAGGGGCACGGGGCCCGACGGCCGTCGCCCGGTGGTCCGTTGGGGCGGACCACCGGGGCGGCGGGGGTGGGGGGAAGGGAAACGTCAGCTGGCGGTGCGTCCCGCGGCGTAACCGGAGGCGAAGCCCGCGCTGT
The DNA here is from genome assembly GCF_053589515.1 of Streptomyces sp. NPDC003327. Classification (NCBI taxonomy): domain Bacteria; kingdom Bacillati; phylum Actinomycetota; class Actinomycetes; order Kitasatosporales; family Streptomycetaceae; genus Streptomyces; species Streptomyces sp. NPDC003327. The sequence goes on along the minus strand of NZ_JBSFSA010000029.1, from coordinate 64,759 downwards.
ACGCCGCCGCGTCCCGGCCGGGAGCGAGCAGCGCCGCCGCGTGGGCGGCGGACGCCAGCGTGATGTGCCGGTGCCAGCCGCGGTACGAGCGGCCCACGAAGTCCCGCAGGCCCGCCTCCTCGCCGACCTCGGCGAAGTCCCGGTCCACCCGCCGCGCCAGCTTCGTCAGCCGCAGCAGCGAGCCCACGGGCGAGGTCAGATCGCTGATCCACACCCGGGCCGGACCGCGCCGAGGGTCGTCCCACTCGCCGAGCAGCGTCAGCGGCCGCATCCGCTCCCCGCCCGGCATGGGCAGCGCGACCCGGACGGCCGTCGCGAGCGAGGTGCGGGAGGTCGGCGCGCCGGCCACGGTGTCCACCCAGCTCACCGGGCGGCGCAGCCCCCGCAGCGACTCCAGGATCTGCTGCGCGGGGAGCGGCCCCGCGCCGAAGCCGGGGAGCGAGCGGTCCGCGATGGCGAGCCGGGAGCCGCCGCCGATGCGGGCCACCACCGGCAGCCCGGCCGCGGCGAGCCGGGTGAGCGCCGCCCGGCCCGCGCCGCCCCGGATGTCGAGGAGCACCGGCTTGCGGGTGACGTCACCGAGGCGGGCCGTCTCCAGGGCCGCGGCGACCGCGCACTCCTCCAGGGTCTCCTCGCCCGCCTCCTGCGGCACCTCCGCGCGGTCGCGCCGGGTGCGGTCCTTGACCCACGGGTCCGGCAGGAAGAGCCGCCAGTTGACGGGGACGCTCAGCTCGTCGCTCGCGAACCACACGCCGAACGCCTGCTGGCCGTGGAAGACCTGGCCGCGCTCCGGGTCGAAGCGCCGGTCCACGCCCACCGAGTGCTCCCCGGCCTTCGGGATGGGCATGGGCCGCACCACCCAGGCCTGCGGGCAGCCGCTCCGCTCCAGGAAGCGGGCGAGCTCGGCCCGCATCGGCGCCCAGTCCCAGGTGGAGCTGGAGATGAAGTGGTGCAGGCTCTGCTCGGCGGCGGGCCCGCCTATCTGCGCGGCGATGTTGCGGATCGACTTGCGGCCCTGGGCGGTGAGCAGCCCGTGCAGGTACTGCTCGGCCTTCAGGCGCTGGTCGCGGCGCGGGAACCCGGCGAAGAGCGCGGCGCACAGCTCGGCGTAGACGTCGTCACCGGAGGAGGCCGCGCGGGCCGAGGAGCCACGCGGCACGGCACGGACGCCCGCACGGGCGGCCTGACGGGGAACGGTCAGGGGAACGGTCCCGGCGATGCCCCTGCGCTGGGTTGCGACGGATGTACTCACGACACTCCTGCCCGAAGGTTGCGCAGCTCCCTTCCGCTGCACCACCAACGGTCGCCCGTGACCACCCCCCGGGACGAGGTGGACCCGGCACCCGAATCGCCCGCCCGATGGTGGCCGGACCACACCACCCCCTCCCGAAGTGAGCTGACACACTCTCCGGAGCCGCTTTGACCCGTCGCACTCCGTGGCCGGACCATCGCTGAGCGAGGCCGCGCGGGCCGGCTCCGGTTAATGCCCCAGGCCGGACCACCGCGCCCGTGCGGCCCGCCTCGCCACCGCCCGTACCCTGGGCCCATGGGTGTACGAGCCGAACTTCCGGTCGTCGGCGCCGTCGCGGCGGGCGGCGCGCTCGGCGCGAGCGCCCGCCACGGCGCGGCCCTCCTGTGGCCCACCCCGGCCGGCGCCTTCCCCTGGACGACGTTCACCGTGAACGCGGCCGGCTGCGCCCTGCTCGGCGTCCTCATGGTGCTGCTCACCGAGACCCGGACCCGGGTGGCCCCGCACCCGCTGCTGCGCCCGTTCCTCGGCACCGGGTTCTGCGGCGGGTTCACCACGTTCTCGGCGTACGCGCTCGACGCCCAGCGGCTCCTCGACGCGGACCGGCCCGCGTCGGGCCTGCTCTACCTGGGGGCGACGGTGCTCGTCGCGCTGGCCGCCGTCGCGGCGGGGACGGCCGCCGCGCGGGCGGTCGTACGGCCCCGGGTGACGCCCTCGTGAACTGGCTGCTCGTCGTGGTGGGGGCCGCCGTCGGCGCGCCGCTGCGGTACCTCACCGACCGGGTGACGAAGGCCCGGTTCGGCGCCGCCCTGCCCTGGGGCACGTTCGCCGTGAACGTCGCGGGCTCGTTCGCCCTCGGCCTGCTCACCGGCGTCTCTTCGGAGCGGCTGCACCTGCTGCTCGGCACCGGCCTGTGCGGCGCCCTGACCACGTACTCCACCTTCTCGTACGAGACGCTGAGGCTGTACGAGGAGGGGCGGCGGGGGTACGCGGTCCTGAACGTGCTGGGCGGCCTGACCGCCGGTCTCGGAGCCGTCTGGCTGGGGGTCGGGGCGGCCGGGCGGGGGTGAGGTGCCGCGTACACCTCGTCGTCGTTCCTGACGAGCGTCCCGGTCCGTAGGCGTCGGCTCGAAGACAGGTGCCTCCGGTGCGACGGCAACGGGGAGCCGCTTACCGGGCGGTCCGCCGCAGCACGTTCGAGGCGCCCGCGCAAGTGAACATCTCACGAGTGTTCTTCGAGTTGTGCACGATGTCGCCGCGCGAACCTGCTGCCTGGATCGAGACGTAGTGAGGTGCGTATGGACAACGCAGTAGAAAGGGCGATCGAGTACATTCGGGAGCGTTACGGCGAGCCGCTGACTCTCACGGAGATCGCCGAAAGCGCTCTGCTCAGCCGTTTCTATTTCACGCGGCTGTTCAAAGAGGAAACCGGGATCACACCCGGGAGATTTCTGGCAGCGATCCGCATTCACGAGGCCAAGCGGCTCATCGAGAGCACCTCGATGAGCATCACCGACATCTCCTACGCCGTCGGCTACAACAGCCTCGGCTCGTTCACCAACTCGTTCACGTCCGGGGTCGGCGTCTCGCCCAGCCGCTACCGGCGGCTGACGCGCGGCGGCGGCGACGGGCTGCCGGGGCCGGAGCCCGACCCGCGCGCCGGGTACGGCACGATCGCGGGCACCATCAGCCTGCCGGCGGGCCACGGCAACGCGCGCGTGTTCCTCGGGGCCTTCGGGACGCCCGTGGTGCAGCACCCGTCCGTGGCCTCGGTCGTCGTCGACGTCCCCAGCGGCCGGCCGTCCTGCTACTCGCTCCAGCACGTCCCGGAGGGGGAGTGGCACCTGCTCGCGGTCGCCGTCGCCGACGGCATCGGGCCCGACGCCCGCTCCCGTCGGACCGCGCTCGTCGCGGGCCGCGGGGCGACGACCGTGCCCGTCACCGCCGACGGCATCGTCAGCGCCGCCGTGCGGCTGCGGGCCGTGCGGGCGACCGATCCGCCGATCCTGCTCGCCCTGCCCGAACTCGTACCGCCGGTCGAGGTGGTGGCCCACCCCGGCTGCGCCTCGGTCAACCCCGACGGGGAGCCGGCGGGCGCGCGCCGGGCCGCGGGCCACCTCAGGGTGGCGTCCGCGGCACCGGTGCCCGTGGCGTAGCGACCGGGACCGGGCAGGATCACGGCGCCATGTCCTGCTTGGTCTTCAGCTGCTCCGCGAGCAGGCTCCACTCCCGGCCGATGCGCTCCGCGATCGGGGCGATGACACCGACCCAGTGCGCCGGGACGGCGTCGACGAGGCCGCGCCACTCCTCGTTCGGGTCGGTGGCGTGCGCCTGCATCCAGCGGAGGAACTCCCGGCCGCCCGCCGTGTAGCGGATGGCCGGGTCGCTGGCCATCTTCGCGGCGACCGTCGCCCAGGCGGGCGGCGCCTCGGTGTGGTTCCTGCGCTGCGGCGCGGTGTCCGCGTGGGGCGCCACCCGCAGCGGCGCCCGGGCCGGGCCCGCCGCCGGCCGCGCCGCGTCCTCGGGCCGCCCGGCGGGCGGCGCGGAACGCATGGGCGGGACGGCCTGGAGCGACTGCAGCGGCCGCACGTTCGGCAGGGCGTGCACCGGCTGCGTCGGGTGGGCCGGCTGCGTCGGCTGTACGGGGTGCGTCGGCTGGTGCCCGGGGTGCCCGGAGTGCGTCGCCGGACGGGACGGGTGGTGCGGCTGCGCGGGCGACACCGGCTGCACGGGTCGTACGGAGGTGGCGGCGGCCCGGTCCCGGGCGGCCCCCTGGCGGCGGCCGTCCCGCTCGGGGCCCTCGCCGCGCCGCAGCCGCGCGCTCACGTCGTGCACCGTGCCGAGCGACACGTCGGTCTCCCGGGCCACCTGCCGCAGCGGCGCGTTCGGATGCGCGGCGATGTACTCCGCGGCGCGCCGCCTGCCCTCGCCCGCGTCCACCGGACGCCGCCGGCCGTCGCGGCCGATGCGCTTGCCGTCGAGCGGCGTCGCGTCCCCCGTCCGGTCCCGCAGCGAGGCGATCGTCTTCGCGCTCAGCCCGGTGATGCCCGCGATGGCGCGGTCGGACCAGTCCGGGTGGGAGCCGAGGACGCGCTGGGCGCCGGACACGCGGTCCGCCTTCGACAGCGGCAGTCCGTGCGTGCCGTTCGCCTTCATGGCGATGACGAGCGCCTCGGAGTTCGAACAGTCGAGGAAGCGCGCCTTGATCGTCTCGTCGCCGCGGAGCCGCGCCGCCTCCAGACGGTGCAGACCGTCGATGATGCGGTAGCCGTCCAATTGGACGAGAATGGGGGGCAGTTCCGCCGTCCCCGCCGCGTCGACGAGAAGCTGGATGTGGGCGGCGTCCGTACCGCTCTGCCGCAGTGACACCCCGGCCGACAGGGCGCTGACGGGAACGTCGCGCGCCGGCAGTTTCTCGAAGTTCTTCGGGTCGAATTCGCTGCGCCCCGACGAGTCGGTGATCTCCGTCCTGACGGAGCTGAATGCACTCGTTATCAAGACGGCTTGCGCGTTGCTGTGAGCCATTCCGTTTTCTCCCTCTCTGCTGCCGCTGTTCAGAGAGTCGCAGGGCGTTCTTCAGCCACAGTCGAGGGAAGGTGGACGCTCCCTGGAAACGCAACACCGCGGGCGCTCGCCGGATCGGCGAACACCCGCGGTGGGCGGGGAGGTCAGGCGTCCCTGCGGCGCAGCAGCACCGCGGCGACGGCCAGCAGGGCGGCCGTCCACAGGGCCAGCACCCCGATTCCCTGCCAGGGACCCAGCACGTCGCCGGCGCGCGCCTGCTGCTGGGTCATCATGAAGCCGGCCTGCGTGGGGAGGTAGGCGTACACGTACGTGCCGACCTTGCCCGGCAGCATCGCGGCCATCGGGGTGAGCACCAGGACGAACCCGATGACGCCCGTGATGCTCGCGGCCGTGTGCCGGACGATCGCGCCGACGGCGAGCGCGAACAGACCGACCAGGGCCAGGTAGAGACCGGTACCCGCGACGGCCCGCAGCACACCCGGGTCGCCGATCGAGACCGGGGCCTTGGCCTCCAGGATCGGCGCGCCGACGAAGAACGAGCCGAACGCGGTGACCTCGCCGACGACCAGGACCAGCAGGCCGAAGACGGCGGCCTTCGACCAGAGGACCGGGAGGCGCTTGGGCACCGCGAGCAGGCTGGCGCGGATCATGCCGGTGGAGTACTCGGAGGCGATCACCATCACGCCGAGCACGCAGACCGCGAGCTGGCTGAGCAGGATGCCGCTGCCGAGGATGGTGCCGGTCGGGTCGAGCCGCATCTCGGCCTGCTGCGACGGCTCGCTCTTGTCCCAGGCCGCGACGCCCATCTGCATGAACAGCGCGGTGAAGATCAGGGTCACCACGACGAGGATCGCGAGCGACCAGACCGTGGAGCGCACCGAGCGGATCTTGGTCCACTCGGCGAGCATCAGCCGGCCGAAGCTCGGCCTGTTCGCCTCGGCGGCGGGCGCGGAAGCGGTGGCGGGTGCGGTCAGGGCGGTCACTTCGCACCTCCGGCGGCGGGCACGGCGGCGTCGTACTCGACGGCGTCCTTGGTCAGTTCCATGAAGGCGTCCTCCAGCGAGCCGCGACGCGTCGACAGCTCGTGCAGGACCAGGCCGCCGGCGGCGGCGAGTTCGGCGATGCGCGGGGCCTCGACACCGACGACGTCCAGGTCGCCGTCGACCTCGGAGACCGTGGCGCCCTCCGCCTTCAGCAGCTCGGCGAGCCGCTCGCGGTCCGGGGTCTTCACCAGGACCGACTGCTCGGTGCTGCGCTCGATGAACTCCTGGGTGGAGCAGTCGGCGACGAGCTTGCCCCGGCCGATGACGATGAGGTGGTCGGCGGTGACGGCCATCTCGTTCATCAGGTGGCTGGAGACGAAGACGGCACGGCCCTCGGCCGCGAGCGACTTCATCAGGTTGCGGATCCAGAGGATGCCCTCCGGGTCGAGGCCGTTGACCGGCTCGTCCAGGATCAGCGCCGCCGGGTCGCCCAGCAGCGCGGCGGCGATGCCGAGCCGCTGGCCCATGCCCAGGGAGAAGCCGCCGGCCCGCTTGCGCGCCACCGACCCGAGGCCGACCTGCTCGATGACCTCCTCGACCCGGCGCTTGCCGAAGCCCTGGGTCTGCGCGAGGCAGAGCAGGTGGTCGTAGGCGCTGCGGCCGGTGTGCACGGCGCGCGCCTCCAGGAGGGCGCCGACCACGCGCATGGGCTGCGCGAGGTCGCGGTAGGCCACGCCGTTGACGGTGGCCTCGCCCGCGTCGGGCCGGTCGAGCCCGAGCAGCAGCCGCATCGTCGTGGACTTGCCGGCGCCGTTCGGGCCGAGGAAGCCGGTGACCCGGCCGGGCTCGACCGTGAACGACAGGTCGTTCACGGCGGTCTTGTCGCCATAGCGTTTCGTGAGGTTCTTGGCCTCGATCATGGTCACCTCGGGTGAAGGGGGCGAGAGATATCGGGAAGACAAAAGGATCCCGACCCTGTGGTACCAGGAGCGCCATTCCGTTCAGTAGTCCACCGGCCGGATCCGGGGTTGAACACGGGCCGCGGATTCACCGCCACGGATATTTTTGACGACCGGACCGTCCACCGGGACGGTTGTTTCATCTGCGTCCTTTCCTCAGTTGAACCCGGAAACCCCAAGGGTGGTCATGAATTCAACCGCGAATGACCCGGCGGGCGCCCCGCGGCGGCCGGTCATCGGGATCTGCGCACGGACCGCGCCGGTCACGCTCCAGGGCTCCGACCTGGTCGTCAGCCTCGCGCTCCAGGCCCACGTCGCCTACCTCGCCGAGGCCGGCTGCGTCCCGCTGCTGCTTCCGCTGCTGCCCGGCGTCGAGCGCCTCGTCGACCGGATCGACGGTCTGCTCGTTCCGGGCGGGCCCGATCTCGACCCGGCGCTGTACGGTGAGGCCGCGCACCCGGTCACCCGGGCCATGACCCCGGACGCCGACCGCGTCGAACTGGCCCTGGTCGGGGCGGCGCTCGAAGCCGAGCTGCCCGTCCTGGCCATCTGCCGCGGCATGCAACTGCTCAACGTGCTGCGCGGAGGCTCCCTCCACCAGCACCTGCCGGACGTCACGGGCCACCACGGCCACCGTCCGGACACCCCGTCCTTCACCCTCGGACGCCATCCGCTGAAGCTCGTCGCGGACAGCCGGCTCGCCGGCGTCCTCGACGAGGCCGAGCCGGAGACGGCCTGCCACCACCACCAGGCGGTGGACCGGCTCGGCGACGGGCTGACCGTCACCGCGCGGGCGGAGGACGGGACCGTCGAGGCGGTCGAGGTCATCGGTCACCCCTTCGCCGTCGGGGTGCAGTGGGAAGCCGGGTTCACGGCCGACAGAAGACTCCACCGGGCACTCGCCGAAGCCGCCCGCAACGCCGCCGTACCGGCCGCGCCGACCTTCTAGAAAATCGTCGGCAGCCGGAATTCCGCACTACTTGAGAAAAAGCGGCCCCTGAGGGCAAGCTGTTTTCCGATCCCCATCAGAAGGAGAATTACGAATGTCGCCGCGGATGCCTAACCCGTCGCTGGTCGTTCCCGATGTTCTGCCCCCCATGCGGGCACTGGTCAAGGCCATCAACAGTGTCGGTGTGCCGTTGCAGACGCTTGTTCTCGTCCACCTTCGGGTGAGCCAGATCAACGGCCGTCCGGTCCAGATTCCCGTGAAGAAGCGCGAGTTCGAGGAGGCCGGCGAGGAGGACTTCCGCCTGCCGCTGGTGGAGACCTGGAGGGAGCAGACCTGCTTCACCGACGCCGAGCGTTCGGTGCTCGCGCTCGCCGAGGCCGCCACCCGCATCAACGACGTGAAGGACCCGGTCTCCGACGAGGTCTGGAACGAGGCCGCCAAGCACTGGGACGAGAAGCAGCTCGGCGCCGTGGTGCTCCACATCGGCCTGGTGAACCTCTGGAACCGGGTCAACGTCGCCACGAAGCAGGAGCCGGTCGACTGGCGCGTGAACCCCAAGAAGTGGACCCCGATGACCACGCGGCTCGCCGCGACGAAGTGACCCGGTCGGACCGCACAGCACACAGGCCCTGTCCGGTGGAGAACCTCCACCGACCAGGGCCTTTGTGCTGCTTCCGGACCTCACGAGAGCGGCAAACGCGAGGGCCCCGGAGCGTCGAGCTCCGGGGCCCTTCTCGTGGGGGGGCGACCCGTGGTCGTACGGCTCCCGCGGTCAGAACGCTCCGGGGCCCGCGGTGGTGAGGACCGCGAGCAGGGTGCGCGCCTGGACGTTGACGTAACGGCTGTGTCCCGCGAGCCAGTTGAGCTGGCCGGGGGTGACCCAGTGGTAGCCGGGCGGCGCCTCGGCCGGGGTGGTGGCCTCGTCGGTCTCGACGATCAGGTAGCGGCTCTCGGCGTCGAGGAACCGGCCGCCCTCCTCCGAGTGGATCGCGGAGTAACGGATCGTCTCCGGCGCTGCGTTCACCATCAGGTCGAGGAAGGGCGGCCGCTCGTCGGCCGCCAGGTGCGCGTAGTTGGACGGCACGTACTGCACGGTCGGCGCGAGCTCGACGGTGTCGAGGAAGCCGCCCTCCACGCGCGCGTGCACGAGGACGTGCGGGACGCCGTCGAAGACGCGGTACGCGAAGCCGCAGACGCCGGGGCCCACCGGCTCGATGATCGGCTGGGTCCAGCCGCGGACCTCGCGGCCCGCGCCCTCGACGGAGACCGCCACGACCCGGAAGAAGCGGTCGTCCTCGCGGCGGATGGAGTGCGCGTCGCGCCGCCATCCGGAGATCTCCCGCAGCGGCATCCGGCGGGTGCGGACGTCCTGCCGGGCCCGCTCACCGGTGAACCAGGCGAGCAGTTCGGCGTCGGAGGAGAGCGCGCCGGCCTCCTCCGCGGCCATGGGCGCGCTGGCGAGGACGGTACGGGCGTCCATGTTGACCACGTTGTCCAGGCGGAGCAGCTCCACGATCTGGCCGAGGGTGAGCCAGCGGAAGTCCTCCTCGACGGGGACGTCCTCGTCGGTCTCGACGATCATGTTGCGGTTGCGCTTCCGGTAGAACCAGGCGCCGTGTTCGGACTGGAGGACGTCGGTGAGGATGCGGTCCCGGTCCGGCTCCAGGAAGTGCTCCAGGTACTTCACGGCCGCGCCGCCGTGGGCCTTGGTGTAGTTGCTGCGGGTGGCCTGCACGGTGGGCGAGAGCTGCACCAGGTTGGGGTTGCCGGGCTCCATCTTGGCCTGCATGAGGAAGTGGAGGACCCCGTCGAACTCCTTGGCGAGGATGCCGAGGATGCCGATCTCCGGCTGGACGATGATCGGCTGCTGCCACTCGGCGTCCGGCCGGACCACGTGCAGGCCGTCGACGGTGAAGAACGCCCCGCTGCTGTGCCGCAGGTTGCCGGTGTCCGGCGCGAAGGACCAGTTGTCGAGCTCGGCGAAGGGGATCCGGCGGATCTGCGTCCCGCAGGTCACCCGGTGGAAGTCGAGCCAGCCGAGGGCCTCGGAGGTGGAGACGTGGGAGCCCCGGGTCGTGGCCGCCGAGAGGGCGAGCCGCTCGGTGATCCCGGCGCGCGAGCGGGGGACCAGGCGCGTCTGGGTGCTCATGCCCGGCCTCCGCTCTCCTTGACGGGCTTCCACCACTGCGGGTTGTCCCGGTACCAGGCGACGGTCTCGGCGAGGCCGCGGTCGAACGGGGTGAGCGGCCGGTGGCCGAGCTCCTGCTCGATCTTGCTCTGGTCGAGGGCGTAGCGGCGGTCGTGGCCCTTGCGGTCGGTGACGTGGTGGATCATGTCGAGGCCCACGCCGCAGAGTTCGACGAGCCGGTGGGCGAGGTGGAGGTTCGGCACGGCCGAGCCGGAGCCGATGTTGTACGCCTCGCCGGCGCGGCCGCCGGTGAGCACCCGCTGCACGGCACGGCAGTGGTCGTCGACGTGCAGCCACTCGCGGATCTGCTGCCCGTCCCCGTAGACGGGAATGCGGCGGCCTTCGAGGAGGTGGGTGACGGCGAGCGGAATGAACTTCTCGGGGTGCTGATAGGGCCCGTAATTGTTCGAGCAGCGGGTGACCGAGACGTTCAGCCGGTGGGTGCGGAAATAGGCCAGCGCGATCATGTCGGACGAGGCCTTGGAGGCGGCGTACGGGGAGTTCGGGAGGAGGGGCGATTCCTCGGTCCAGAATCCCTCGTCGATGGAGCCGTACACCTCGTCCGTGGAGATGTGGACGACCCGCTCGACGCCGGTGGCGAGCGCGGCCTCCATGACGGCCTGGGTGCCCTCGACGTTGGTGCGGACGAAGGCGGCGCCGCTCTCGATGGAGCGGTCGACGTGGCTCTCCGCCGCGAAGTGGACCACCGCGTCCTGGCCTTCGAGGACGCTGCGCAGCAGGTCACGGTCGAGGATGTCGCCGTGCACGAAGGTCAGCCGCGGGTGCCGGGCGGGGAGGTTCTCCCGGTTGCCCGCGTAGGTCAGCGCGTCGAGGACGGTGACGTGCGCGTCCTCGTACCCCGGGTATCCCCCGTCGAGCATGGTCCGTACGTAGTGGGAGCCGATGAATCCGGCGCCGCCGGTGACGAGGATTCTCATGAGATCACATCGCTGTCGGAATTCCACGGTCGAAACATGTTCCTGTGCCCTTTTCGCTGAGGGGTGGGGGTGCCGTCCAATTCACGCTAGAGAAGCGTCTGAACAGGGGCATCTTTCAGATTGCCGGTTCAACCGCTGAACGCCCCGACATAGGCGGCGAGGTGTTCACCGGTAAGCGTAGGCCGGGTGGCGACGAGTTCGGCCGGGGTGCCCTCGAAGACGATCCGGCCGCCGTCCTGGCCGGCCCCGGGGCCGACGTCGACGATCCAGTCGGCGTGCGCCATGACCGCCTGGTGGTGCTCGATGACGACCACGGACTTGCCCGCGTCCACGAGCCGGTCGAGCAGCCGCAGCAGCTTCTCCACGTCGGCGAGGTGCAGTCCTGAGGTCGGCTCGTCGAGGACGATCACGCCGCCCTTCCCGCCGAGGTGCGTGGCGAGCTTCAGCCGCTGCCGCTCGCCGCCGGAGAGCGTGGTGAGCGGCCGCCCGATGGCGAGGTAGCCGAGGCCGACGTCGGAGAGCCGCTGGAGGACGCGCTGCGCGGCGGGCACCCGGGTGCCCTCGGCGCCGAAGAACTCCAGGGCCTCGTCGACCGGCAGCGCGAGGACCTCGCTGATGTCGAGGCCGCCGAAGAGGTGCTCCAGGACGGAGCCGTCGAAGCGCCGCCCCTCGCAGTCCTCGCAGGTGGTGGCGATGTCGGCCATCATCCCCAGGTCGGTGTGGAGGACGCCGACGCCGTCGCAGGTGGGGCAGGCGCCCTCGGAGTTGGCGCTGAAGAGGCCCGGCTTCACGCCGTTGGCCTTGGCGAAGGCCGTACGGATCGGGTCGAGGAGACCGGTGTACGTGGCGGGGTTGCTGCGCCGGGAGCCCTTGATCGGCGACTGGTCGACGGCCACGACGCCCTCCCGGCGCGCGACCGAGCCGTGGACGAGGGAGCTCTTGCCGGAGCCGGCGACGCCGGTGACCACGCAGAGCACGCCCAGCGGCAGGTCGACGTCGACGTTCCGCAGGTTGTGGGTGGCGGCCCCGCGGATCTCCAGGACGCCCTCGGGCTTCCGTACGGTCTCCTTGAGGCGGGCCCGGTCGTCGAGGTGGCGGCCGGTCGGCGTGCCGCTCGCGCGCAGCCCGTCGAGCGGGCCCTCGTACAGCACCTGGCCGCCCGCCGCGCCGGCGCCGGGGCCGAGGTCGACGACGTGGTCGGCGATGGCGATGGTCTCCGGCTTGTGCTCGACGACGAGGACGGTGTTGCCCTTGTCGCGCAGGCGGATCAGCAGCTCGTTCATGCCGGCGATGTCGTGCGGGTGCAGTCCGGTGGTCGGCTCGTCGAAGACGTACGTGGTGTCGGTGAGCGCGGAGCCGAGGTGGCGGATCATCTTCACGCGCTGGCCCTCGCCGCCCGACAGGGTGCCGGCGGGCCGGTCCAGGGAGAGGTAGCCGAGCCCGATCTCCACGAACGACTCCAGGGTGTGGAGCAGTGTGGTGAGCAGCGGCGCCACGGAGGGCTCGTCGAGGCCGCGGACCCAGGCGGCGAGGTCCCTGATCTCCATGCGGCAGGCGTCGGCCATCGAGACGCCGTGGATCTTCGACGACCTGGCCTCCTCGGCGAGCCGGGTGCCGTCGCAGTCGGGGCAGGTGGTGAAGGCGACGGCCCGGTCCACGAACGCCCGGACATGCGGCTGGAGGGAGTCCCGGTCCTTGGCGAGCATCGACTTCCGGATCTTCGGGAGCAGGCCCTCGTAGGTGAGGTTGACCCCGTCGACCTTGACCTTGCGGGGCTCGCCGTGGAGGAACTCCCGCATCTCGCGCGCGGAGAACTCGCGGATCGGCTTCCCGGGGTCGAGGACGCCGGACTCGGCGTACACGCGGGTGGTCCAGAAGCTGTCCTGCTTCCAGCCGGGGATCGTGAAGGCGCCGTCGCCGATGGCCCGCGTGTCGTCGTACAGCTGGGTGAGGTCGATGTCGGAGACGGTGCCGCGGCCCTCGCAGCGCGGGCACATGCCGCCGTGGTACACGGCCTTGCGGACGGTGATCCGCTTGCCGCCGCCCTTGTCGACGTTCATGGAGCCGCTCGCGGTGCGGCGCGGGACGTTGAAGGCGAAGGCGCTGGGCGGGCCGATGTGGGGGATGCCGAGCCGGCTGAAGAGGATGCGCAGCATCGCGTTGGCGTCGGTGGCGGTGCCGACGGTGGAGCGCGGGTCGGAGCCGAGGCGCCGCTGGTCGACGACGATCGCGGTGGTCAGCCCTTCGAGGACGTCGACCTCGGGGCGGGCGAGCGTCGGCATGAAGCCCTGGACGAAGGCGCTGTACGTCTCGTTGACTAGGCGCTGCGACTCGGCGGCGATGGTGCCGAAGACGAGGGAGCTCTTGCCGGAGCCCGAGACGCCGGTGAAGACCGTGAGGCGGTGCTTCGGGATCTCGACGCCGACGTCCTTGAGGTTGTTCACGCGCGCCCCGTGCACCCGGATCCGGTCGTGGCGGTGGACGGGGGCGGATTCCTGGCTCATGGGTGTCTCCCTCGCTGCGGCTCTCCGGCGAGGGTGACGTGGCGCGCTCGATTCCCGCTCGATTACGCCTCGAGCCCCGCTCGAGGGAAAGTCGAGCGGGGCTCACGGCGGATTCGACCGAAAGTCGATCGGGGATTGACCGGCAATCGACCGGCATTCGAGCGGGATTCGGTCGGGAATCGAGGAGATGTCGTGGGGGATTCGAGGAGCGCGCGCCTCGGCCGCCGTCAGCTGTCCTGGAGCAGGCCGAGGACGTTGCCGTCCGCGTCCGTGACGGTGGCGACGAGGCGGCCGCCGCCGACGTCCGCGGCCGGGTTCTGGACGGTGGCGCCGGCCGCCGTGACCTCCGCCAGCTTCGCCTCGATGTCCGGGACGTGCCAGTAGGCGACCGGCGAGGACATGCCCTGCGTACCGGCTCCGGGCACCAGGCCGATGTGCTGACCTGCGATGTCGTAGCCGATGTAGTAGTCGGACTCGGTCTGCGGCTCGATGCCGAGCAGGGCGGTGTACACGCTCTTGGCCGTTGCCAGGTCCTTGACGGGATGCAGCACGGTCTTGATTCCCTGGATGGCAGAGTCAGCCATGATCACTCCTGGGGTCGGGATCTTGTTTTTGCATGCTAGGGAAATCCCCCGACCTGGCGCTTCTCCGTTCGTGCTCACCTCCAGTGGCATTCCAGCCAGGGTTGACCGGAAATGGAGGCCCCGTTGTCAGGCTGCGAGCGCGTTGTATTCAGAAGGGGAATCACGTGAAGAAGCTCGCATTGGTCACGACAGTGATCGTGACCGGTCTGGTGGGACCGACCCTCACCCCGGTCGCCGCCGCGGAGGCGACGATCACGCCGACCGCCGGCACCATCGCCTGGGCTCCGTGTTCGGAGAACGACCCGAACCTGGGCGCCATGCTCAAGGGCCTGGAGTGCGGCACGGTCGAGGTGCCGCTCGACTACGCCAACCCCGCCGGCCAGAAGATCAAGCTCGCCCTGACCCGCGCCAAGCACACCGTCCCGGACGCCGACTACAAGGGCGTCGTCATCCTCAACCGCGGCCAGTGGCCCGGCGGCATCGGCCGTGACCTGCCCACGCGGTACGCGAAGGGCACCACCGGCCTCGCCACCGACGTCGGCACCGCCTACGACTTCATCGGTTTCGACCCGCGCGGCGTCGGCGCCAGCGAGCCGGCGCTCGTCTGCGACCCCTCGTACATCAACCCGGGCCAGGCCCAGCCGGACCCGGTTCCGAACTCGCCGGCCGCCGAGCAGGCCTGGGTCGAGCGTGCCAAGGCGTACGCCACGAGCTGCGGTCAGCAGTACGGCGACGTGCTCAAGCACATGACCACCAAGCACGCCGCGCGCGACCTGGACCAGATGCGCATCGCCCTCGGCCAGGAGAAGATCACCTTCTTCGGCACCGACTGGGGCACCTACCTCGGCTCGGTCTACGCCTCCATGTACCCGACCCGCGTGCAGCGGCTCATCCTGGACAGCGTGGTCAGCCCGAGCGGCGTCGGCTTCGCGAACCAGTTCAACAAGAACTTCACGTCGGAGCAGAACGCCGACATCTTCTTCGCCTGGGTCGCCAAGTACGACAACGTCTACCACCTGGGCACCACCGCCGCCCAGGTCGAGGCGAAGTACTACGAGGGCCAGAACCGGCTCCGCACCGCGCCCGTCGACGGCAAGATAGGCCCGGCCGAGTGGGCCGACGTCTTCGAGCCGGTCGTCTACCGCCACTGGATCTGGCTCAACCGCGCGAAGATCCTCTCCGACTTCGTCGTCAACAACGACCCCACGTCGCTGAAGGCGAACTTCTCGGACCCGGGCTTCCCGCACCAGAACCGCCACACCATGACCAACGCGGTCAACTGCACCGACGGCCCCTGGCCCAAGGGCTGGTCCGCCTACAGCGCGGCCTACTCCGCCCAGCACGCCGTCGGCGCCAAGTTCCTGACCTGGACCAACGCCTGGTACACCGCGCCCTGCGCCTTCTGGCCCGTGCCGTCCCAGACGCCGCAGCAGGTCGGCAACTCCACCGTGGACGTCCTCATCGTGCAGCCGCAGTTCGACACCGCGCACGGCCTCCTCGGCGCCTACGAGACGCACATGCTGTTCCCGAACTCCCGGCTCATCCTGGAGCAGGGCGGCCACAGCGTCGGCGCGGCCCTGTCGGCGAACAACAACGCCTGCCTGAACACCCATGTCAGCAACTACCTGCGCGACGGCACCCGGCCGTCCTCCGCGTGGGGCGCCGACGCGACCTGCCAGGCGGCTCCGGACCCGGTTCCCACCGCCTGATCCGGTCACCGGCCCACCGGGCCGACCCCCCGTGAACCGCGCCACCGTCGACCGGGCTTCCGCCCGGTACGGCTCGGGACACACCGCGGGCCCCGCACGAGCAAGGTGCGGGGCCCGCTTCCGCCGGGTCAGCGCGCGGCGGGAGCCGCGACCGCCCGGTGGGCCACCGCCCGGTGGGCCAGCACCAGGCCCTCCAGGGTGCGCACCAGCTCGTTGGGCGCCGGCATGGCCAGGACCTCCTGGCGCAGCCGCCGCGCGTTGGCCCGGAGCGTCTCGTCCTCCAGGAGCCGCAGCAGCGCGGCCCGCACCGCGGGACCGTCCACGTCGGAGGGCTTCATGGACAGCCCGGCGCCGGTCCGCTCCAGGCACTGGAGCTTCAGCGGTACGTCGAAGGCCCGGCTGACGAGCAGCTGGGGCACCCCGTACCGCAGCGCGCAGCCGAAGGACCAGGTCCCGCCGTGGTGCACCATCGCCGAGCAGGTCGGCAGGACCTCCGAGAGCGGCACGGAGTCCACGAGACGGGTGTTGGCCGGGACGCGGGTCAGCTCCTCCTGGGACTGCCGGGGCAGCGTGAGCACCAGCTCGATGTCCAGGTCGCCCACCGAGTCCAGGATCTCCTGGATGCGCTCGACGGGCAGCAGGTGCCGCACCGGGCCGTCGTTCACGGTGTCGCCGAAGGTCATCAGGACCCGGGGCGCGCGGGGCGGCTCGGAGAGCCAGCGCGGCACGACCGTGCGCCCGTTGTACGGGACGAACTGCATGGGCAGCGTCGTCGGCCGGGGATCCGGCCGGAAGGCCTCGGGGAGCGGGTCGATCGTGAACTGGCCGTTCACCAGGTCCTCCGAGAACGTGCCGCCGTACTTCTCGACCCAGCCCGTCAGCCACTCCTGCAGGGTGTCGGGCCGGTCCTCCGGCGGCCGCTGCGCCTTGGCGTGCAGGAAGTCCTCGCGCATCCGGGTGTAGACGTCCACCGAGTACAGGACCCGGGCGTGCACCGCGCCCACGGCCGCGGCGGCCACGGCGCCCGCGAACGCCTTCGCGCCCCACAGCACCAGGTCCGGCCGCCACTCCAGGGCCAGTTCGACCACGTCCTCCATCATGGAGTCGTTGGAGCGGCGCGCCTGCGGCAGCACCAGGTCGTCGAAGACCCGCGTGACCTGATCCCAGCCCAGCCGCTCGCGGTCGGGCCGTACGTCGAACAGCGGGTCGAGGCCCCCGGCGCCCGCCGGCCCGCCCCCGCGCACCGGCGGGGCCGCCTTCCGCTCCCGCTGCTGTCGCCGGTCGCCCGCCTCCCGCTCCTGGGCGGTCTCACCGGGCCCGACGCCCACCCCCATCAGCCCGGCGCTCGTGACGGCGTCGAGGAGGTCGGGCCAGCCGGCCACGCGCACCTCGTGTCCCGCGGTCTGCAACGACCATGCGAGCGGCACCAGGTTGAAGAGGTGGGTCTTCCACGGGAACGGGACGATGAGAACGCGCACGACGGGATTCCTTCGGTCAGGGGAAGCGGGGCGTGCGCCCCGCATGTCGGCCCCTGCCATCCTGGTCAGGCGTCGGGTACGGGTCTTCTCCGAGTTTGCCGCGTGGTGCCGGTCGCGGCGGTGACCACCAGCGTGGTGACGACGACGGCCAGGACCGCGGGTACGGGCCCCGCCAGATCGCTCAGCGCGCCCATGACCAGGATCGACACGGCCACGCCCGAGGGCAGCAGCGTCGCCCGCAGCGTCACCACCGACGACAGTTCCTCGGCCGAGGCGGCCGCAAGGACGCGGTTGTTGTGGAGGACGAAGGCAACCTCGAAGAGCACGAGGAACACCGCGTACAGCGCCAGCGTCGGCACGGTGCTCGCCGCGAGGACGGCCGCGAGCAGCGGGGCCATCGGCAGCACCACCCACACCGATCCGGGCACGTGGTCCAGGTACTTCTGGGCGGGCAGCGCCGCGAGCGACCCGGCGAAGATCGCGACGGCCGAGACCGCGACGAACACGCCGACGAGCCGGGTGTCGCCGCCCAGCAGGTGCAGCGGGATCACCGTGACGGCCACGGTGTGGAAGCCCTGCCAGAACGCCACCAGCAGGAAGCGCGCGAACAGCCGGCGCAGCGCGGGGTCCTCGACGCGCAGCCGGGCACCGCCCTTCGCCCGCGCGCCCTCGCCCTCCTCCGCCGCCCGCGCCGAGGACGGCAGCGCCCAGGCGAGGAGCGCGGAGAGCAGCAGCGTCGCCGCGTTCAGCGCGATCAGCCCGCGCAGGGAGAGGACGGAGGCGGCCGGTCCCGCGAGGGCGGCACCGACGCTGACCCCGGTCAACTTGCCGATCTCCGCGTACGTGTTGGCCCGGTCGAGCCGCTCCGCCGGGACCGTGCCGCGCAGGACGACCGAGGTGGCCGAGCGGGTCACCGCCTCGAAGAAGCCGCGGACGGCGATCAGCGAGGTGGCGACGGCGAGCAACGCGCCGCCGGGCACCACCAGGGCCGCCGCCGTGAGCAGCAGGCTCGCCGCCTCGGCGATCCGGACCAGCCGCTCCGGGGCGTGCCCGGCGAGCAGCCGGTTGAGCGGCGCGGCGAGCAGCAGCGCGGGCAGCCAGGGGGCGCTCAGAACGGCGCCCGCGAGAAGTCCGGAACCGGTGGCCGAGCCGATGTGGGTGGACAGGCTGACCAGAACGAGAAAACTCCCGCACGTGTTGACGAACAGCAATGCGGGAGTGCAGTGGGGTGAACGGAGAGAGGCGGGAAAAAGTGTCATCGGTAATCCTCCAGGGGCTGGAGGATGGCAGAGGTGAACGGATTTCGGCGAGCGGTGACTCTGTCTATCGTTGAACATATGACGACAACTGACCCGACAACTGACCAGAGTGTCCCCGCCCGTTCCGCCGACCAGGCCGGCCGCCCGTGCATCGTGCTGGTCGACGCCTATGCCGGAGTCCGCTCGCTCGTTCTCGAATTCCTTGAGCAAGGGTGCTCCCTCGTCCGTGTGCAGAGCACGCCCGACATTCCGCCCGTCTACCGTTCCGCCCCCCACGTGCCCGAGGACTTCGTCGCCGACCTCGTCCACGAGGGCGATCTCGACGCCACCGCACGGGCCGTCGCGGCCTACGCGCCGATCGCGGTGATGTCCGGCGGCGAGATAGGCGTCGAACTCGCCGACCTGCTCGCCGAGCGCCTCGGACTGCCCGGGAACGGCACCGGCCTCAGCGCCGCCCGCCGCGACAAGCACCTCATGATCGAGACCGTCCGCGCCGCGGGCCTGCGCGCCGCCCGCCAGCTGTGGGCCACCGACGCCGACGAACTCGCCGCCTGGCACCGCGACCTCGGCGGCCGCGTCGTCGTGAAGCCGCCGCGCAGCGCCGGCAGCCAGGGCGTCTCCTTCTGCGACACCCCCGAGGAGTCGGTCGCCGCCTTCCGCGCCCTCGCCGACGCCGAGGACGTCTTCTCCCAGCCCAACCGCGGGGCCGTCGCCCAGGAGTACCTCTCCGGCACCGAGTACATGGTCAACACCGTCAGCCGCGACGGCCGCCACCACGTCTGCGACGTCTGGCGCACCGGCCGGGTCAGCCGGAACGGGATCGTCGACCTGTGCGACGCCCTCTCCCTCATCGACTCCGGCAGCCGGGTCGTCGAGCCGCTCACCGCCTACGCCTTCGGCGTCCTCGACGCCCTCGGCATCCAGCACGGCCCCGCCCACCTGGAGATCCGCATGACCCCGACCGGGCCCTGCCTGGTCGAGGTCGGCGCCCGGATCGCGGGCGGCGGCATCCCCGCCGCCGCGGGCCTCGGCATCGGCGAGTCGCAACTGGAGTGGACCGTGGACGCGATCCTGCGCCCGGAGCGCTTCCACGCGCGGGCGGGCACCCCGTACGAGGTGCGCAGGTACGCCGCCATCTACGGCATGGTCTCGCCGGTCGAGGGCGTGCTCGCCGGCTACCGAGGCATCGAGGAGATCGAGCGCCTGGAGGGCTTCCACGCCCTGGCGACCCTGGTCCGGCCGGGCGAGGAGATCCGGCGGACCGTCGACGACCTCACCTTCCCGGTCATCGTGACGCTGCTGCACGACCTCGACGAGGTCGTGCAGCGCGACCTCAACACCATCCGGCACCTCGACGGTGCCGCGTTCTACGCGCTCGACGGGGCCGCGACCGGCTCCTGAGGAGCGTTCGACCGCCGCCCCGCCGCAGTCGAACGTCACACGAGGGCGGCGGCCGGCTCCATCCGCGTCCAGGCCGGCCGCGGCACCTTGTAGACGAAGCTGACGGCGGTGCGCGGCTCCGACGCCGTCGTGTTGGGTGCCGAACGGTGCAGCACCATCCCGTCGAACATGACCGCCGACCCCGGTTCGAGCGGCATCGCGACCGGGTCGGCCGTGCGCGGCAGGTGCTCGTCCGCCACGTGCGGCTCGACCGCGCCCTCCAGCGGCGGCTCGCCCGGCAGCCGCTCCCGGTCCCCGGTGTGCGGGAAGAGGCCGAGCACGTGCGAGCCGGGGATGAACTCCAGGCAGCCGTTGCGCGGGGTCGCGGCCTCCAGGGCCACCCAGATCGTCACGATGCCCTGGTCGTCCGCGCGGAAGCCGGGCGGCGCGAAGGCCATGTCCTGGTGCCAGGGCTTCGCCGAGCCCACCACCGGCGGCTTCGCCCACAGGAACGAGTTGACCAGCGTGCCCGTCGTGCCGGACGCCCGCCGGACCGGGCCCTCCGCCAGGCCGAGTTCCCGCTGCACGGCCTCGAACTCCGGCTCGTGCACATGGATGCGGTCGGCCGACCTGAGGACGCCCGGCAGCGCCCCGGCCCCCTGCTGCCAGGCCGCCCAGCCGCCGATGCCCGGCGCCTCCAGGACGAAGTCCCCGGACGAGGCGGTACGGTCGCGGGCCAGCTCCTCCAGGCGGCCCACGGCGCGCCGCAGCCGCGCCAGGTCGTCGCCGACGGCCAGGCCGGGAAGCCGCACGAATCCGTTCTCCCGTATCTCTCGGGAATGGGCGTGGATGTCCACCATTCTTTCCTCCCTTTCTCCGGTTCGGATCGTCGCGAACCTACCCGGACGTATCGGGCGGCGTTCATGTTCAACCGCTTCCTTTTCGGTCCGTTGCCGCCCGGTCCGGCCGCTGCGTAAGCTCCTTGGCCATGAGGTCGACCGACCCCATGAATTCCCGAGAAGAAGGAGTGACCCATGAACGACCGTGACTTCATCGAGACCCGTGACGCGCAGCAGGAGACCAGCAAGTGGTAATTCGCTGACCCCAGCGAATCACACACGCATGACGCGTTCCGCGCCGCCCGTATGGAATTCGATTCCGTACGGGCGGCACGTCGTCCGAGAGAGGTTGACATGGTAGGCAATCGCGTTTCACAAGTCATCGACATTCCCGCCGACATGCTGGTGATCGACGACTCCACCGACGACCGCTACTGGGCGTCGGTCGAGCGCGTCGTCGCACTGGCCGAGGAGAAGGGCCGCACCGCCGACGGCATCCCGCTCCTCGCGAGCATCGCCGTCTCCCACCCCGAGTGGCCGGTCCGCGCCGGCGCCGTCCGCCTCCTCGCCGCCCACCACGCCGGCGACGAGGCCGCCGACACCGCCGTGGCCGCCGCGACCCACGACACCGTCGACTGGGTCGCGTTCACCGCGCTCAAGGTCATCACCGAGCACCGCATCGCCGCCGCCGTCCCGGACCTCATCCGCATCTCCGGCTGGCCCAGCAACTTCACCCGCTCCGACTGGGCCCGCAAGCCCGTCGGCTGCGGCGCCGCCCTCACCAAGCGCGCCCTCATCGCCGTCTTCGGCACCCGCGACCCCGCCGAGCTGCGCCGCCTGGAGGACGAGTACTTCTCCGAGATGCGCGCCCGCGTCGCCGCCGCCCGCAAGCGCCCCCGCCGCCACCAGGACGTCGTCCTCGTCCCCGCCGGACCGGCGATCATCGGCGCCGACGAGCAGCCCGACGCCTTCCGCATGGCGACGGACGACACCACGCTGCGCGCCGTCGACGTGCCCGCGTTCCTCATCGACCGGACCACCGTCACCAACGCCCGCTACCGCGAGTTCCTCGAAGAGGTCGGCGAGTCCGGCGAGTTCGACCACCCCGACCAGCCGCTGGAGCGCTCGCACCGCCCCGCGCACTGGCACGACCCGCGCTTCAACGCCCCGGAGATGCCCGTCGTCGGCATCGACTGGTACGACGCGTACGCCTTCGCCGCCTGGGCCGGCGGCAAGCTGCCCAGCGAGGTCCAGTGGGAGAAGGCCGCCCGCGGCGTCGACGGCCGCCGCTTCCCGTGGGGCGACGAGTGGGACCCCGAGCGGGTCAACTACGTCGAGCGCTCCTTCGGCCAGGCGGTCGCCGACCTCGACTCCCTCGAAGCGCTCCTCGTCACCATCGAGCAGGGCGAGAACCCGGCCCACCCGGTGCTCGCCGCCGACGCGCTGCCCGAGGGCGCGAGCCCGTACGGCGTCCTCCAGATGTCCGGCAACGTCTGGGAGCTGACCCGCACCAACTTCTACACCGGTGAGGACATGGACCCCTTCTTCAAGGGGCGCCACCCGCTGGACTTCATGAACCGCAAGGAGGCGTTCCACGTGCTGCGCGGCGGCACGTTCACCTCCCCGCCGGCCTGCCTCACCACCTTCTACCGGGGCAAGGACCTCATCACCGACCGGCACATGGAGGTCGGCTTCCGCTGCGTGTACGAGGCGGGGAAGTAATGCGCCTCACCTCCCTCGGCCACGCGGCCGTCCTCGTCGAGACGGGACAGGAGCGGATCCTCTTCGACCCGTGGCTGACCCAGCGCCTCGACCGCTTCTGGGAGCACCACCCGCCCCTGGAGGACGACCTGGTCCGCCGGGTCCTCGACGAGGGCGTCGACTACGTGGTCCTCAGCCACCACCACTTCGACCACCACCACTACCCCTCGCTCGGCCTGCTCGCGGACGGCGCCGACGTCGACTTCGACGACAGCCCGCGCCAGAGCACCGGCGTCACCTGCGTCTACCCGGCCGGCCCGGTGCCGCCGACGCTGACCGCCTCCGGCCTGGGCCACCAGGCGATCTCCTGGACGCTGCGCCGCTTCGGCTTCGAGCGCCTGCACCCGGTGACCCCCGGCGACACCGTCACCCTGGGCGGGGCTACCCTGCGGACCTTCCCGTCCGCCGTCTCCTTCCCCGAGATGAGCGTGCTCGTGGAGACCGCCGACGCGGCCGTCATGGTCTGTGGCGACGCGCTCCTGCACGACGCGACCGTGGAGGCCTTCGCCCGCGACGACGCGCCGAGGCTCGACGTCGTGCTCGTGCCCACGCACAGCATCTCGCCGCCCGGCGTCCTCACCGAGCGCCGCCCGCTGACGGACCCGGAGGGCGTGCGCGCCCGCGCCGTCGCCAACTTCGACCGGTACGTCGACTCCCTGCCCGCCGCCCTGACCGTGCCGTCCTCCTTCGGCTGGCGCGTCAGCGGCGACACGGACCGCGACTACGACTGGTGCAACCGCACCATGTTCCCCTTCACCCCGGCCGAGGCCCTCGCGCGCCTCACCGAGCGGGGCCGCGCCGGACTCCTCTGGGGCCCCGGCCAGGTCCTGGAGGTCGCCGACGGCCGCGCCGGGCTCGTCGAGGGGCCCGTCGCCCCCGACGCGTACGACTTCGACGAGGTGTACGCGGCGGTGCGGCTCGACCCCGATGCCGAGGTCCCGCCGTTCGACGCCTCCCTCGACAAGGTCGGCAAGCAGACCCGCCGCGCCGACGAGATGCTCCGCGAACTCCTCGACCTGCTCGTCGCCACCGACTACTGGTACCGGGCGCTCGACGACGGCGCCGGCCGCCACGTCGTCTCGCTGTACGAGGACGACGGCCGCGAGACCTCCTACCTCCTCGACCCGGTCGCCGGCCGCGTCGTCGAGCTGGGCCCCGGCCCGGCCCGCGACCACGTCACCGGCGCCGAGGGGTGGACCGAGACCGCCGCGAGCACCCTGGAGGCCATGCTCGCCGCCGACCTCCTCTTCGGCAGCTCCTTCGGCCTGTGGGCCAGCGACGGGGTCCTGCTGTCGGCCGTCTTCCACCACCCCTCGTACTACACCCGCCACGTCGAGCGGGAACTCCGGGAGGCGAGCCGCGCATGAGCGACACCCCCACCACCGTCGTGTTCACGCACGAGAGCGACGCCCTGCGCGACAACCCGCTGGGCGACCCGCACGTCCGCCGCGTCGAGGTGCACCTGCCGCCCGGGTACGACGGCGTCCGCCCGTTCCCGGTCGTCTACTGGCTGCCCGGCTTCGGCGCCCACCCCAGCCTCTCCGGCCGGGCCCTCGCCTTCGGCACCTCCGTCGCCGACGGGCTGCGCGCGGCCATGACGGACGGCCGGGTGCCGCCCGCCCTGCTCGTCGTGCCCGACGGCACCACCGCGTACGGCGGCTCCCAGTACATCGACTCCGCCTCCTCCGGCCGCTACGCCGCCCACCTCGCCGAGGTCGTCGCCGAGGTCGACCGGCGGTTCGCCACCCGGCCCGAGCCCCACTGGCGGGCCGTCGGCGGCAAGTCCAGCGGCGGCTACGGCGCGCTGGTCGCCGGCATGACCTCCGACCTCTTCGGCTCGGTGGTCGCCTGCTCGCCCGACGCCGGGTTCGAGCACAGCTACCTGCCGCTCCTCCCGCGCACCCTCGACACCATCCGGGCCGCCGGCGGCATGGACGCCCTCCTCGCCCGCCGCGCCACCGGCCCGATCGACGTGCCGTTCATGGTCGCCATGAGCATCGTCGCCATGGGCATGTGCTACGCCGAGGACCCCTGGACCAGCCCCTCCGACGCGCTGCCCTGCGACCCGGAGACCGGTGTGTTCCGCGACGAGGTGTGGCGGCGCTGGCTCGCCCACGACCCCGTCCGGATGCTGGCCGACCACGCCGACGCCCTCGGCCGCCTCGACCACCTCCACCTCAGCGTCGGCGAGCGCGACGAGTACGGCATGCACTGGGGCGCCCGCGCCCTGCACGCCGCCCTCGACGCCCACGGCGTGCCCCACCACTACCGGGAGCACGAGGGCGGCCACCACGGCATCGAGCACGTCTTCACCGACGCCCTCGCCGGACTGAAGGCCGTCTGGACGGAAAGGACGGTCGGCACGTGTGCGGTATAGCGGGCTTCGTCAGCCTGGACGGCCGGCGCGACGCGGCCTGGCTCGACGCCCTGGGCCGCACCATGACCCGGGCCATGGCCCACCGCGGCGAGGGCTCCTGCGCCCCGTACGTCTCCGAGTGCGGCACCGTCATGCTCTGCGCCACCCGCCTCGCGATCCGCGACCGCTCCCACGCGGGCGACCAGCCCATGACCGACCCCACCGGCCGGATCGTCCTCGTCCACAACGGCGAGGTGTACGGCTCGCGCGCGCCCGCCCCGCCGCTCTGGCCCCGCCGCACCACCTGCGACACCGAGTTCGTCCTCCAGCAGGTCTGCCGCGAGGACGAGCCCGGCCCGGCGCTGCGGCCCCTCGACGGCATGTTCGCGCTCGCCTGGCACGACACGACCACCGGCCGGGTCGTCCTCGCCCGCGACCACTTCGGCGTCAAGCCGCTCTTCTACGCCCACGTCGACGGCGGCCTGATCTTCGCCTCCGAACAGGGCGTCCTGCTCCGCACCGGCCTGCTCAAGGCGGAGGTGGAGCCCGAGGAGTTCGTGCTGCGCTCCTGGATCCGGATGGACGCCGCCGACGACCACACGTGGCTGCGCGGCGTCAGGTCGCTCCAGCCCGCCGAGTACATGATCATCGACCGGCCGCAGCTGCGGACCCACCGCTACTGGAAGCCGGTCTCCGTCGACGAGCCGATCGAGGCCGAGGAGATCAGGGCCGCCTTCGACCGGGCGGTCGAGCAGCGGTCCGTCTCCGACGTGCCCCGGGCCGCGGTCCTCAGCGGCGGCGTCGACAGCACCGCGATCGTCGCGGGCCTCACCGCCCGGGGCACCCCGCTCGACGGCTACGTCCTGCGCTACCAGGACGGCATCGGCGGCTCCGGCGACGACGTCGCGTACGCCACCGAGGCCGCCGAACGCCTCGGCGTCCCGCTGACCGTCTGCGACCTCGACCAGCAGACCGCCGCCGGACTCGTCCCCGTCCTGCCCACCCGGCTGATGCGGCCGCTGCTGCACGGCGCCGAACTCGCCATGCACCACCTGTACGGCACCATCGCCGCCGACGGGAACGTGGTCGTCTACTCCGGACACGGCGCCGACGAGCTCTGGGGCTACCAGGACGGCCGCTACTTCCCCGTCGTCGACCCCCTCGCCCCCACCTACATCCACGGCCGGCACTACCTCACGCACCGGCTGCACGCCGACGAACGGCCCGTCTGGGCCCAGCTCGTCAGCTGGATGGCCCACGAGCTCGGCGTCGACATGACCGAGGTCACCGACCGCGTCTGGGCCCGCACCATGGACGAGTACCGGACCCTCAAGACGGCGTCCCCGCTCAAGCGCGGCCGGCACCACCTCATGCGGCGCTTCCTCGTGTACGTCAACGACATGGTCGACGTCACCTCCGCGACCTTCACCCTGGAGGACCGGCCCGTCTTCCAGGACGTCACCCTCACCGAGCTGGCCTTCCGCTGCCCCGAGCACCTGAAGGACACCAACAGGCCCGGCACCCACAAGGGCCTGCTGAAGGCCGCCCTCGGCGACCTGCTGCCCGAGTCCGTGCGGCTGCGCCGCAAGCAGGGCTTCCCCAGCCCCGCCGACCCCGGCTACGTCCGCCGGCTGACCGAACTCGCCGACGGCATGGGCACCCCCTTCGGGCTGCCGCCCGTCCCGGCCGGACTCCGCGCCGAACTCGGCGTCGGCGAATGGATGTTCCTGGCCTCCACCTCCGCCTGGCTCGACCACCTCGCGGAGTTCAGAACCGAACCGAGGAGTCATGGTGAGCAGTTCCGTCCCGCGCTGGCGCCCGCAGGTCCTGGCGAACGCGTCCGACCTTGACCCGGTCCCCCCGGTCATCGAGGAGGAGCGGGCCCAGGAGTGGTGCAACTTCGTGCTGTGGCGGCCCACCGCCCTGCCCGAGGGCTGCGGCACCAGCGTCGGCACCCTCCGCCGGGAGGCGCCCCCCGGCCGCGTCGAGGCCGAGGGCCGCACGCCCTGGAGCGACGCCAACCCCGCCGGGTACCGCACCGAGATCTCCGGCGGCGGCCGCCGCCTGCGCCTCAAGCAGTTCCTGTACGACTGGGCCTTCCCGGCCGCCGACCACCCCTGCCTGTGGGGCGGCGAGACCCACCCGTACGAGATCGGCGAGGGCCGGGTCGCCTGGCTCGGCACCGACTACATGGGGCACCGGGCCGGCAGCGCCCGCCTCGCCGGCACCACCGTCGAACTGTCGGTCCTGGAGGGCGAGTTCTCCGACGAGGAGCTCGTCGCCCTGTTCGCCGCGCTGCGCCCGGCCGTGCCCGACGCCGTGCCGCGGATCCTCGCCACGCCGTTCTCCGAGCTGAGCTACTGGGCCGGACACCCCGCCGACATGGTCTCGGTGCCCACCGGCCCGTACCACTTCCACCGCCGCGACAAGCAGCACGAGGGCGACTGGATCCCCACCGAGCGGCTCACCGCCTTCCTCACCGAGCAGGGCGTGCCCCTCGCCGTCGGCGACTTCCACGCCGACAGCGCCGCCACCTTCGGCAACGGCGCCGACGTCCGCGAACTCGACGTCGTCTACACCACGCCGACCGGCGACGAACTGCGCCTCACCGCCCAGCGCACCGGCGGCGGCCGCCTGGAGTTCCCCCCGCGGCGGGACAAGCACCCCGCCACCGAGGAACTCCACACCCTCCCCGGCGACCGCCCCCTCCACCTCGCCCACCTCAGCGCCGCCTACGGCGCCTGCGACGCCTGGTGGCAGCACCCCGACGGCTACGACCTCCGGCTCCTCGGCAGCGCGGGCACGGCCCTCGGCCGCGACGCCTTCCTCGCCCTGGTCACCGCGCTCGACGCCGGGCTGCGCCTCGCCGGCCGCGCGGAGGTGCTGGGATGACCGCCGTCGTGGACGCGGCCCCCGACGCGCGCGCCGTCCTCGACCCCGCCACCGGACGGGAGGTCGCGCGCGTCGCCGACACCGGCGCGGACGGCGTCGAGGCCGCCGTCCGGCGCGCCGAGGCCGCGTTCCACGGCGGCTGGGAGGACACCGCACCGGGCGAGCGCGGCACCCTGCTGCACGGGCTCGCCGCCCTGATCCGCGACGACCGGGCGGAACTCGCCGCCCTGGAGCGGCGCACCGCCGGCAAGCCCACCGCGCGCGCCCTCGGCGAGGTCGACTTCGCCGCCCGGGTCGTCGACTGGTTCGCCGCCGCCGCCCGCTACCCGGTGGGGGAGACCCATCCGGCCGGGCCCGGCATGCGCACCTACACCGACCGGGTGCCCGTCGGCGTCGTCGCCGCCGTCGCCCCCAACAACTACCCGCTGCTCCTGGCCGTCTGGAAGATCGCCGCGGCCCTCGCGTACGGCAACACGGTCGTCGTGAAGCCCGCGCCCGAGACGCCGCTGTCCCTGCGCCGCCTCGTCGACCGCGCCGCCGACGGGCTCCTGCCCGACGGCGTCCTCACCGCGGTGTACGGCGGCGCCGGCACCGGGCGGCTGCTCTGCGACCACCCCGCCGTCGGCATGGTCTCCTTCACCGGCTCCACGGCAGCGGGCCGCGACGTCGCCCGCCGCTGTGCCGACGGCCTCAAGCCGGTCTCCCTGGAGCTCGGCGGCAAGAGCCCCGTCGTCGTCTTCCGCGACGCCGACCTCGACGCCGCCGCCCGCGCCGTCGTCACCGCCTTCACCGGCAACACCGGCCAGATGTGCGTCGCCGGCACCCGGCTGGTCGTCGACCGGGCCGTGCACGCCGAGTTCGTCGCACGCGTCGCCGCCCTCGCCGCCGACCTCCGCGTCGGCCGCCCCGAGGATCCGGCCACCGACCTCGGCCCGCTGATCAGCCGCGCCGCCGTCGACCGCACCGCCGCGATCGTGGCCGAGGCCGGCGAGCGGGGCGCGCGCGTGATCCTGCCGCCCGGCGCCGACTCCGTACGCCACGACCTCGACGGCGGGTTCTACGTCCACCCCGTCGTCCTCGACGCCGCGCCCGCCGACACCCGGGCCTGGCGCGAGGAGGTCTTCGCGCCCGTCCTGTCCGTCGCCGCCTTCGACACCGAGGCCGAGGCCCTCGCGCTCGCCCACGACACCGCGTACGGCCTGTCCGCCTCCGTCTGGACCGCCGACGCCGGCCGGGTCGAGCGCTTCGGCCGCGCCCTGCGCGCCGGCATGGTGTGGATCAACACCTGGGGCGAGACCGAGGAGACCGTCAGCGTCTCCGGCCTCGGCCGGTCCGGCTACGGCCGCGAGCTCGGCATCCACGCCGTGGAGGCCTACACCAGGCCCCGCGCCGTCTGGGTCGCCCACCGGCCGGGACGGTAGCCCGATGGACGGCACCGACGATCCCCGGCTCGACTTCCGCAGCGACACCCGCACCTTCCCCGACGCCCGCATGCGCGCGGCGGCCGCGGCGGCGGAGGTCGGGGACGACGTGTACGGCGACGACCCCACCGTCGCCGCGCTCGAAGCCCGCGCCGCCGAACTGCTCGGCACCGAGGCGGCGTTGTTCCTGCCGACCGGCACCATGGCCAACCTCCTCGCCCCCCTCGCGGCGCACCCCGGCACCGGCACCGGCACCGGCACCGGCACCGGCACCGAGACCCCGTGGCTCGTCGTCGGCGCCGACAGCCACATGGGGTTCCTCGAAGCCGACGGGCTGCGGCGGTTCGGCGGCCTGGAGACCCTGACGATCGGGCAGGACGCCGAAGGGGTCCTCGACCTCGACGCCCTGGAGGTGCTCCTCGCCGCCGCGGCCGGCCGCCCCACCGTGGTCTCCCTGGAGAACACGAGCATGATGCGCTCCGGCAACGCCCTGGACGCGGCGGCCACCCGGACCGTCGCCGACCTCGCCCACCGGTACGGCGCCCACTTCCACCTCGACGGCGCCCGACTCGCCAACGCGGCCGTCGCCCTCGGCGTCCCGCCCGCCGCGCTCGCCGCGCCCGCCGACAGCGTCGCCTTCTCCGTCTCCAAGGGCCTCGGCGCCCCCCTCGGCGCCCTGCTCGGCGGCACCGCCGCCTACGTGGCGCGCGCCCGTGACCTGCGCGGCCGGCTCGGCGGCTCCCTGCACCAGGCCGGCGTCGTCGCGGCCCCCGCGCTCGTCGCCCTCGGGCGGCTGCCGGAACTGGCCGCCGACCACGCGACGGCCGCGGCGCTCGCCGACGGACTGCGGTCCGTGCCCGGCGTGGAGGTGCCGCGCCCGCCGCACCCCACGAACATGGTGATGGCGCGGGTCCCCGGGCTCGCCCCGGGCGCCTGCGCGGCGGGTCTCGCCGTCCACGGCGTGCGCGTCCTGCCGCTCCCGAACGGACACGTGCGCTTCGTGACGCACCGGGCACACGACATGATCAGTGTGCGCGAGGCCGTGGCGGCGCTGGCGGCCGTGGCGGCCGCCGTCCCCCCGTCCCGGCCCGGGACCGACGGAGAACTCCCCGGCCGGGGAGGCTCCCTGACAGCGATGGAGGAAACATGACCGACGCGGCGGCACCCAGGACGCGCGAGCAGCGGCTGAAGGACACCCGCGCCCGCCTGGAGAACGACATCGACCTGTGGGTCTCGACCTCCGGCGCCGACGGCGCCGGGGTCCACCTGATCCCGCTCTCGTTCCTCTGGGACGGCTCCACGATCCTCGTGTCGACGCCCCGGTCCTCGATCACCGGCCGCAACCTGCTCGCCGACGGCCGGGTGCGGGTCGGCCTTGGCCCGACGCGTGACGTGGTCATCGTCGACGGCGTCGCGGAGCCGGTCGACACCGAGGAGCTCGGCCGGGAGACGGGCGACGCCTTCGCGGCGAAGACCGGCTTCGACCCGCGCGAACTGAAGGAGCCCTACCAGTACTTCCGCATCCGGCCGCAGCGCGTGCAGGCCTGGCGCGAGGCCAACGAGCTGGCCGGCCGCGGCCTCATGCGGGACGGCGTCTGGCTCGGCTGAGCCGCCGCCGCCCTTCCCGTACGGCCCAGGACTCCGTCGCCCCCACCGGGGAGGCGGAGTCCAGCCGTTCTCGACCGGCCGTGCAGAGCGCCTTGGCAGGCTGCGCGGGCAAGGCATCCGTCATTTCTGGAAGGGCGAACATGGAAGCAATCGAGGTTCCGGTCCTGATCGTCGGCGGCGGCGGATGCGGTCTGTCCGCCTCCGTCTTCCTCTCCGACCAGGGCGTCGATCATCTGCTGGTGGAACGGCACCCGGAGACGTCGAGGATTCCGAAGGCTCACTACCTCAACCAGCGCACGATGGAGATCTTCCGTCAGCACGGAGTCGCCGACGACGTGTTCGCCGAGGCCGCTCCGCTGGAGCTGTTCGGCAAGGTCCGCTGGATGACCACGCTCGCGGGCGACGGGCCCATGGACCGGCGCCTCATCCACGAGATGGACGCCTTCGGCGGCGGCGAGCTGACGGAGACGTACGCGGCGGTCGGCCCCGTCCTGCCCGCCAAGCTGCCGCAGATGTGGCTGGAGCCGATCCTCAAGCGCCACGCCGAGGAGCGGAACCCGGGCCGCGTCCTCTTCGGCCACGAGATCACCACCTTCTCCGACGAGGGCGACCACGTCCTCGCCGAGATGCGGAACGTCGAGACGGGCGAGACCACCACGGTCAGGGCCCAGTACCTCATCGGCGCCGACGGCGGGAAGTTCGTCGGCCCGAAGGTCGGCATCCGCATGGAGGGCCCGCCCGGACTGGTCAACACCACGACCGCGTACTTCTCCGCGGACCTGTCCGAGTGGTGGGAGGAGGGCACCCTCATCACCCACTTCCTCAGCCCGGAGGACCCCGACCTCTCCAGCAACCTCATCGAGATGGGCCCGAGCTGGGGCAAGAAGTGCGAGCAGTGGGGCCTGCACTTCGCCCCCGGCCCGCCCGGACGCTGGAACGCCGAGACCGTCGTCCCCCGCATCCGCGAGCTGCTGCGCATCCCGGACCTGGAGATCACCGTCCACAAGGTCACCGACTGGATCGTGGACGCCATCCTCGCCGACCGCTACCGCGTCGGCCGGGTCATCATCGCGGGCGACGCCGCCCACAAGCAGCCGCCGGCCGTCGGCCTCGGCCTCAACACCGGCATCCAGGACGCCCACAACCTCGCCTGGAAGCTGGCCGCCGTCCTCAGCGGCCAGGCGCCCGAGAGCCTCATCGACACCTACGAGGCCGAGCGCCGCCCCATCGGCCGCCAGAACGTCGACTGGGCCGTCTCCGCCGCCCAGCACCACCAGACGGTCATCGACGCCATCGGCGCCGGCCACAACATCCCGGCGGGCCGCCGCGGGCAGCGCCTGGAGGCCTACTTCGACCCGTCGCCGCTCGGCGACACCGTGCGGGCGCGCGCCCTGGAGATCTTCCACACCCACCGGGGCGGCTGCCAGTCGCTCGACATGGAGGTGGGCTTCGCGTACGAGCAGGGCGTCGTCGTCCCCGACGGCACCGAGCCGCCGGTCCGCGTCCCGATGCGGAACGAGCACACGCCGACGTCCCGCCCCGGACACCGGCTGCCGCACGCCTGGGTCACCCGGGACGGCGAGCGCCTGTCCACCCTCGACCTCACCGGCACCGGCGGCTTCACGCTGTTCACCGGCGCCGAGGGCGAGCCGTGGGCGGAGGCGGCCGCGCGGGTCGCGGAGAAGTTCTCCGTGCCGCTCACCACGGTCGTCATCGGCGAGGGCGGCGCGTACGCCGACGTCGACGGCGGCTGGGCGGCCGTCCGCGGCACCGGCGAGGCGGGCGCACTCCTGGTCCGCCCGGACCAGCACGTGGCCTGGCGCCGCACGGAGGGCGCCGAGGACCCGGAGCAGGTCCTCGCCGAGGTGTTCGCGGCCCTCCTGGACCGCTGACGCCCGCGCGCAACCGACGACGGCCGTACCCCTCGGGGTACGGCCGTCGTCGTTGCCGTCGGTGTCGGTGTCGGTGTCGGTGTCGTCGTTGCCGTTGTCATTGCCGTCGTCGGGGTCTCCCGTCCGTCTCCGGACATGAGGAAGCCCGGAACGACGAGCCGTTCCGGGCGGAGTTCCCCGCGGAGTCCCTCAGACGCCGGCCGCGACCGAGGTCGCCGCGCCGTCCTTCTTCGCCAGCCAGGACAGGACCTCGTCGGCGGCCTTGCGCGCGGTCGCCATGCAGACGCCGACGCCCACACCGTCGTACAGCGCGCCGCAGACCGAGAGGCCGGGCTGGGTCGCCACGGACTCCCGGATGCGGTTCACCCGGTCCAGGTGGCCGACGGTGTACTGCGGCAGGGCGTCCTGCCAGCGGCTCACCCGCGACTCGACCGGGACGCCGGTCACCCCGGTCGCCTCGGCCAGCTCCGCCGCGGCCACCGCCACCAGCGAGGCGTCGTCGCGGCCGAGGATCCGCTCCTCGCCGAACCGGCCGAGGAAGCAGCGGACGATCTCCACCTCGCCGGCCAGGTGCGGCCACTTCACCGTGGTGAAGGTGACCTCCTTGACCAGCTTCCCCTCCACCGCGGGCACCCGGTAGGCCGCGTAGCCCCGGCCGGAGAGCCCGCCGCCCGGGAAGGCGGCCTTCGGGTAGGCGAGGGTGACGACCGCGACGCTCGCGTACCGCACCTCGTCGAGGGCGGCGACGGCGGCGCCCGTCCCCGGGACGCCGGCGAGCAGGCCGCTCGTCGGTCCCGCCGGGGTGGCGATGACCACCGCGTCCGCCTCGATCAGCTCCGGCGCCCCGGCCGAGCCGACCGTGAGCCGCCAGCCGCCCGCGCTCCGCGCCAGCTCGCGCACCGGGGCGTCCGTACGGAAGACGGTGTCGGGCGCGGCCTTCAGCGTCTCCTCCACCACGGCGGCCGGCAGTGAACCGAAGCCGCCGTCCAGGGTGGCGACGCTCACCGGCGGCGGCTTCTCGCCCGGGGCGAGCACCGGCACCAGCGCGCCCGCCGCGTCGGCCAGCGAGGCCTGGTGGCGGGAGGCCTTCGCCAGCGGGGTCAGCGTGGCCTCGAAGGACAGGTCCTCGGCGCGGCCGGAGAACACGCCCGCGAGGAACGGCTCGACGAGGCGGTCCACGACCTCCCGGCCGAACCGGCCGCCGACGAACTCGGCGACGGAGACGTCGCCCTGGCGGTCGAAGGGGGGCAGGAACAGGTCCTGCCGGGCCCGCTCGACGCCCTCCTCGGACAGCACCCCGGACCGGGCCAGGTCGTCCAGGTCACAGGGCACGCCCATGAACTGGCGGTCCGGCTGGTGCCGGATCTCGCCCCTGCTCCAGATCGCGGAGGCGGTCACCCCGGCCGACATGATCCGGTCGCCGAGCCCGGCGTCCTTGATCAGGCCGGTGGTCTTGCGGCGGTTGGCGTACAGCGACTCCGCGCCCTCGTCGACGGCGACCCCCGCCACCTCGGAGACCTTCAGCTTGCCGCCGAGCCGGTCCGCCCCCTCCAGGACCGTGACCCGCACCGGCTCGTTCCGCAGATGGAACGCGGCCGAGAGGCCCGCGATGCCACCTCCGACGACGACCACGTGCGGCGTGCCGGTCGCCTGATCCCGTTCGCTGCCAGCCATTCCACCAGCTCCTTCATGGTTACGGTGTCGTAAGCCGCCCCGGGCGCCGCGGATCGGCCCCGGGACAGATGTGTCGGCAGTCTCGACGGGGTTCCCGGAACCCCGGTCGAGACCGACTGGACCGATCTCCTAGCGCTGCTCGGCGGTGCCGAACCAGCGGGCGAGGGCGTCGGTGAGTGCGTCGACGGTGCCGGGGGAGGTCCAGGCGACGTAGCCGTCGGGGCGGACCAGGACGGCGTCGAGGGCGGGTTCGGGGGCCTCCGCCCAGGTGCCGGTGACGACGTCGAGGCGGTCGTCGAGGCCCTCGGCGGTGCGGGCGAGGGCCGGGTCCGCGGTGATCAGCAGGCCCCGGCCGGTGCGCAGGAGGTCCGCGACCCGGGTCTGCGTGCCGTCGGCGAGGACGACGCGGCGCTCGGGCGGCAGGCGCAGCCCGAGCAGCGGGTGGTCGCCCTTGGCGAGGTCGTAGCGGACGCCGAGGTTGCTCAGCATCCCCGCCAGGTGCTCGGCGGCCCCCTCGTGGCGCACCAGCTCGCCCACGATCTCCCGCACCGGGTCCATGTCCTCGCCGGTGAGCCGCAGTTCGATCGCGGCCCGCGCGTTGCGCGCCAGCTGCTCGCCGATCGGGCGGCGCTCCGCGTCGTAGGTGTCGAGGAGCCCCTCCGGCGCCCGGCCGGTCACCGTCGCGGCCAGCTTCCAGCCGAGGTTGACGGCGTCCTGGACGCCGACGCTCAGGCCCTGGGCCATCGCCGGCGGCTGGATGTGCGCGGAGTCGCCCGCCAGGAGGACACGGCCGCGCCGGTAAGTGGCGGCGGCACGGGAGGCGTCGGTGAAGCAGCTGATCCAGCGGCACTCGCCGTGGTGCAGGGACTCGCCGGTGAGCCGCTGCCAGGCGTCGGCGAGGTCGGTGTACGTGAGCGAGGCGCGGTCGCGCGGCGGCGTGCCGGCCTCGTGGACGACGACCCGGGTGACGCCGT
Source organism: Streptomyces sp. NPDC003327 (assembly GCF_053589515.1). Classification (NCBI taxonomy): domain Bacteria; kingdom Bacillati; phylum Actinomycetota; class Actinomycetes; order Kitasatosporales; family Streptomycetaceae; genus Streptomyces; species Streptomyces sp. NPDC003327. The sequence goes on along the minus strand of NZ_JBSFSA010000029.1, from coordinate 29,637 downwards.
TCTCCAGGTCCATCGCCATGATCATGCTGCCGCCCGGCAGGTTCTCGCCGATGCGCCGCTTGCGGGTCTCGATCCCGGTGACGTCGGCGGTGAGGAAGCCGCGGGTGCCCTCGGTGCCGGGGAAGTCGATCCCGGCCAGCTTGCGGACGGAGCTGCGGCCGCCGTCGCAGCCGACGACGTACGCGGCGGTCTCCGCGCCCGGCTGCCCGTCGGGGCCGGTGAAGGAGACGGTGACGGCCTCGGCGGACTCCTCGAAGGCGGTCACCTCGTGGCCGCGCAGGATCTCCACGCCGAGGCCGGTCACCCACTCCTCCAGCATCCGCTCGGTGCGGAACTGCGGCACGCCGCGGTGCCCGTAGTGGTCCTCGGCGAGCGGCTCCAGGTCGATGGGCACGCCGCCGAAGTGGGCGTCGGCGGGTTCGGTGGGGCCGAGGCCGCCGAGCAGTCCGCGCTGGTCGAAGCATTCGGCGGTGCGCTTGGTGAAGCTGGCGCCGCGGGACTCGCGGGCGGGTGCGGTGAGCCGTTCGTACACGACGACGTCGGCGCCGCCGAGCGCGAGTTCGCCCGCCAGCATCAGCCCGACCGGGCCCGCTCCGACGACGATGACATCCCTGGACATGCGTGTGCTCCTTGTCGGTCGCGGGGTTCCGCGGGTGTCGCCGGTCATCGGGCTGCGGTGCCGAACCAGCGGGCGAGGGCGTCGGTGAGTGCGTCGACGGTGCCGGGGGATGTCCAGGCGACGTAGCCGTCGGGGCGGACCAGGACGGCGTCGAGGGCGGGTTCGGGGGCCTCCGCCCAGGTGCCGGTGACGACGTCGAGGCGGTCGTCGAGGCCCTCGGCGGTGCGGGCGAGGGCCGGGTCCGCGGTGATCAGCAGGCCGTGACCGGCGTGCAGGAGGTCCGCGACCCGGGTCTGCGTGCCGTCGGCGAGGACGACGCGGCGCTCGGGCGGCAGGCGCAGCCCGAGCAGTGGGTGGTCGCCCTTGGCGAGGTCGTAGTGGATGCCGAGGCCGCTGACGATCCCCGCGACCTGCTCCGCCGCGTCCTTGTGGGAGAGCAGCTCGCCCAGGACCTCGCGGACCGGCTCCATGGCCTCCTCGCCGAGGTAGATCTTCCCGGCTGCGCGCGCGTTGCGGATCAACTCGCGCCCCACGGGGCGCCGTTCGGCGTCGTAGGTGTCGAGGAGTCCCTCGGGCGCCCAGCCCTTGACGGTGGCCGCCAGCTTCCAGCCGAGGTTCGCCGCGTCCTGGAGGCCGGCGCTCAGTCCCCATGCGGCGAGCGGTGGTATCTCGTGCGCGGCGTCGCCCGCGAGCAGGACCCGGCCGCGCCGGAACTCCTCCGCGAGCGCTGCGGAGTTGCCGGTCGCCCAGAGCCACTGCGGCTCGGCGTCGTGGATCGACTCGCCGGTGAGCCGCTGCCAGGCGTCGGCGACCTCCGTGAAGGTCAGCGCCTCGGTGTCCGGGTCCGCGGGCAGCGACAGGTCGTGGACGACGACCCGGTAGCGGTCCTCGCCGACCGGGGTGCACACGACCATGCTGCCGCCCGGCAGCCGTTCGCCGATGGGGCGCGGGCGCAGCCGTACCCCGGTGATTTCGGCCGTGTACATGCCGCGGGTGGCCGCCCAGCCGGGCGCCGCGATGCCGGCGAGCCGCCGGACGGCGCTGCCCACGCCGTCGCAGCCGACGACGTACGCGGCGGTCTGCTCGCCCGGCCCGTCCGGGCCCTCGTACGCGACGACGACGGCGTCCCCGGTCTCGCGCAGCCCGGTCACCTCGCGGCCGCGGAGCACCGGCACGCCGAGGTCGGCGAGCCAGCCGGCCAGCGCCTCCTCGGTGCGGGCCTGGGAGAGGCCGAGGACGCCGCTGTGGTCCTCGTCGAGCATGCCCAGGTCGAAGCGGACCCCGCCGAAGTGGCCCATCGGGCCCCAGCGGAAGGCCCCGAGGCGGTCGAGCACGCCGCGCTGGGCGAGCGATTCGGCGGCCCGCCGGTTGAAGCCGAGGGCGCGGGATTCCCCGGAGGGGGCGGGTGACCGGTCGTAGACGGCCACGTCCACTCCGCCGAGGCGGAGTTCTCCGGCCAGCATCAGGCCGACCGGACCGGCTCCGACGACGATGACGTCAATGTTTTCCATGTGAGGGGAAGCTACCGAGCGCCCTGTTCGGTCGCAATGAAAGGAATACGCGCGCGCGAGGGAATGGCGTTCGACTGCGGAATGAGCCTGCTTGAACGCCGATATTGAACGGTTGAACGCTGAACCCGATGGCAATGTCGGAGGTGCTCCGGGGTTTTGCCACTTACTACCTTCAATGCATGAGCAATTCGGTCCCCGAGAAAAGGGCGAGAGGAAGAGACGTGCCGGTCGAGAGGATCGCCCTCATCACGGGCGCCAACAAGGGCATCGGCTTCGCCGTCGCGCGACAGCTCGGTGAGCGGGGGACCGTCGTCTTCGTCGGAGCCCGCGACGAGGTGCTCGGCAAGCAGGCCGCCGACACCCTGACCGCCGAGGGCATCACCGCGCACCCGCTGGTGATCGACGTGACCGACCCGGCCTCCGTGGCCGCGGCCGCCACCGAGATCGAGCGGCGGTACGGACGCCTGGACGTCCTGGTGAACAACGCCGGCATCGCCGGCCGCTTCACCGGCACGGCCGCCGAGGCGACCGCCGCCGACCTGCGGGAGGTCTACGAGACCAATGTCTTCGGCGTGGTCACCGTGACCGGCGCGATGCTGCCGCTGCTGCGCCGCTCCCCGGCCGGCCGGATCGTCAACCTGTCCAGCCACGTCGGCTCGCTCACGCTCAACTCCCACCCGGAATCGCCGCTGGCGGGCCTCGACATGATCGCCTACCAGTCCTCGAAGACCGCGCTCAACGCCGTCACCGTCGCCTACGCCAAGGCGCTGCGCGACACCCCCGTCAAGGTCAACGCCGCCCTCCCCGGAGTGGTGGCCACCGACATCAACCACCACCGAGGTCACCGGACGCCCGCCGAGGGCGCCGGGATCGCGGTCCGGCTCGCCCTCCTGGACGAGACCGGCCCGTCGGGCGCCTGCCTGGCGGACGAGGGACCCGTTCCGTGGTAGCGCGGAACGCCCATCCACACAGAAAGAGGAACGGCCTTGCAGCAGATCACGATCGCTGACCTCCAGACCATCATGACCCAGTGCGCCGGCGAGGACGAGGAGGCCCTCTCGCTCGAGGAGGCGCCCGACCGCGCCTTCGAGGAGCTCGGCTACGACTCCCTCGCGCTCCTGGAGACGTACAGCCGTCTCGAGCGGGACTTCGGCGTCGAACTCTGCGAGGACGAGCTCGGCGACATCCACACCGCCCGGCAGCTCGTCGACTTCGTCAACTCGCTGCTGCAGCTCAAGGTGCTGTCGGCGGCCTGACCCCCCGGGGGAGACCGCCCGCACGCGGCGGCCCCCACGACCCGACGTCGCGCCGGACGGGAAACCGGCGGACCACAGACATGGAGACAGACAGTGGCGGTTGAAGAGACGATCCTGGTGCTCGGCGGTACCGGCCGGCAGGGCGGGGCGGTGGCCCGCGAACTGCTCCGGCGCGGGCACTCCGTGCGCGCCCTGGTCCGTGACCCGGCCAAGGACGAGGCGAAGGCCCTCGCGGAGGCGGGCGCCGTCCTGGTCCGCGGGGACATGGACGACGAGGCCTCGCTCGCGGCGGCCATGGACGGCGTCCACGGCGTGTTCAGCGTCCAGACCTTCCGGGGCCCCGGCGGCTGCGAGGCCGAGGAGCGCCAGGGCAGGGCGGTGGCCGACGCGGCCGTACGGGCCGGGGTGAAGCACTTCGTGTACAGCTCGGTCGGCGGCGCGGACCGCGACACCCGGGTCCCGCACTTCGAGAGCAAGCTGCGGATCGAGGAGTACCTGCGCACCCTCGACCTGCCGCTGACCGTGCTGCGGCCCGTCATGTTCCACGACATCCTGCTGGACATCGCCCCGCGCCCGGTGGCGGACGGCCTCGTCCTCGCCATGTGGCTGGACCCGGAGACCTCCGTGCAGCTCATCGCGACCAGCGACATCGGGGTCTTCGCGGCGGACGCCTTCGACGACCCGGCGGGCTGGCTCGGCAGGACCGTGGAGATCGCCGGCGACGACCTCACGGGACCGCAGATGGCGGCGGCCTTCGAGGCGGTCTCCGGAGTCCCCACCCGCTTCCAGCAGCTGCCGATCGAACCGCTGCGCGCGGCCCGCGAGGACCTCGCCAACATGTTCGACTGGTTCGAGCGGGACGGCTACCGCGCCGACCTGCCCGCGCTGCGCGAGAACCGGCCGGACCTGGTCTCCCTGGAGAGCTGGCTGGCCGAGAACTGGACCGCACCGACGGTCGGGGCGCACCACTGACCGGGCCCTCAGGTGAAGAGCGGATCGCGGGTGCGGGTCCGCTTGAGCTCGAAGAAACCGTCGGTCCCGGCCACGGCGAGGACGCCGTCCCAGAGCCGCACCGCGTCCTCGCCCCTCGGGGTGGGAGTCACCACGGGACCGAAGAACGCCACGTCGCCCACCGCGAGGACGGGGGTGCCCACGTCGGTGCCGACGCGGCCGATGCCCTCGTCGTGCGAGGCGCGCACCGCGCCGTCGAACGCCTCGGACCCGGCCGCGTCGGCCAGGCCGGGATCGAGGCCCGCGGCGGCCAGCGCCGCCGCGTAGGTGGCCCGCTCCTTGGGCGCCCGGTCGAGGTGGAAGCGGGTGCCGAGTTCGGTGTAGAGCCGGCCCAGCACCCCGGAGCCGTACCGCTCCTCGGCGGCGGCGCAGACCCGCACGGGTTCCATGCGCAGCGCCAGGTCACGGTGCCAGCGCTCGTCCAGGTCGGTGCGGCCCTCGTTGAGCACCGTCAGGCTCATCACGCGCCAGCGGACATCGAGGGGCCGGTGCGCCGCGACCTCCAGGACCCAGCGGGAGGTCAGCCAGGCCCAGGGACAGGTCGGGTCGAACCAGAAGTCCACCGGGGTCGGGGTGGTGTGCGGCACGTCGGCCTCCTTGATGTCGGTGCTGTCGTCGCTGCGGTCTCGGCGGGTGCGGTCAGAAGTTGCCGAGGCCGCCGCAGACGTTGAGCGCCTGGGAGGTGATGGACGCGGCGGTGTCGGAGGCGAGGTAGCCGACGAGACCCGCGACCTCCTGGGGCGTGGAGTAGCGGCCGAGCGGGATCTTGGACTGGAACTTCTCGAGGATCGCGTCCTCGGAGGTGTCGTAGGCGGCGGCGTAGCCCTGGCGGACGCGCTGGGCCATCGGCGTCTCGACGTACCCGGGGCAGACGGCGTTGACCGTGATGCCGGTCGGGGCCAGCTCGTTGCCGAGGGCCTTGGTGAAGCCGACGACGCCGTGCTTGGAGGCCGAGTACGGGGCGCCGAGGACGACGCCCTGCTTGCCGGCCGTGGAGGCGATGTTGATGATCCGGCCGCTCGTCTTGTCCCGCATGCCGCCGGTGGTGAGGACCGCGCGGGTCACCAGGAAGACGCTGGTCAGGTTGGTGTTGATGACGTCGTTCCAGAGCTCGTCCGAGATCTCCGCCGTCACGCCGCCACCGCTGCGGCCCGCGTTGTTGACCAGGATGTCGATGCTGCCGTAGCGCGCGACGGCCGCCTCGACGAGACGGGTCACGTCCTCCGGCTTGGCGACGTCGGCGGCCAGGCCGTCCACGTCGTACCCCTCGGCACGGAGCTTCTCGACCGTCTCCGTGACGTTCTCGGGGTTGCGCGAGCAGATGAAGACGCTGTGCCCCTGGCGCGCGAAGTTCTCGGCGACGGCCAGACCGATTCCGCTCGTGCCGCCGGTGATCAGCGCTACCTGCTGTCCCTTGTCCGCCATTTCCGCCTGCTCCTTCTCGGGGTGTATGTGGTGCCGGAACAACCTGGCAAGAGAGCCCGGATTCCCGGTCGAGGAGGAGTGGAGGTGAGTTGGAGTCCGAGCGGCGTTCAACCGCACGGATTCGCCGGTTGAACGTTCGAGTCAACAATTTCAAAAAAGCATGGTTGCGGGCCCCGGAAGAGCCGACCTATCGTCCAGGAATCCACGAAAAGGCGCTCCGAAAGGAAAGTCATGTCCGCAACGCCCGAGGTCCGCGACCAGTCCGATTCGTACGCGCTGCTCAATCTCATTCAGGGTGCCGTCATCACCCAGGCCCTTTCCGTCGCGGCCAAGCTCGGTGTCGCGGACGTCCTCGCCGACGGCCCGCTCCCCGTCGAGGAGATCGCCCAGCGCGTGGGCGCCGACGCCAAGTCGACCCGCCGCGTCCTGCGCGCCCTCGCCGGCCACGGCGTCTTCGCGGTCCGCGAGGACGGCGCCTTCGAGAACACCGCCCTCTCCGACAAGCTCCGCGAGGACGCGACGGACTCGATGCGCGGCTTCGCGCTGCTCATGAGCCACCCGTTCCTGCACGAGGAGTGGGGCCACCTCTTCACCGCCGTCGAGACCGGCGAGCCGAACCTCCCCAAGCTGCGCGGCATGGGCGCCCTGGACTTCTTCCACGCCAACCCCGAGTACGCGCAGGTCTTCTTCCACGCCTTCGGCGGGCTCTCCGAGTCGGAGACCGCCCCGCTCGTCGCCGCCTACGACTTCTCGCAGTTCAACACCGTCGTCGACGTCGTCGCCGGCCGCGGCAACCTGCTCGCCGGCATCCTCCAGGCGGCGCCGAACGTCAAGGGCGTGCTCTACGACTCCGAGGTCGCCACCGTCGACTCCCAGGCGTACTTCGAGGCCGCGGGCGTCGCGGACCGCTTCACCATCGAGCACGGCGGCTACCTCGACAAGCTGCCCACCGGCGGCGACGCCTACCTCTTCAAGCACATCATCCACGACTTCTCCGAGGCCGACGCGATCACGGCGCTGAAGAACGCCCGCGAGGCGATGGGCCCCGAGGGCAAGCTGCTCGTCATGGAGTACGTCCTCCCGGAGGGCAACGAGCACCACCTCGGCCAGGCCATCGACCTCTGGCTGATGCTCATGCTGGGCGCCCAGGAGCGCACCCTCGAGGAGTACCGCGAGCTGTTCGCCAAGGCCGGCTTCACGCTGACGCGCGCCGTGCCCACCTCCGCGCCGATCTCCATCATCGAGGCCGTCCCGACCGTCTGAGGCGTCCCGCCCAGGCGTACGGCCGGTCCCCCTCCCATCGCAGAAGTCGAGGCTCAGGACAGGAAGTCATGAATACCGATGTCATAGTTATCGGGGCAGGGCCCGCGGGGCTGACGCTCGCGGCCGAGCTCCGCCTCGGCGGCGCCGACGTCGTCGTCTTCGAGCAGCGGGCCGAGCGGAGCTGGGAGTCGCGCGGCATCGGCTTCACCGCCCGCGCCACCGAGATGTTCGAGCAGCGCGGCATCCTCGACCGCCTGGAGAACATCGAGATCACCCGCCAGGGACACTTCGGCGGCATCCCGATCGACTACGGGATCCTGGAGGGCTCGCACTTCGGAGTCCGCGGCGCCCCCCAGTACAAGATCGAGGAGATGCTGGAGGACCGGGCCGTCGAGCTCGGCGCCGTCCTGCGCCGCGGCTACGAGTTCACCGGCTTCACCGAGACCGCCGACGGCGTCACCGTCACGGTCACCGGCCCGGAGGGGGACGAGGAGCACACCGCCCGCTACCTGGTGGGCTGTGACGGTGGCCGCAGCACCGTCCGGCGCCTGGCCGGCTTCGAGTTCGCCGGCTCCGACGCCACCCGCGAGATGTACCTCGCGGACGTCAAGGGCGCCGACATCAAGCCCCGCATGATCGGCGAACTCTTCCCCAACGGCATGGTCATGGCCGCGCCGCTGGAGGAGGGCTACACCCGCATCATCGTCTGCGAGAACGGCACCCCGCCGGACCGCGCCGAGGTCACCTTCGAGCAGGTCGCGGACGCCTGGCAGCGGCTGACCGGCGACTCCATCCACCACGGCGAGGCGCGCTGGGTGAGCAGCTTCACCGACGCCACCCGCCAGGCCACCGAGTACCGGCGCGGCCGGGTGCTGCTCGCCGGCGACGCCGCGCACATCCACCTGCCGGCCGGCGGCCAGGGCCTGAGCGTCGGCGTGCAGGACGCGTACAACCTCGGCTGGAAGCTGGCCGCCACGATCGCCGGGCGGGCCCCCGAGGGCCTGCTCGACACGTACCACTCCGAGCGCCACCCGGTGGGCGCCCGCGTCCTGCGCGGCACCCTCGCCCAGGGCACGCTCAACCTCACCGGCAGCTCCGTGCGGCCGCTGCGGAGCGTCATGGCCGAGATCCTCGCGATCCCGGCGGCCGCCCGGCACATGTCCGGCATGGTCAGCGGCTTCGACATCCGCTACGAGGTCGGCGGCGCCGGCCCCGAGGGCCCGGCGCACCCGCTGCTCGGCGCCCGGATGGCCGACCGCGAGCTGGAGCTCGCCGACGGCGGCACCGACCGGATCGCCCGGCTGCTGCACGGCGCCCGCGGCGTGCTGATCACCGCGGACGCCACCGGCCGGGTGGCCGAGGCCGCCGCCGGCTGGTCCGACCGGGTCGACGTGGTCCGCGTCCGGACGTTCCCCGCCGGACCGGAGGAGGGCGACGCCCCGACCGAGTCGGTGCTCGTCCGCCCCGACGGCTACGTCGCCTGGACCGCACCGGGCGCAGAGGGCCCGGAGGCCGCGCTGCGCCGCTGGTTCGGCGAGGCCGCGGCGCCCGCCCAGGGCTGAGGCCGCCCCGCTACCCCGAGGAGAAACACACGTGACCGAGCACGAGATCCACCGCACCGAGCACACCATCGACGTCTCCGCCCCCGCCGAAGCGGTGTACGCGCTGGTCGCGGACGTCACCCGCTGGCCGGAGACCTTCCCGCCGACCGTGCACGCCGAGGTCGTGGAGCGCGACGGCGACTCCGAGCTGATCCGGCTCTGGGCGACCGCCAACGGCACCGCCAAGACCTGGACCTCCCGGCGCGAACACGACGCCGAGAAACTGACCGTGACGTTCCGTCAGGAGCGCTCGCAGCACCCGGTCGGCGGCATGGGCGGCGCCTGGGTGGTCGAGGCCCTCACCGCCGACACCAGCCGCGTCCGCCTGCTCCACGACTTCCACGCCGCCACCGACGACCCCGCCGACCTGGAGTGGATCCAGCAGGCCGTCGACCGCAACAGCGGCTCCGAGCTCCAGGCCCTGAAGGCGAGCGCCGAGGCCACCGGCCCCGACCGGCTCATCACCTTCGAGGACACCGTCACCGTCGACGGCCACGGCAAGGACGTCTACGACTTCCTCAACGAGGCCCAGCTCTGGCAGGAGCGCCTGCCGCACGTCTCGCGCGTGCGGCTGGACGAGGACGAGCCCGGCCTGCAGATCCTGGAGATGGACACCCGCGCCAAGGACGGCAGCACCCACACCACCCGCTCCGTCCGCGTCTGCACCCCGGCCACGACGATCGTCTACAAGCAGATCGTCCTGCCCGCCCTCATGACCCTGCACACCGGCCGCTGGCTCATCGAGGAGCGCGAGGGCGGCGGCGTCGCCGTCACCTCCCGCCACACCGTCCGCATCAACACCGAGAACGTCACCGGGGTCCTCGGCGCGGACGCCACCGTGGAGAGCGCCGCGGCGTTCGTCCAGAGCGCCCTCAGCACCAACAGCCTCGCCACCCTCGGCCTCGCCAAGGCCCACGCCGAGGCCCTCGCCGGCGGGGGCGCGGAGTCGTGACCACGACCCGGGCGGACGACCTCGTCGTCATCGTCGGCGCGGGCCCCGTCGGGCTCCTGCTCGCCTGCGAGCTGGGCCGCGCCCGGGTCCCCGTGGTCCTCGTGGAGAAGCTGGCCCGGCCCATGACCGAGTCACGGGCCAGCCAGCTCTCCACCCGGACCGCCGAACTGCTCCACGAGCGCGGCTTCGACGCCCTCCTCGCCGGGGCCGCGCACGAACCCCGCACCCACTTCGGCGGCCTCGGCTTCGCCCTCACCCCGGTGGACAGCCCGTACGCCGGGAACTGGAAGGTGCCCCAGTACCGCACCGAGGCCGCCCTCGCCGCCCGCGCCGCGGAGCTGGGCATCACCCCGCTCCGCGGCCACGAACTCACCGGACTCACCCAGCGGCCCGACCACGTCCGCTGCCGGATCCAGGGCCCCGACGGGCCGCTGGAGCTCCGCGCGGCGTACGTCGTCGGCTGCGACGGCGCCCACAGCACCGTCCGCCGGCTGGCCGGCATCCCCGTGACGGCCACCCCGGCGGACAAGGAACTGCTCCGCGCCGACATCACCGGACTCACCGTCCGCGACCGCCGCTTCGAGCGGCTCGCCGACGGCTTCGCCGTCGCCGCCACCCGCGACGGCGTCACCCGGATCATGGTCCACGCCTTCGGCGGGCCCGTGCCCGCCCGATCCGGGCCGCCCCGCTTCGACGAGGTCGTCGACGCCTGGCGGCGGGTCACCGGAGAGGACGTCTCCGGCGGCACCCCGCTCTGGCTCGACGCCTTCGACAACGCCAAGGGACAGGCCGACACCTACCGCAGCGGCCGCGTCCTGCTGGCGGGCGACGCCGCCCACTGGCACCCGCCGGTCGGCGGCCAGGCCCTCAACACCGGACTCCAGGACGCGGTGGACCTCGGACCCAGACTCGCCGAGACCATGAACGGCCGGGCCGCCCCCGGACTTCTCGACGGCTACCACGAGGCCCGGCACCCCGCCGCGGCCCGGGTCCTCCACCACGTCGCGGCCCAGGAACGACTGATGCTCGACGGCCCGGAGGCCGAACCGCTGCGCGCGGTCCTCTCCGAGCTGATCGGCCTCGACCGGGTCCGCGCCCATATGACCTCGATGGCGAGCAACCTCGACAACCGGCTTCCCGCAGAAGAGACACCCATGGAAGGCAGGAACGACAGTGCAGGACTTTGACACCGACGTGATCATCGTGGGGGCCGGCCCCACCGGACTCATGCTCGCCGGCGAACTCCGCCTCGCCGGCGTCGACGCCGTCGTGCTGGAGCGGCTCGCCCAGCCGATGCGCCAGTCGCGCGCCCTCGGCTTCTCCGCCCGCACCATGGAGGAGTTCGGCCAGCGCGGACTCCTGGAGTCCTTCGGCGAGATGGGCGTCATCCCCTTCGGCCACTTCGGCGGCATGCCGCTCGACTACACCATCGTGCCCGGCGGCAACTTCGGCGTCCGCGGCGTCCCGCAGGCCTTCACCGAGGCCAACCTCACGAAGTGGGCCACCGGCCTCGGCGCCGAGATCCGCCGCGGCTGGGAGGTCACCGGCCTGACCGACGACGCCGAGGGCGTCGAGGTCACCGCCGAGACCCCCGAGGGCCCGCGCACCCTGCGCGCCCGCTACCTGGTCGGCGCCGACGGCTCCCGCAGCGTCGTCCGCAAGCTGTCCGGCATCGACTTCCCCGGGTACGACGCCACCCTCGAGATGCTGATGGCCGACGTCACCGACGTCCAGGTGCGGCTGCGCCCCACCGGCGAGCTCGGCGAGGCCGGCATGGTCGTCGTCCTGCCCGTCGGCCCGAACACCACCCGCGTCGTCGTCTTCGAGCGCGGCGCCGGCGTCCGCCCGACCTCCGAGCCGCCGACCTTCCAGGAGGTCGCCGACTCCTTCAAGCGCGTCACCGGCGACGACATCTCCGCCGGCAAGCCGGTCTGGCTCAGCTACTTCACCGACTCCAGCCGCCAGGCCGCCGAGTACCGCAAGGGCCGCGTCTTCCTGGCCGGCGACTCGGCGCACATCCACATGCCGATCGGCGCCCAGGGCATCAGCGCCGGCCTCGGCGACGCCGTCAACCTCGGCTGGAAGCTCGCCGCCACCCTCAAGGGCCACGCCCCCGAGGGCCTGCTCGACACGTACGACACCGAGCGCCGCCCGGTCGCCGCCCGCATCATCGACAACACGCTCGCCCAGCGCAGCCTGTACCTCGGCGGCCCCGAGATGGACCCGATGCGCGCCGTCTTCGCCGAGCTGCTCGCGTACGAGGACGTCCGCAAGCACCTGGTGGGCCTCGTCACCGGCTTCGACATCACGTACGACGCCGGCGCCGGCGAGCACCCGCTCCTCGGCCGCCGCCTGGCCGACTTCGCCTTCACCGGCGAGGACGGCGAGACGACCGCCTACCGGGCCCTGCACACCGGGCGCCCCGTCGTGTTCGACCTGGCCGGCGACTCCGCCGTCGCCGAGGCCGCCGCCGGGTGGGCCGACCGGGTCGACGTCGTCACGGCCAAGGCCCGCCCCGAGGGCCCGCTCGCCGAGGTCGACGCGGTCCTCGTCCGCCCCGACGGCTACACGGCCTGGATCGCCACCGACGGCGCCGAAGGCCTCCAGGACGCCCTGAACCGCTGGTTCGGCGCCCCCTCCGGCAACTAGCAACGCCCTCGCACCACCGGCGCCCCGTACCCCGCGGGGCGCCCCCTTACCCGTACGCACCGCCTTACCCGTACGCACCTCTCCAAGGAGCAGCAATGCCGTTCATCAGCCCCGAGGCCGGCCACCTGACCGTCCTGAACCTCTTCAAGACCGACTCCCGCGACCGCGTCGACACGCTCGTCGACGAGATGAAGAAGATCGTGGACGTCGCCGCCTACCCGGGCTGGATCTCCAGCACCGTCCACCGCGGCGAGCAGAACCCGGGCACCGCCAACTTCATCCAGTGGCGCGGCATGGACGATCTGGAGTCCCGCTACAACGACTCCGAGTTCAAGCACCACACCGTCCCGGTCTTCCGCGAGATCACCACCTACGTCCGTCTGATGCAGACCGAGGTGGAGCTCAGCCAGCGCCACCCCGAGTACGAGGGCGCCACCACCGAGGTCTCGCCGGAGCGCGACGACTACACCGTCATCGAGATCCTCGGCGTCAAGCCGAACCAGCAGGGCGCCCTGGTCGACACGCTCGGTGCCGCCCACGAGTGGCTGGTGGACGTCCCCGGCTACCGCTCGCAGTCGATCCTGCGCGGCATCCGCTCCCGCAACCTGGACGGCGGCGAGGGCACCCTGGCCACCGTCGGCACCGACAACGACTTCGTCGTCGTCTACTCGCAGTGGGACGGCAAGGTGTTCTACGACTCCTTCCGCAACCAGCCCGAGGCCCAGTGGATCAAGGCCCGTGACGCCTTCCAGGAGAAGCGCTACGCCCTGACCACCAGCGCCGACTGGAACGGCTACCGCGCCGTCCACACCCGCTCCGCCGAGCAGCCGGCGGCGCAGGCCGCGGCCGCGGTCTGATCCCCGCACCCCCCAAACCCGTAGGGCCCCTGGCGAAAGCCAGGGGCCCTACGGGTTTTCCGGGGGAACTACTCGGCGATCGTGGACCAGTGCCACGCGGAGTCGAAGGCCTTCACCTCGATGTCCGTGCCGCCCGCGACCAGCGTCGCGGCCAGGCTCGTCGCCCCCGCGACGAAGGCCGAGGTGCGGTCGGCCGCCAGCAGGTCCTGCTCGTCGAAGGGCAGCCCCTCGCAGCGCAGCAGCCGCAGGTCCATGAAGCCGTTGAAGCGCCGGCCGAGGACCTCCACCGCCTGCGGGCTGCGGACGGTGAACCGCACCCGGGCCGCGACGTGGCCGTTGTGGTGCTGGTCGGAGTAGTAGGCGATGTCCGGGATCGCCGGCGGCACGAAGTGGTCGCGGGCGGCGATCTCGGGCACCTTCGGCAGGTTGCCCACCAGGAAGTGCCAGGAGTTGTACTGCATGCGCGAGGAGATCGCCCACGCGGTGTCGGCCAGACGGGACGCCGAGCCGCCGAAGAGCCGACGGGACTCCTCCGAGGGGACCACGCAGCAGAAGAAGTGCGGGATCTCCCACTCGGCGATCGTCGGGTACGCCTCGGCCCGCAGCGCCTCGATCAGCGCGGGCAGCGACCGCATGCCGCGGCTCATCGCGAAGTCCGCGTCGAAGACGTCCGTGGCCGCCGCCACCGTCTCGTACACCAGCGACTCCAGGCCGGAGCCGAAGGTGCCGTGCGGCTCCGCGAGCCAGCCCGGAGCGGCCTCCAGGGCCGCGGACAGCTCCGCGAACGTGCCGCCGGAGACCGGCAGCCGCTCGCTCAGCCGGGCGCACAGCGCCGCCTCCAGGCGGGCCGCGTCGTCCTTCACGGGACCGGCGACCCGCTCGATCTTGTGCATCAGCGGTCCGTAGATCTCCCGGTAGAGCTGCACCGAACCGCCCATGAGCTCACGGCGCCGGGCGGCCAGCGCGTCCGCCAGCTCCCCGAGGGCGAGGACGCCGTGGGAGGCCGGGGCGGGCACCGCGGGCAGCTCGGGGGCGGCCGCGTTGTAGGCGGTGCGGGTGCGCTCCAGGAGCAGGGCCACGTGGTCGAGCGTCAGCTGCGTCCCGTTGGCCTCCTCGATCCGGCCGTAGCCGGCCGAGCGCACGAGCAGCGTCAGGCAGACGACGAGCAGGACGTCGCCGTCCGCCCACAGCTCCAGCGGGATCGACTGGAGGCTGCTCAGCACGCAGTCCGGGTGGCCCGGCCGCAGCGTCTTGCCCGTGAGGTTGTTCTGGTCGCGGAAGTTCGTGTACTGCCGCTCGCCGGCGTACAGGATGAACGGCGCCGTGCGCAGCGCCGCCTCCGTCAGCTCCTTCAGGATCGCCCGCCGGCCGCCGGCACCGGCCGCCAGCAGCCAGTTGCGGCACTCCCGCACCGAGGCGTGCCAGCGGTCGGTGGCGAGGGCCAGCTCGACCTGGTAGTCGGCGAGGTCCTCGGCGGACCACGGCACCCGGATCACGCCGTCGACGAGGTCCGCCCCGGCGCTCAGCGGGCCGCGCGACGGCACCCGCACGAGGATGCGGCCGCTCTTGTCGAGGCCGATCTCGCCGAGGAACGCGGTGGCCGCGCCCTCGGCCCGGTCGGTGGCCCGGCCGTCCTTGCGCCAGTTCCTGCCGACCAGCACCTTCAGCGCGGTCTCGTCCTGCACGGGCAGCGCCCGCAGCTGGATGTCGGCCGGGACGTGCCCGGCGAGGGTGAGCAGCGTGTCCACGGCCGTGGCGAGGTCGGGGGCGTCGGTCGCCCGCCGCCAGGTCTGCCGGAGCAGCGCCGGGAAGCCGGTCTCCTTCTCGGTCAGGTAGTCGGGCTCGCCGGCGGCCCCGGCCGGGCTGCCGAGCCTGCTCGGCCGGCGGCTCTGCCGCGCCTTGGCCATGGCCTCCCGCCGGGGGAGGGTGCGGTCCGGCTCGGTGGGGATGGTCATGCGGTTCCTCCGGCGGAAAGTTCGATGTGGTCCCACATGCGGGCCTCGGTGGCCGTCCACTCCTCGTCGACGTAGATGCAGTCGACCGGGCAGACCATCACGCACTTGGGGCAGCCGGAGCAGAGCTCGGGCACGATCACGACGTTGAGCCCGTCGTCGAAGATCGCCCCGAACTCGGGCGGGCAGCTGCGCAGGCACGTGTCGCACGTGATGCACTCGGACGTCTCGATGCGACGCGGCGGCTTCTTCCAGTTCTCGTCGCGGGTGCGCTCGGCGATCCGCTCGGCGCGTGCGGTGGTGGCTCCCGGCGGAGTCTCTTTCACCTTCGGCATGGTGTGCTCACCTCTTCCTCTCGTGCGGGGCTGGTGCGGCGGGTTCAGAAGGCACCGAAGTACTCGCGGTGCTCCCACTCGGTGACGGCGCCGGGGGTGGCCTCGGGCGGCGCGGTGGCGGACCAGGCGTCGAACCGGTCGGCCTCGCTCTCCTTCAGCTTGGCCAGGCAGGCCTTGAGCGGGGCGCCGAGCAGCCGCTCGGCGCTGTCGCTGGCGCGGAAGGCGTCGATCGCCTCGCGCAGCGAACGGGGCAGGGCCGGGCGCGGGGCGTCGCCGGAGGTGACCCCGGCGAGCAGCCCTTCGAGGCCGGCGTGGAGCTGGGCGGCGATGAGGAGGTACGGGTTGGCGCACGGCTCGCCGATGCGGTTCTCCACATGGGTCGAGCTGCCGCCGCTGAGCACCCGGACCATCGCGCTGCGGTTCTCGAACTGCCAGTCGACGGTGGTCGGCGCGAGCGTGAACTCGGGCGCCAGGCGCCGGTATCCGTTCACGGTGGGGACGGAGAGCAGGCAGAACTCCCGGGCGCGGGAGAGCAGTCCCTCGATGTACGCCTGCCCGTCGGCCGAGATCGCGTCCTGGAGGCCGTCGCCCTCGGCGAACAGGTTCTCGCGCGTCTTGGTGCTGCTGACGGACTGGTGGAGGTGCCAGCCGCTGGCGTCGAAGCTCGCGAGGCGGGGCAGCGTCATGAAGGAGGCGTGGTAGCCGCGCCGCCGGCACTCCTGCTTGAGCTGGGTGCGCAGCAGCAGCATCGCGTCGGCGGCGTCGAGCGCGCGCATCGGGTTGAAGGTGGTCTCCAGCTGCCCGGGGCCCGACTCGTGCTCGAAGGAGCGCAGCGGCAGGCCGAGGCGCGCCAGCATCGCGGCCAGGGGGTCGGCGACGTCGGCGACGGAGTCGTAGGCGCTGTCGAGGTTGAACTGGTAGCCGGGGTTGACGGCCTCCACCTCGGGGGCCGCGCCCTGGACGCCGAAGCCGTTGCCCTCGTTGCCGACGGGGCCGCCGGTGAGCCGGGTCAGGTACCACTCGACTTCCAGGCCGATGACCGGCGACAGGTCGTGGCGCTCGTACTCGGCGAGGACGCGGCGCAGCACGCCCCGGGCGGACAGGGGGTGCGGGGTGCCGTCGCGCAGGTACTCGTCGCCGAGCACCCACGCGGTGCGGGCGCCGTTCTCCCGGGGCAGCACCTGGAACGTACGGGGGTCGGGGACGAGCACGAAGTCGCCCGCGCCGAGGAGTTCGCCGACGCCGACGCCGGCGTCCTGGAGGAAGTCGACGGCGACCGCGTGGCCGGTGTCGAAGAGGAACGGCCCGGCGCTGAAGTCCATGCCGTTGCGCAGCACCGAGCGGAAGACGTTCGCGGGGACCGTCTTGGAGCGGGCGAGTCCGTGCGGGTCGCAGAAGACGACCCGGACGAGGTCGACCTCGTCGAGCTGGAGCTCGACCTGCTCGGCCGCGGCGGTCTGGCGTTCGTCCCAGAGCCCGAACTCGGCGACGAACGAGGGGCGTCCGACCCCGGTGTCCTCGCCGAGCGTGGCCCACGACCTGGAGACCATGATCACTTTCCTTCCGTGCTGAGGTGGGGGCGCGCCAGGGTGAGGCCGAGGACCGTCTCGAAGAGTCCGGCGGCCGAGAGCGCGAAGTCGTCGTCGCCGCCCCGGCCGCCCGTGCGCTCGGCGGCGTACGCGGGACGTCCGGCGCCGCTCTCTTCGCCGTTCAGGAACCACGACATGGAGACCATGATCATTTTCCTTCCGTTGGGAAGCCGGGGGGAGTCAGGGAGAGGCCGAGAGCCGACTCGAGCAGCTCGGCGGCCGAGAGCACGAGGCCGTCGTCACCGACGCGGCCCACGAGTTGGAGCCCGACCGGCAGCCCGGCCGGCGTGAGGCCGACGGGCAGCGAGAGGGCGGGCTGGCCGGTGAGGTTGAAGGGGTACGAGGCGGGCGACCAGGACAGCCACCGCAGCGCGGCCGGATCGGCCGCCCACGGCGGGGCGATCGCCTCGGCGGCGAACGGCTCGATCGGCACGGTCGCCATGACCAGCAGGTCGTAGGAGTCCATCACCGTCGCCAGCCGCGCCCGCAGCGCGAGCCGGGTGTTCTCGGCCCGCGCCACCGCGGCGGCGCCCAGCGACCGCCCGTACCGGACGACGGCCAGCCGGCCCTCGTCGCAGAGGACCTCGTCCTCCGGGGCGGTGCCGTGGGCGTCCGCGGCGGCCAGCACGTCGACCAGCGCCTCGTACGGATCGGGGAACGGGACCTCGACCCGCTCGACCCGGTGGCCGAGCGCCGCCAGGACCGGCAGCACGCCCTCGGTGACGTCACGGACCGGGCCGGACGTGCCGGGGAACTCGATCCAGCCGACGCGCAGCGGCCCGGCCGCCCGGGCGGGCGGCGACGGGACGCCCGCCGAGTCCGGGTCGCGGCGGTCGGGACCCGCCAGCACCTCCATGAGCGCGGCGACGTCCGCCACGCTCCGCGCCAACGGCCCCACGTGGGACAGCCGCTCCGGGCACGGTGGCACGTAGGGGACGTGCCCGTACGAGGGCTTGAAGCCGACCACGCCGCAGAAGGCGGCCGGGATGCGGACCGAGCCCGCGCCGTCGGTGCCGAGCGACGCCGTGCACAGACCCGCCGCCACGGCCGCCGCCGCCCCGCCGCTGGAACCGCCGGCGGTCCGGTCGAGCGCCCAGGGGTTGCGGGTGGGGGAGGAGACCCGGCTGACGGTGCTCGCGCTCCAGCCGTACTCCGACGTCGTCGTCTTGCCCACCACGATCGCGCCCGCCGCGCGCAGCCGCGCCACGGAGGGCGCGTCGGCGGCCTCGCGGCGGTTCGGCAGCAGCGACCCGCGCCGGGTGGCGAGGCCCTCGGTCTGGATGAGGTCCTTCACCGACACGGTGACGCCGAGCAGCGGCCGGCCGCGGAACGCGGCCGGGCCGAGCGCGGCGACGAGCCGGTCGGCCGCCTCGGCCTCGCGCAGCGCGCGGGCCTCGGCGACCTCGACGTACGCCCCGAGGGCGGGGTCCGCCGCACGGATCGCGCCGAGGACGTCGAGGACGTGCCCGGTGACCGTGGAATGGCCGTCGAGAAGAAATTTCCGTGTTTCGTGAATGCCGCGGCAGACCGGCTGCCTACTCTTGGTCGTTGTGGACTCTGACACGAGACCACTACAAGTCATCGCCCGAATTACACGCAACTTACGGTTCGCGAGCGGGCGTTACATCTGCGCCCCATCCGCAGTTGAACGGCATTTCTTGCGAATGTGACAGGGCCCGGAGCAGCATGTTTCCGAGGTAATTCCCATACACATATCGCACAGGAGAAGACCCGATGGCTCCACGGATGGACAACCCTTCCCTGGTCGTTCCCGGCGCCCTGCAGCCCCTGCTCGACCTGACCGAGGTCATCGGCAAGGTCGGCATCCCGCAGGCCACCCTCGACCTGATCCGGCTCCGCGTCAGCGAGATCAACGGCCGCGACTGGACCCTCGTGGACCGGGCCGGCCTGGCGAACGGCACCGACGACCGGCTGCCCCTCGTCGCCACCTGGCGCACCGAGACCTGCTTCACCGACGCCGAGCGCTCCGCCCTCTCCATGGCCGAGGCCGTCACCCTCATGACCGACCCGCAGGACATGGCCTCGGACGCGGTGTGGGAGGAGTGCTCGAAGTACTTCAACGACGAGCAGCTCGGCGCGCTCCTCATGCACGTCGGCCTGGTCAACCTGTGGAACCGGGTCAACGTCGCCACCAACCAGGCCCCCGCGGCCTGGCGCTGACGAAGGGGATGCACCGCCGTGAAGCTCATCAACGCCGGCCTGGGCAGGACCGGCACGACCTCGCTGAAGGTGGCCCTGGACCGGCTCGGTCTCGGGCCCTCCTTCCACATGTTCGACATCGTGGGCGACGACGCCCGCCTGGAGCAGTGGGAGAGGATCGTCTGCGACGGGGAGAACCCCGACTGGCGGGCGGTGTTCGACGGCTACTCCTCCGCGGTCGACGGTCCCTGCACGGTCTACTACCGGCAGCTCGCTGAGGCGTTCCCCGAGGCCAAGGTCATCGTGACGGTCCGCGACGCCGAGGGCTGGTACCGGAGCACGTACGACACGCTCTACCAGTTCGTGCTGCGCAGCAAGGAGCACCCGCCGGAGCCCGGCTCCCGCCAGGAGCGGCTGCTGCGCGTCGTCAGCACCATGGTCTGGGACGGCATCTTCGAGGGCCGCTTCGAGGACAAGGACCACGCCGTCGCGGCGTACCACCGGCACAACGAGGACGTCGTGCGCGCCCTCGGCGCCGACAACGTCCTCGTCTACGACGTGCGCCAGGGCTGGGAGCCGCTCTGCGCATTCCTCGGCGTCGACGTCCCCGACGAGGAGTTCCCGCACGCCAACGACTCCGCGGCCATGCGGCAGCGGATCGCCCAGGCCGCCGGAGCCCCTGCCCCGGCCGCGGCCGCCCCGGCCGCCGCCGGATGAGTCAGCGAGGAGCAATTCTGTGTTGATCACGGAAATGAAGGTCCCGGGCGCCTACCGCGTCGAACCGGAGCCCTTGAGCGACCGGCGCGGCCATTTCTTCGAATCGGTACGGGAAAGTGCGATCCTGGCCGGCACCGGCTGGGATTTCGCGGTCCGCCAGGTGAACTACTCGGTGTCCAAGAAGAACACGCTCCGGGGAATTCACGGCACCAAGGTCCCGCCCGGCCAGGCGAAGTTCGTCACCTGCGTCCGGGGCGCCGCGCTCGACATCGCCGTCGACCTCCGCGTCGGCTCCCCGACGTTCGGTCACTACGACGTCACGTACCAGAGCCCCGAGACGGGCACGGCCGTGTACCTGCCCGACGGCATCGGCCACGCCTTCCTGGCGCTCACCGACGACACGTGCATGAGCTACCTCTGCTCGCAGGAGTACGTGCCGGGCACGATGATCGACGTCGACGCGCTCGACCCGGAGATCGGCCTGCCGTGGGAGCTGAAGGAGCCGCCGATCCGCTCGGACAAGGACGCCGTCGCCCCCACCCTGGCCGAGGCGGCCGCGCTGGGCCTGCTGCCCACCTACGAGCAGTGCCAGCCGCGTCCCTTCGGGGTCCTGCAGAACAACTGAACCCGCGCGCGTCGCGCGCACGAGAACGGCAGCCGGTGTCCTCGGACACCGGCTGCCGTTCTCGTACGCCGTGGCACGGGCCGGACTCACCCGGCGTGCGCGCGGATCCGGGCCATCAGATCGGCCTGCCGCACCAGCTCCCGGTGGTGCGCCGGGCGCGCCGCGGCGTCGCGGATCGCGTCGTGGAAGGCGCTGAAGACGCCGAGGAACTGGTCCGAGGCCGGCGCGATGATCCGCGTCTCCCGGTCCCGCTGCTCCAGGCGCAGCACCGGCCGGGCGTCGCGCGAGGGCGTGAAGGCCCATTCGAGCGTGAGCCGCCCCTCGCTGCCCCAGAGGTCGTACGTCGAGCGGTAGCTGTGCGAGAGCCCGAAGGAACAGTTCGCGGTCACGCCGGAGGCGTCGCGCAGCAGCGCCACACCGGAGACGTCGACGCCGAGCTTCTCGTCGAACTCCAGGGCCGCGCCCAGCACCTCGGTCCCGCCGCCCAGGTAGGCCTGGGCCGCGCGCACCGGATAGCAGCCGACCTCCCACAGCGCGCCGCCGCCCAGCTCCGCCTGGTACTTGATGCCGTTCGGGTCGGTGGGCGGAATGCCGAACACGCCGTTGAAGGCACGGAGTTCACCGATGGCGCCCTCGGCGAGCAGGGCCTGCGCCCGGTCGTGCTGCGGGTGCCGGAGGAAGGCGAAGTTCTCCATGATGAGGAGACCGCGCTCCTCGGCGAGCTCGACGAGCCCGCGGGCGGTCCCGGCGCTCGGCACCGCCGGCTTCTCGATGAGGACGTGCTTGCCCGCCTCCAGCGCCCGGCGCGCCCACTCGGCGTGCTCGCTGTTCGGCAGCGGGACGTAGACGGCGTCGATGCCCGGCAGTTCGAGGAGCCGCTCGTACCCCTCGACGGCCGCGCACCCGGCGGTGGCGGCGACGGACTCGGCCTTCGCCAGAGAACGGCTCGCGACCGCCACGAGATCGAACGGAGACTTCCGAATCGCCGGGATCGCCCGGCGCACGGCGATGTCGGCGCACCCGATGATGCCGATACCGGCCCTCCGCTCGGATTCCAGGTCGGGTGTCAGATCTTCGATGTTCACAGGTCCACCTAAAGGACAAGAGGAATGCGCATGCCTGAATCGGGATGATGCCAGGGTGGATAGGCGGCACTTTGTTTGTCAACACCCCGCCATAGCACGGCCGGTACGCAATCGAACGCGACTTTCGGCCGCTCGATCTCCCGCTATAAAGTGCGGGCATCCGCTCACATTGACACGAATAAAACGGAGGAGGCGCGACGGTGAAGGGCATCATCCTGGCCGGCGGCAATGGTACGAGGCTCCATCCGATCACGCTGGGTGTCTCGAAGCAAATGCTCCCGGTTTACGACAAGCCGATGATTTATTACCCGCTGTCGGCCCTCATGCTGGCCGGGATCAGGGACATCGAGATCATCACCACCCCCGAGGACCAGGAGATGTTCCGCCGCCTCCTCGGCGACGGCTCCTGGCTCGGCATCAACCTGACCTACGCGGAGCAGGACAAGCCCCGCGGTCTCGCCGACGCCTTCCTCGTCTCCGCCGACCACATCGGCGACGACTCCGTCGCCCTCGTCCTCGGCGACAACATCTTCCACGGCTACGAGTTCGGCCCCATGCTCCAGCGCGCCGGCCAGGACATCGAGGGCTGCGTCCTCTTCGGCTACCCGGTCCGCGACCCCGAGCGCTACGGCGTCGGCACCCTCGACGACCAGGGACGTCTCATAGCGCTGGAGGAGAAGCCCGCCAAGCCGCAGACGAACATGGCCATCACCGGGCTCTACCTCTACGACAACAAGGTCGTCGACTACGCCCGCGAGCTGAAGCCCTCCGAGCGCGGCGAGCTGGAGATCACCGACCTCAACCGGGTCTACCTGGAGCGCGGCGAGGCCACGCTCATCCCGCTCGGCCGAGGCTTCGTCTGGCTCGACACCGGCACCCACGACGCCCTCATGGAGGCCGGCGACTACGTCCAGGTCCTGGAGCACCGCCAGGGCGTGCGCATCGCCTGTCTCGAGGAGATCGCCTGGCGCATGGGCTACATCGACCGCGACGCCTGCTACCGCCTCGGCAGCCGCCTCGCGAACTCGGCCTACGGCCAATACATCATGGAAATGGCGCAGGCGGGCTGAGACCGCAGTCGACGCGAGCTCGACGCGAGCTCGACGCGGAACCAAGGAATCCACCCTCTCACCGGAAGAAGCCCCTCGTCATGAAGATCCTCTTCACCGTCGGCGGCAGTCAGGCGGCCGTCTTCGGCGTCGCCCCGCTCGCCGCCGCCGCCCGGAACGCGGGCCACCAGATCATGGTCGCCGCCGACGAGCCGCTCATGGCGGCCGCGGCCTCCGTCGGCCTCCCCGCGGTCTGCATCACCCCCGAGCGCATGCGGTACGGCCAGGAGTCCATGACGGCCACCGCCCGCCTCGACGCCCTCCTCGCCCTCACCGAGACCTGGACCCCCGACCTCGTCGTCGGCGGCCTCTCCCACGTGCCGCGCGTGCTCGCCGCCCGCCTGAAGGTCCCGTACGTCCGCCACATCTGGCACATCGCCCCCATGGCCCGCCGGGACCGCGCCGCCGTCGCCGAACTCGGGCCCGAGCTGGCGCGCCTGGGCCTGACCGAGCTCCCCGAGCCCGACCTCTTCATCGACCTCTGCCCGCCGTCCATCCGCCCCGAGGGCGCCCCCGCCGCGCGCGCGATGCGCTGGGTCCCGCGGGTCAGCCAGCGCCGCGTCGAGCCCTGGATGTACACCCGGCCCGAGGGCCGCAAGCGCGCCCTCATCACAGCCGGCACCCGCAACCTCATGCTCGACACCCCCGGCAGCTCGCTGCGCCGGCTCGTCGACGAGCTGACCGCCACGGGCGCCGAGGTGCTCATCGCCGCGCTCCCCGAGGCCGCCGAGAAGTACGGCGCGGAGCTCGGCGACGTACGCATCGGCTGGATCCCCCTCGACGTCGTCGCCCCCACCTGCGACCTGGCCGTCCACCACGGCGGCGCCACCACAGCGATGACGCTGGTCAACTCGGGCGTGCCGCAGCTGATCATCCCCGACAACGGCTACGGCAAGGCCGTCGCGGAGGCCGTCGCGAGCGCGGGCGCCGCGATCATGGTCGACAAGCACCGGCCGGAGGAGGGCCGGGACCCCGACGAGGTCATCGCCGCCGGCTGCCGCGAGATCCTCGCCGACACCCGGTACGCCGAGCGGACGCGCGCCCTGGCCGCCGAGGCCGCCGCGCTGCCCACCCCCGGCGAGGTCCTGCGCGACCTTGAGGCCCTCGTCGCGGGCTGACCCCGCGGCGCCGCCCCGCCCGCCGCCCCCGTACGGACCGCCGTACGGGGGCGGTTCCGCGTGCCCCGCCGCGTCCGCGCGACCCGGCACCGCAGGCCCCGCCGCCCGTCCGCCCCCGCACACCTCCCCGTACACCGGCCCCGCCCCCCGTCCCCGTGCGCCACAACGCGCATCGCCCCGAGACCGTCGGTCTCAGGGCGATGCGCGTGGTTCTGGAGGGCGTACCCGCCGGGGGGTTTAGCGGAGGGCCTCCAGCTTGGGGATGATCTCGGCCGGCGTCGGCAGGGTCGAGATCTCCTTGGCCAGGAACTGCGTGCGCTCGGTGTAGCTGGGCTCGTCGAGCAGCTCGCGGCAGGCGGCGGCGATGGTCTCGCCCGGCGCCTTGTCCGGGGCCTGGGCCACCGGCCACAGGGTCTTGCCGGCACCGAAGTCGCTGATCGCCTTGGCGATGGCCTCGCGGTGGTAGTTCGGCGGGAACTCCGGCGGGTTCTCCGGGATGATCAGCTGCGGCACGCCGTTGGTCATCAGCGTCGTGGCCGTGGTGGCACCACCGTGGTGGACCGCCAGGTCACAGGTGGCGGCGGCGACGTCCATCGGGATCCAGCCGACGCGCGCGTCGCCCAGCTCCGAGCCGAAGCGCTCGGCGGCACCCGGCGACGCCGCGATCAGGACCTCGGCGTTCTGCTTGTTCAGCTCGTTGACGAGCAGCGGCATCGACCAGCCCGGGTCGCGGAACATCAGGCTGCGGAAGCCCGACGTGATCAGCACGCGGCGACGGCCCTCGGGGCGGGTGTACATCCACCGCTCCAGGCGACGCTGCGGGTTGCTCGGGATCCAGCGCAGCGACTGCGCGTCCGGGTCGTGCGACGGACGCAGCGACGGCGGGGTGGAGTCGAGCAGCAGGTCGGGCTTGAGGAGCCCGTCCACGCCCAGCTTCTCCAGCTCCGGGCGGAGCTCCGCCTCGGCGCCCGGGTCGATGCCGGTGAGCGGGATGCCCAGGTACTCGACGTGGCGGACGTACGGGACCTTGAGGTGGGCGGCGAGCAGCATCGCCGCGTAGCTCTGGGAGCTGCCGACGACCACGTCGGGGGTCCAGTCCTTGGCCAGTCCGAGCAGGGACTCGACGCCCGCGAGGCCCATCCGGGCGAAGCCGCGGCCCTGGCCGAACATCTCCT
Source organism: Streptomyces sp. NPDC003327 (assembly GCF_053589515.1). Classification (NCBI taxonomy): domain Bacteria; kingdom Bacillati; phylum Actinomycetota; class Actinomycetes; order Kitasatosporales; family Streptomycetaceae; genus Streptomyces; species Streptomyces sp. NPDC003327. The sequence continues at coordinate 4,628 of NZ_JBSFSA010000029.1, read as the reverse complement.
CGTCGCCGAGCTCACGGGGGAACCGCAGGCCGCGGCCCGGGTTCGTGATCCGCATGAAGTGGCGGATCGGGTCGACCGTGAAGCAGAACGTGGGAATTCCGATGGCTTCAGCCGTTTCCACCCACGGCTCGTGGGCGGCCAGCATGACCTGGTGCCCCGCGTTCCGCGCGGCCGTCGCCAGCGGGGCGGCGGCGTAGTAGGTGGCCTGGCTGCCTGTGGTGACGAACAGGATTTTCATGGCACTCCGGATGCTTTTCGTGAGTCGCGGCCTGACGTATTGAGAACGCTTTCGATGTTCCCCAGCGCCGCGTTTTCCTGTCAAACGACGAGAAATAGCGAGGGGTTGTTCGAATGAGGATTCCGCGCAGTTGAACGGGGTGAACACCGGGGCCGGTTCACCGGCCCGTCCCGCATGGCAACATCGAAGATGTCACCGCCCACGGCCCCTGACCATCATCGGTCGGGACGTGCGGCGAAAAAGCCCTTCAGCGCACAAGCGGATATCGAAAGACGGTGGCTGTCATGAACAACCTCATCTACAACGCCCGTATGGCTCTCCGGGACATCATGGAAGTCAACATCTTCACGCAGGGCAACGACAAGGTGCACCTGACCGTCTTCCCCGACCTCGTCTGGGAGGGCACCGCGGAGACGCAGACGGACAAGGTCATCCAGGAGGTCCTCGGCCGCCTGCACGACATGGACATGGACATCGTCGGCGGCGACGCGGGCATCAAGACCCTGGTCGACGGCGGCTCCGTGGAGATCGTCCGCAAGGTCGCCTGAGAACCGCTGCCGTGCCGTCGCGCCCGGCGAGGGCCGGCGGCCATCCCCCCCGAGGAGGTAGGACGCTCGTGATAGCCCGTTATTCACTGCCCGAGATGGCGGAACTCTGGTCCGACCAGGCCCGCTACACCACCTGGGCCGAGGTGGAGGTCCTGGCCTCCGAGGCGCAGGCGCTGCTCGGCAGGGTCCCCGAGGCGGCCCTCGCGGACATCCGGCGGGCCCGGGTGCCGGCGGCGGCACGCGTCGCGGAGCTGGAGCGGGAGCGGGACCACGAGATCCTCTCCTTCCTCGCGGCCTTCTGCGAGGACATGCCGGACGACTCCGCCCGCTGGGTGCACCTCGGCATGACGAGCTACGACCTCGTGGACACCTCCCTCGGGCACACCCTCGCCCGCGCCTGCGACCTGCTGACCGGCGCCGCGCGCCGGCTGCGCACGGTGCTGGTCGAGAAGGCCGTCGAGCACTGGGACACGGCGTGCATCGGCCGCACCCACGGCATGCACGCCGAGCCCACCACCTTCGGCCACAAGCTCGCCGGCTTCGCCTTCGCGATCGACCGCTCGGTCCAGCGCCTCGAAGAGGCCCGCGCCCAGGTCGCCGTCGGCACGATCTCCGGCTCCGTGGGCACGTACGCGCTCATCGACCCCTTCGTCGAGAAGCACGTCTGCGACACCCTCGGCCTCGGCGTGGAGCCGGCGCCCAGCCAGGTCGTGGCCCGCGACCGGCACGCCCAGCTCGTCCAGGCGATAGCCGTCCTCGGCGCCTGCGTCGAGCAGATCGCCGTCGAGGTCCGGCTGCTCTCCCGCAGCGAGGTCCGCGAGGTGGAGGAGCCCCGCACGGCCGCCTACCAGGGGTCGAGCGCCATGCCGCACAAGCGGAACCCGACCACCAGCGAGCGCCTCTCCGGCCTCGCCCGGCTGCTGCGCGGCTACGCGGGCACGATGCTGGAGAACGTGGCGCTCTGGCACGAGCGGGACCTGTCCCACTCGTCGGTCGAACGGGTCGTCCTGCCCGACGCGTTCACCGTCGCGCACTACCAGGTGACCGCGGCGGCCGACCTCGTCGCCGGCCTGGAGGTGCACCCCGACCGGATGCGCGCCGCGATCGACCACACGGGCGGGCTCGCCTACAGCTCGGCGGTCCTCGCCGACCTGCTGGAGAGCGGGCACGAGCGCGAGCGGACGTACCGGATGATCCAGGACGCCGCGAACGGTGAGGACTTCTTCACGCTCCTGCGGACCGAGGGCGTGGTCACCGATCCACCGGGACCCGAGCGCTTCCTGGTACACCATGACGTCATCTACAAGCGATTGGAGCGCCTTCGTGAGCTGGATCATTGAGCGGGAGAACGGTCCCGACCTCGACCTCGACGAGGTGCTGAGGGTCTACCGCGAGTCCGGCCTCGGCGAGCGCCGGCCCGTCGACGAGACCGAGCGCATGGCCGCGATGGTCCGCAACGCGAACCTCGTCGTCACCGCCCGCGTCGACGGCGAGCTCGTCGGCATCGCCCGCAGCGTCTCGGACTTCGCGTACGTCACGTACCTCTCCGACATCGCCGTCGTCCGCGCCCACCAGCGCTCCGGCATCGGCCGGGAGCTGATCGACGCGACCCGCAAGGAGGCCCCGCAGGCCAAGATCGTCCTGCTCTCGGCCCCCGCCGCCACCGCGTACTACCCGCACATCGGCTTCACCGCCCACGACTCCGCCTGGGTCCTCAACCCCTGACCCGAGCGGACACCCCGAGTGCCCGCGCCGCCCCCCTCGGCGCGGGCACTTCGGCGTTCTCACGGGCGGGTCAGTGGTGGCCGCCCGCGTGCAGGTGGGCCGGGGGGCTCACCACCAGGGGCCGCATCATGTGCTGTTCGTGTTCCAGCATGTGGCAGTGGTGGACGCCCCGGCCGACGACGGGGAAGCGGACCGCGACGCTGACGAGCTCGCCCGGGGTGCCGTTCGGGCCGGGGACGATCTGGCCGGCGGTGCCCACCCGGACGACGTCCTTCTCGCCGGTCTCGTGCGCGTCGAGCGGCACCGACGCCTTGAAGGCCACCGGCCTGGCCGTGCCGCGGACCGTGCGGTCGAAGCCGGTGACGTCGTACTGGTCGCGCGAGAGCACCTGGAAGTGGGCCAGGTGGATGTGCATGGGGTGCGGGGCGCCGGTGAGGTTGAGGTAGTTCCAGATCTCCACGCTGCCGTGGGCGACGGTGAACGCCCGCCCCTCGTCGTACGCCGAGGCCGTCCTGCGCAGGGTGCGCAGCCGCCCCTGGGCGTCCGTGATCTGCACGATTCCGGTCGTGGGGAAGGTGAGTCCGGCCGGGTCGACCTCCTCCATCTCCCACATCTCGGGCACGTTCGAGGTGCTGGGCCCGGCGATGAGCACCCAGCGGGGCGCGTGCGCGTGCGGCAGCTCCTCGTGGCCGACGCGGCGGAACGTGGAGGAGAGGACGGCGGGCGGGGCGTACGCGGCGTCCGGGCGCCGGTCGGCGACCCGGAACTGCATGACGTCCGGTTCCAGCAGGTCGTTCTTCCGGTCGGAGGCGCCGGGCGCGACGCCCTGGAAGGTGTTGACGAGCTTGAGGGTCCGGCCCCGGAAGGCGCTGAAGTCGACGACGACCTCGGCCCGTTCGCCGGGGGAGAGGTTGAGCGCGCCCTCGACGGCGACCGGCCGGTCCAGCAGCCCGTGGTCGGTGGCGATCACCTGGAGCGCGCCGGGCACCGGCACGCCGTCCGCGAGCAGCATCAGCCGGTACATGCGGGAGTTCGCGGCGTTGACGATCCGGAAGCGGTACGCGCGCGGCTTGACCTCCAGGTACGGCCAGACCACGCCGTTGACGAGGGTGTACGGGGCGGCGTGCGCGCGCATCAGCCGCTGGGGGCCGACCATCTCCACCTTGTGCACGGAGCGCCCCAGGAGGTTGCCGGCGTCGTCCGTGTCGAAGTTCCGGTCGCTGAGGACCAGCGGCACGTCCCGGTCGCCTTCGGGCAGGCCGAGCGCCCGCTCCTCCTCGGTGCGCGAGGTGAAGAGGCCGGCGAGCCCGGCGTAGACGGTGAAGCGGCTCACGTGGTGGGTGTGGTCGTGGTACCAGAGCGTCGTCGCGGCCTGCTTGTTCGGGTAGGCGCTGAGCTGGACGTCGCCGGGCCCGATGAGGTTCTCCATCCAGCCGTCGTTGCCGCCGCCGGTGAGCATGCCGTGCAGGTGGACGGCGACCCACGGCGGCAGGTCGGCGACGCCGGGCACCTCCTGGCAGCCCGCGGTGCCCGGGTAGTTGGAGAGCGGGTCGGGGGAGGGCTTGGGGGCGCCGAAGTCGACGGCCCGGACGGGGAGGCCGCCGGTCAGCCGGTTCTCCCAGGTGACCCGGAGCGGGCGGCCCGCGGTCGTGGCGATCGTCGGTCCGGGGTAGCTGCCCTCGTACGTCCACATCGGCACCGGCGGCAGCTCCGAGTGCAGCGTGACGTCGGCGGTGACCAGGCGCACGGTGAGCTCGTCGTGGTCGCCCTTGTCGCGGGGCCTGAGCACCGGCGGTATCCGCAGCGGGTCCTTGAACTTGGTGAGCCTCAGCTCGGGGGCCGAGGGCTCGGGGCCGCCGGGCGCGGGCGGCGCGGCCGAGGCGGGGGTCCTGCCGAGGAGCGGGACGGAGGCGGCGAGGAGGCCGAGACCGGTGACCGTACCGGCGCGGAGCAGTGCACGTCGGTTGAGCCCGGCCAGGTCCGAATTGTCGTCATATGTGGGTTCCATTCGCCCGACGGTAGGGAACCCCGCTCCGTGGAGGCTCGAACTCCGCTCCACACCGTCGAACAGGGCGCCGCGAAGATCCTTCCGCAGGTCAAGGGTGCCTTCTCGCTCG
>NZ_JBSFSA010000028.1:0-88177 GCF_053589515.1 Streptomyces sp. NPDC003327 | reverse complement strand
AGCGCGGTCGGCGCGTCGGCCCCCACGGACGGCGGCGGCGTGTCCTCGTCGTCGGCGCCCGACAACGGCGGCGCGAACACGGTCGCCGGCAGCGGCACCCCTTCCACACCCCCGGCACTGGCGTTGGCGTCCACCCACGGACTCGCCGCGGGCGCGGCCCCGGACGCCGCAGCCCCGGCGGGCGGCGCGAACGGCACAGGACCCGGCTCCGCGGCCGAAGCCCCCGCATCCGCACCCGGCGCGTCCGAAACCGACCGCGCGTCCGAAACCGACGGGGCGTCCGACTCGGCAACCGACGCCGCCCCCGACGGGTCCGCCACCGACACCGACGGGCGCTGCGACGGAACCCCGTCCATCGCCGTCGGCTCGTACGCCGGATCCGACGACACACCCGCGTCCCGCGCCGCGTCCGGCACGTCCTCCGCCGAGGACGCCACCGACACCGACGGAGACGCCGGCTCCGCCACCGCCGAAGGCGACGCGTCCGGCGACGACACCGCACTCCCGCTCTCCTGCGACACGTGCGGCTCCGCCGGCAGACCGATGCGGTCCGCCGCGTCCTGCAACCACTCCGGCGGCGTCAGCAGGAACGACGTCTGGTTCAGATCCACCCGGGCCGGCGGCGGCGCCGGAACCGCGGCACCGGCCGCGTCGGCCACCACGGCGTACTCCTCCTCGTACCGGCGGATGACCTCACCCACCGGCAGCCCCGGCCACAACGTCGCCTCGCCGCTGTCCCGCGCGATCACCAGCCGCTGACGCCCGCCGTCCGACGTCGGACCGCCCTCGCGGTCCTCCGCCCACACCACGAAACCCAGCTCGAACTCCCGCACCCGCACCTCGCGGTGCTGATACGTCGGCAGATCGCCGTTGATCCACTCCTCGGCGCGCTCCTGCGCCTGCGCGAACGTCACCACAGCCAGCTCACTCCCCCACCGGGACCACGGGCACGGCACGCGCGAAGCCACCGTCCACCATCAGGTTCGCCACCGTCTCCAGCTCCGGCGGATTGCCCGCCAGCCGCCCGAGGAAGTCGTCGAAATCCGCGCCACAGGGCAGCAGCAGCCGCTCCACCCGCTCGTGCACGCTCCACCCGTCACGGTCCCGCGCGTCGTCGTACACGCAGAACCACACCGAACCGACCGCCTCGCCCTTCACCTTCACCGCGACGAGACCCCCCTGGACGAACGCCACACCCAGAAAGTCCTTCGTCAGATGGTCCCGCAGACACTTGTTGACGTACACGAGGTCATTGACCCCCGCCTCGTCCCGCACCGTGAAGAACGGCTGGTCCACCAGCAGCCCCAGCTCCGCGTCGAGCGCCGCACCCACCGGCGCACACCCGCCCGCCGCCTTCAGGAACGACCGGTACGCACCCGGCAGCCGGTACCCGAGGTCCTCCTCGACACCCTGGAGCTGCAGCTCCGACACCGCCACCCGCGCCTTCGGCAGCCCGAAGTGCGCCGGCCGGGTCTCCTGCAGCGGACGCGTCCCCCGCTTCGCCTGGTCCACCGCCGCCGTCGCCACCCCGCCGTGATGACGCAGCAGCGCCTTCACCTCCACCGGGACCAGCTCCATGCGACGGCTCCGCGCCACGTGGTGCCACGTCCAGCCGTGCGGCGTCGCCACCGCCGGAATCGTGTCCCACAGCTCATGACCGGTCGCCGCCATCGCCGCGTTGGCCGACACGTAGTCCGTCAGCCGCAGCTCGTCGACGCCGAAACCCTCCGGCGGCTCGGCGATCTCCGCCGCCGCCCGCGCATACGGCGAGAAGTCCGGATAGCCGTGCTCGTCCACCCGTACCCCCCGGGGATGACGGGTGGCGCGGACCGGGTCCGGGAAGTGCACGACCTGCCCGGCATAGGCCGCGTTCGGTGGCGCGGTGTCCTGCCCGAGCCGACCTGTCGTCATGGCGGTTGCCCCCTGCACTGGCGTCGCTGCCCACTACGTCCTACCGACTGAACCCGCACAGCCTATGCGCTGCCACAAGACCCCGGACGGGCCCCGTCCGGCCATGGCCCCACCGTCACCCCGTGTCACGACCCCATGACAGAGCCGCCCCCGTTCCGACACACCGAAGCGTCGTTTCGGCGCCCCAGCTTCCCCATATGGCTCCCTATTTGGCAGGCTGTCCACGCAACTCGGGGGATTGCAAGGAGGGGAAGACCAGCACCATGTACGCAGCAACGACACCCACGCAGGGTGACCCACGCCTCAACTGGAGCAGCAGCGCCGACGACTCGCGCGCCCCCTTACTGCGACACCGCCGCGACGGAATCCTGCCCACCGTCGGCGCCGCCCTCTCCGTCCGCGGCGAAACCCTCACCTGCACCGCAGGCCGCGGCGACGTCCCGCCCGTCCTGCACCCCCTCGTCCAGGACTTCCTGGACACCCTCACCAGCAGCCAGCGGGAACGCTTCACCGGACGCTGCCCCGAAGCCATCCTGCTCTCCCGGCACCTCACCGCCACCGAGAGCGCACGCTCCAAACGCGCCCAGCGCAAACCACTCACCCACAGCGAGGCACGCCGCTCCCTCAAGCACGCCAAACTCACCGCCCGCCGCATCCGCGAGGACGGCGACCCGCTGCACGGCAGCTACGCCGCCCCCTGCCGCTCCTGTACGGAGATGCTCGCCCACTTCGGAGTCCGCCCCGTCGACCCCGCCACGGAACCCCAGAACGGCTGACCACACCGCCATGCCCGACCACCCGCACCAGCACAGCACCACCCGGTTCCCGGTCAACGTCGACGCCGCCCTCCGCGAGGCCGGCTGGCAGCCCGGCCGCTGGGACATCAAACGCGCCGAGGAATGGGCCGACGCCCTGCGCGCCCACGTCTCCCCCGCCGGACACCGCCACAGCGTCTTCCCCGCCGCCGTCGAGGCCTGGGCCGAGTTCGGCGGCCTGCGCGTCACCGCCCCCGGCCACGGACGGCAGATAGCGCCCGCCACCGTCCGCTTCGACCCCCTCGCCGGACTCCACCTCGCCCGCACCCTCGGAGACCTCGGCCGCGCCCTCGAAACGGAACTCGCACCCCTCGGCGAGGAAGGCGACCAGCAGGCCGTCCTCGCCATGGACGCCGAGGGCCGCGTCTACAGCCTCGACCACGCCGGCGACTGGTACCTCGGCAAGGACATCGACGCCGCCCTCTCCACCCTCGTCACCGGCGCCCGCCCCACCCGCCTCACCGCGACGCCGTAATCCCGGGCGCGGCCGGCAGCACCGCCGACACCCGGAAGCCGCCCGCGTCCGTCGGACCCGACACGAACACACCCCCCAGCCGCACGACCCGCTCCCGCATCCCCAGCAGGCCGTTCCCCCCGCTCGGCAGATGCGCGTCCGCCGCCCCCGCGTCCGACGGACCGTTCTCCACCTGCATCGCCACCTCGGACCCCCGGTGCGCCAGCCGTACGACCACGGCCGCACCCGCCGCGTGCTTGTGGACGTTCGTCAACGCCTCCTGCACCACCCGGTACGCCGTCCGCTCCACCTCCGGCGCGTACGCCCGAGCCTCCCCCACCACCAGCAGCTCCACCGCCGTCCCCGCCAGCCGCGACTGCTCGCACAACGCCTCCACCGCGTCCAGACACGGCCCCTCACCCTCCGCCGCGGCCTCCGCGGCCGCCGCGGCGGCCCGGCCCACAGCGGCCAGCGGCACCGCCTCGGGAGCCGCCACCGAGGGAGACGAAGCCCCCGACGCGGCAGCAGCCACCGGCGCCTCCTCACGCAGCACACCCAACATCTCGCGCAACTCCGTCAGCGCCTGCCGCCCCATGTCCCCCACCAGCGCCGCGTTCCGCACCGCCTTCTGCGGATCCTTCAACGCCACCGCCTGCAACGCCGCCGCGTGCACCACCATCAACGACACCCGGTGCGCCACCACGTCGTGCATCTCCCGCGCGATCCGCCGCCGCTCCTCCTGCCGCGCCCACTGCGCCCGCTGCTCCGCCCGGTCCGCGAGCAGCGACAACTCCTGCTCCAGACTGTCCGCGCGCTCACGCAGACTCTCCATGAGCCGCCGCCGCGCCCCTGTGTACAGACCCAGGAGAACGGGCGGCGCGTTCAGCCCCAGCGTCATGAACGCCGACACCACCGGCACGTACCAGCCACTCGGGTCGAACTCCTGCGCCCCCGGATCCGCCTCCGCCACGTCCTGGCGCAACCGCACCACCGTCACGACGAACACCGCGACCGTCGACATCCCCGCCAGCACCGCGGTGATCCGCCGCGGCACCTCGGAAGCCGCCAGCGAATACAGACCGACGATCCCCATCAGGAAACCCATCTCGGCCGGCGCCACCGCGATCGACACCAGGACGACCACGATCGGCCACCGCCGCCGCACCACGAGCACCGAGCCCACGACGAGCCCGAACAACGCCCCCAGCGCCTCCGGCACCCCGGCCCTGCCCGCGAAGACGACCCCCTCGACCGCGCACTCCACCGCCGACACCGACGCCAGCCCCACGTCGAACACGGCACTGCGCCGTCTCCCCCACCACCACCGACTCCGCGCCCCGCCCCCCGGCGCGCCCTGCTCAGCCCCCGCAACGGTCATGCCCCCACCCTACGGGCGCCACCCCGCGCCCCGCGGGCACCGTCAACGCCACGCACACCCCCTCGATGCAGCCGCCGCGCAGGTCGGCACCTTGTCGGATGACCCGCAGGAAGAACGTAGGAGACGGCCATCACGGCTGCCTGTCCGTGCGCGTCCTGCAAGGCGCGGATCTGTACCGTCGCATCGAGGGGGCCTGGTGCGGCATAGTAGGGGCGGCTACCGCGGCCGATCACCGAAATCGGACATAGCGGTAATCCCGGGTCGTCTAAGGGCAAGACGGGAGATTTTGGTTCTCCATATGGGGGTTCGAGTCCTCCCCCGGGAGCCCACGTGCGCGGGTCCTGACCATTCCGGTCAGGACCCGCGCTCATGTCCGGCCCCCGGCCCCCCGGTATCCTGCGGGGGTCCACCACCCAAAGCCGAAGGGCATTCCCGTGAGCGCCAACCGCCCGGCAGCCGTCGTCGTCCTCGCAGCGGGTGAGGGCACCCGCATGAAGTCCAAGACCCCCAAGGTCCTGCACGAGATCGCCGGGCGGTCGCTCGTCGGGCACGTCGTGTCCGCCGCCCGTGAGCTGGAGCCCGAGCACCTCGTCGTGGTCGTCGGGCACGCCCGGGAGCAGGTGCGGGGCCACCTGGACGAGCACTACGCCGGGACCAGGACCGCCGTGCAGGAGGAGCAGAACGGGACCGGGCACGCCGTGCGGATGGCCCTGGAGGAGCTGGGCGAGGCGCCGGAGGGGACCGTCGTGGTCGTCTGCGGTGACACGCCGCTGCTGTCCGGCGAGACGCTGCGGGCGCTGGCGGGCACGCACGCCGCCGACGGCAACGCGGTGACGGTGCTGACGGCCGAGGTCCCGGACTCGACGGGGTACGGGCGGATCGTGCGGGACGGCGACGGCGCGGTGACGGCGATCGTGGAGCACAAGGACGCGTCCGCGGCGCAGCTCGCGATCCGGGAGATCAACTCCGGTGTGTTCGCGTTCGACGGGAAGCTGCTCGCGGAGGCGATCAAGCAGCTGCGGACGGACAACAGCCAGGGCGAGGAGTACCTCACCGACGTGCTGTCGATCCTGCGCGAGGCGGGTCACCGGGTGGGTGCGTCGGTGGCGGGTGACCACCGGGAGATCCTGGGGATCAACAACCGGGTGCAGCTCGCGGAGGCGCGTGGTCTGCTGAACCGGCGCCTGCTGGAGCGGGCGATGCTGGCCGGCGTGACGGTGGTGGATCCGGCGTCGGTGTTCGTGGACGTGACGGTGACGTTCGACGCGGACGCGGTGGTGCTGCCGGGTACGCAGCTCCTGGGTGCGACGCACGTGGGCGAGGACGCGGTGGTCGGCCCGAACACGCGCCTGAAGGACACGACGGTGGGTCGTGGGGCGCGGGTGGACAACACGGTGGCCGACTCGGCGGTGGTCGGGGAGGGCGCGACGGTGGGCCCGTTCGCGTATCTGCGTCCGGGGACCCGGCTGGGTGCGAAGGGCAAGATCGGTACGTACGTGGAGACGAAGAACGCGACGATCGGCGAGGGGACGAAGGTCCCGCACCTGTCGTACGTGGGTGACGCGACGATCGGTGAGTACACCAACATCGGTGCGGCGAGCGTGTTCGTGAACTACGACGGCGAGGCGAAGCACCACACCACGATCGGCTCCCACTGCCGTACCGGTTCGGACAACATGTTTGTGGCTCCCATCACCATCGGGGACGGGGCCTACACCGCCGCGGGGTCGGTGATCACGAAGGACGTGCCGGCCGGTTCGCTCGCCGTGGCCCGGGGCCAGCAGCGGAATATCGAGGGTTGGGTGGCCAGGAAGCGTCCCGGCAGTGCTGCCGCGCAGGCCGCTCAGGCCGCCTCGGAGGAGTCCGCCGGCGAAAGCTGACCGGAAACGGGTGCGTCGAACTCGGCGTACCGTGATACGTGCACACAAATTCGGCTGGCTCGTACACGCGCACGGGAGCGCGGGGACCGCTGCCAGAGAACACGTCTGAGGAGACAGTGCTGTGACCGGGATCAAGACGACCGGCGAGAAGAAGCTGATGCTCTTCTCCGGCCGCGCCCACCCCGAGCTGGCCGAGGAGGTCGCGCACCAGCTGGGTGTCGGTCTCGTTCCGACCAAGGCGTTCGACTTCGCCAACGGTGAGATCTACGTCCGCTTCCAGGAGTCGGCGCGCGGCGCGGACTGCTTCCTGATCCAGAGCCACACGGCTCCGATCAACAAGTGGATCATGGAGCAGCTGATCATGATCGATGCTCTGAAGCGGGCTTCGGCCCGGAGCATCACCGTGATCATCCCGTCGTACGGCTACGCCCGTCAGGACAAGAAGCACCGTGGCCGTGAGCCGATCTCGGCGCGTCTGGTGGCCGACCTGCTGAAGACGTCGGGTGCGGACCGGATCCTCACGGTGGATCTGCACACGGACCAGATCCAGGGCTTCTTCGACGGGCCGGTGGACCACCTGTCGGCGCTGCCGGTGCTCGCGGACTACGTGGGTGCGAAGGTCGACCGTTCGAAGCTGACGGTCGTGTCCCCGGACGCGGGTCGGGTGCGGGTCGCCGACCGCTGGTGCGACCGTCTGGACGCGCCGCTGGCGATCGTGCACAAGCGTCGTGACAAGGACGTCGCCAACCAGGTCACGGTGCACGAGGTCGTGGGTGACGTGAAGGGCCGCGTCTGTGTCCTGGTGGACGACATGGTCGACACCGGTGGCACGATCTGCGCCGCGGCGGACGCGCTGTTCGCGCACGGCGCGGAGGACGTGATCGTGACGGCGACGCACGGCATCCTGTCGGGTCCGGCGGCGGACCGGCTGAAGAACTCGAAGGTGAGCGAGTTCGTGTTCACGGACACGCTGCCGGTGCCGGGTGCGCTGGAGCTGGACAAGATCACGGTGCTGTCGATCGCGCCGACGATCGCGCGTGCGGTGCGCGAGGTGTTCGAGGACGGTTCGGTGACGAGCCTGTTCGAGGAGCACTGAGCCGTAGCTCCGCTCCCGTAGCTCCTGTAGTTCCCGTAGCTCACGCAGCTCGCGAGACGTGTCGGAGGGCCGCTTCCCCGTTCGGGGGAGCGGCCCTTCCGCGTGGGGGGGGCGGCGGGTGATCCATTTGGGTGGTGGGTGGGGGGCGGGTAGACTGCCGGGGTTGCTCGGCGAGGGAGGCCGTACCCGTTTCGGGGTCACGGCGGTCCGTTATCGACGCGCTCTTCGTAGCAGGCCATCGCCAGTCGTGGCCGGGTGACCACCGTGTTTCGTCACCATCTACGAGGAGTGCCACATGTCCGAGGTCAAGCTCGCCGCTTCCCACCGTTCGGAGTTCGGCAAGGGTGCCGCCCGCAAGATCCGTCGCGCCGGCCAGGTTCCGGGCGTTCTCTACGGTCACGGCTCCGAGCCGGTCCACCTGACCCTCCCGGGCCACGAGCTGGCTCTGGCGCTGCGTACGCCGAACGTGCTGCTCGCGCTGGACATCGAGGGCAAGAACGAGCTGGCGATCCCGAAGGCCGCGCAGCGCGACCCGCTGAAGGGCTTCCTGGAGCACGTCGACCTGCTCCTGGTGAAGCGCGGCGAGAAGGTCACCGTCGAGGTTCCGGTCCAGGCCGAGGGTGAGCTCGCGGCCGGCGGCAACCTGCTGGAGCACGTCCTGAACACCGTCTCCGTCGAGGCCGAGGCCACCCACCTTCCCGAGGCCGTCACGGTCTCCGTGGAGGGCCTGGAGGCCGGTGCCTCCGTCACCGCCGCCGACCTGGTTCTGCCGAAGGGCGTCACCCTGGTGACCGAGGCCGACGCCGTGGTCCTGCAGGTTCTGGCCGCGCAGGCCGAGGAGCCGGCCGCCGAGGGCGAGGCCGCCGAGGACGCCGAGGGCGCCGAGGCCTGAGCCGTAGGCTCTGTCTGACGTGACGGGGTGACGGGCCGTGCGGCCCGTCACCCCGTTCGCGTCCCTGTGGACGTGTGGACGTGGACGTGTGGACGTGGACGTGTGGACGTCCGGACGAGGAGATGTGGAGCGGATGACCGACGACGCGAACGCGCCCTGGCTGATCGTCGGCCTCGGCAATCCGGGGCCCGAGTACGCGGGGAACCGGCACAACATCGGGTTCATGGTGGTGGATCTGCTGGCCGGGCGGATCGGCGGGAAGTTCAAGCGGGCGCAGAAGGCGCAGGCGCAGGTGGTGGAGGGCCGGATGGGTCCTCCGGGTCCGGCGAACCGGCGGGTGGTGCTGGTGAAGCCGATGTCGTACATGAACCTGTCGGGTGGTCCGGTGACGGCGCTGCGGGACTTCTACAAGGTGCCGACGGACCGTGTGGTGGCGGTCCATGACGAGCTGGACATCGACTACGCGACGCTGCGGCTGAAGCTGGGCGGCGGGGACAACGGGCACAACGGGCTGAAGTCGATGACGAAGGCGATGGGTGCGGAGTACCACCGGGTGCGGTGCGGGATCGGGCGTCCGCCGGGCCGGATGCAGGTGGCGGACTTCGTTCTGAAGGACTTCTCGTCGACGGAGCGCAAGGAGCTGGACTGGTTCGTGGACCGGGCGGCGGACGCGGTGGAGTGTCTGGTCGCGGAGGGCCTGGAGCGGGCGCAGTCGGCGTACAACTCCTAGGACAACGCCTCGTACGCCTCCTGAGACGCCTGGACGTGGATCGGTACGACTGTACGATCGCCGGTCATGAAGCACGTCCTGAACACCGTGATGGTCCTGGTCGCCCTGCTCCTCGTCGTCGCGGGGGTGTGGGCGTCCTGGGACGCGGCGCAGCACGTGTTGCTGTCGAAGGGGCGGGAGCACGGCACGTTGACGGTGACATCGTGCTCGGAGGAGACGTGCAGCGGGAGTTACACGGGTGAGGGCCCCGCGCGGACGTTGCGGATCGAGCGGTCGGTGGCGGCGGAGCGGGGCGTGACGATCCCGGTGGTGGTGAAGCCGGGGACGGACGAGGGCGTACGGGCGGGCTGGGGCGGCGGGTTGCACGCCTGGTTGCCGCTGGGCGGCGCGTTGTTGCTGGCGGCGCCGCTGGTCGGGGGTGCGTTGCGGATGACGCGGACGGCGTGGTCGGTGGCGGGGGTGGGCGGGGCGTTGGTGGTGGCGGCGTTCCTCGCACTCTGAGACGTTTCCGGTGATACCGGCGGGTCCAGCGCGATTGTTATGAACCACTGGGTTAAGGCTGACTTAAAGCGACGGATAGGCTGCCCCCGCCACCTCCCACGGCATCCCTCATCCCAGATGGACGACTGCACATGCGACGATCCCTGATTTCCGCCGGCGCCCTGGTCGCCGCCATGGCGGGCTCCCTGGCTCTGGCTCCGGTCGCCTCGGCGTCGGAGAGCCCGAAGCCGGTCGAGCTTCCGCTGCACCAGCCGACGAACCCGCCGATCAGCGCCTCCGACTTCGACAAGGAGGGCGAGGAGTGCCCCGGCATTCCGTCGGACAAGGACGGCTGGCACTTCATCATCCCCGGTAAGGGTGTGGAGTTCCTCAAGCTGACGGTGACCTTCGACAACGGTGCCCCGATCGTCATCACGGACTTCGGTCCGCCGAAGGACGACCACGCGTACGTGGCGTCGGAGCCGGGCGCGAAGCTGACCTCGGCCGTCGCCGAGGTGACCGGCGAGGTCGAGCAGGGCTGGTTCAACCTGTCGCACACCTGCCTGGCGACCACCACGCCCACGCCCACCGGCACGCCGTCGACGTCCGCGCCGACGCCGACGGACACGCCGACCACGGGCACGCCGACGACCGGTACGCCGTCGGTGACGCCGTCGGAGAGCACCTCCGGTACGCCGTCCGGTACGCCGTCGGAGTCGGTCTCCCCGACGGGTTCGCCGTCGACCGGTGCCACGCCGTCCGCCACGGACAGCGCGGGCCAGCCGGTGCCGAGCGCCTCGGGTTCCGCTTCGACCGGTGGTGACCTGGCCGAGACCGGTTCGAGCGCGCCGGTGGGTGTGCTGGCCGCCGTGGCCCTGGCCCTCGCGGGTGCCGGTGCGTTCCTGGTGACGCGTCGTCGCAAGGCGCAGCAGCACTGACGGATGCCGTCATGACAGTGCCCCCACGGGTGATCCCGTGGGGGCACTGTCCTGTGTGCGAGGCGGCTGTCAGCCGGTGTTGCGGAGGCCCGCGGCGACGCCGTTGACGGTGAGGAGGAGGGCGCGGGCGAGGAGGGGGTCGGGTTCCGTGCCGGCTTCGACGGCCGCGCGCTGGCGGGCGAGGAGGGCGACCTGGAGGTAGGAGATCGGGTCCAGGTAGGCGTCGCGGATGGCGAAGGTCTGCTGGAGGACCGGGTTGGAGTCGAGGAGCCGCTCGCCGCCGGTGACCTTGAGGACTTCGGCGACGGTGAGGGCGTGTTCGGCCTCGATGGTCTCGAAGACGTGCTTGAGCTCGTCGGGGACGAGGGTGTCGACGTAGTGGCGGGCGATCCGCAGGTCGGTCTTGGCCAGCGTCATCTCGACGTTGGAGAGGAAGTTGCGGAAGAAGTGCCAGTTCTCGTACATCTCGCCGAGGACGGCGTCGAGTCCGGCTTCGCGCAGGGCCTTGAGGCCGGAGCCGACGCCGAACCAGCCGGGGACGATCTGGCGGGACTGGGTCCAGCCGAACACCCACGGGATGGCGCGCAGTCCGTCGAGGGAGACGCCGGAGCCGGGGCGGCGGGAGGGCCGCGAGCCCAGGTGCAGGTCGGCGAGCTGGTCGACCGGGGTCGAGGCGAGGAAGTACGTCGGCAGGTCGGGGTCCTCGACGAGCTTGCGGTACGCGGTGTGGGCGGCCTCCGACACGGTGTCCATGGCGGCGTCCCAGCGGGCGAGGGCCTCGTCGGACTGGCGCGGCGCGGTGTGCAGGGCGGAGGCCTGCAGGGTGGCGGCGACGGTCAGTTCGAGGTTCTCGCGGGCGAGGGACGGGATGAGGTACTTGTCGGAGATGACCTCGCCCTGCTCGGTGACCTTGATCTCGCCCTCCAGGGTGCCCCAGGGCTGGGCGAGGATGGCGTCGTGGGAGGGGCCGCCGCCGCGGCCGACGGTGCCGCCGCGGCCGTGGAAGAGGCGGAGCCGTACGCCGTAGCGGTGGGCGACGTCGCGGAGCCTGCGCTGGGCGCGGTGGATCTCCCACTGGGAGGTGGTGATGCCGCCGAACTTGGAGGAGTCGGAGTAGCCGAGCATGACTTCCTGGACGTCGCCGCGGAGGGAGACCAGGCGCCGGTAGGAGGGGTCGGCGAGCATGTCGTTGAGGATGACGTCGGCGGCCTTGAGCTCGTCGGTGGTCTCCAGGAGCGGCACGATGCCGATCTTGGCCCAGCCGGCGTGGAGGTCGATGAGGCCGGCCTCGCGGGCGAGGACGGTGGCGGCGAAGACGTCGTCGGCGCCCTGGCACATCGAGATGATGTAGGACTCGATGACTTCGGGGCCGAAGCGCTCGAAGGCTTCCTTGATGGTGTGGAAGACGCCGAGGGTCTTCTCGCCGGCGGCGTCGAGGGGGGCCGGGGTGGGCGCGAGGGGGCGGCGGGAGCGGAGTTCCTTGGCGAGGAGCCGCTGCCGGTAGTCGCGGGGCATGTCGGCGTAGCGCCAGGACTCCTCGCCGAGCCGGTCGAAGAGCTGGCCGAGGGCGTGGTGGTGGGCCTCGGCGTGCTCGCGGACGTCCATGGTGGCGAGCTGGAGGCCGAAGGCGGAGAGGGTGCGGATGACCCGGTCCATGCGGCCGTCGGCGAAGAGGGCGCCGCGGTGCTCGCGCAGGGAGGTCTGGATGAGGGTGAGGTCGCGGAGGAGTTCGGCGGTGCCGAGGTAGTCGCGGCCGTCCTGGTGGGGGGTGCCGTGGGCGAGGCGCTCGCGGGTGTTGACGAGCTTCTGCCGGATGCAGGTGGCCTTGAGCCGGTAGGGCTCCTCGGCGTTGAGGCGCTTGTAGCGGGGGCTGATCTCCGGGAGGAGCTCCAGGTCGCGGTGGAGGGAGTCCAGGAGTTCCTGGGTGGCTCCGGTGTAGCGGATGGAGTTGGAGAGCAGTCCGCGCAGGAAGTCGACGAGTTCGAGGGCGTCGGTGATGCCGTGCTCGTGCTGGAGGATGAGGATGTCCCAGGTCACCTGGGGGGTGACGTTGGGGTTGCCGTCGCGGTCGCCGCCGATCCAGGTGCCGAAGGTGAGGGGGCGGGTGCCGGCGGGCAGTTCGACGCCGACGCGCTCCAGTTCGGCGGCGAGGTCCTCCAGGACGTCGCCGACGGCGCCCGCGTGGAGTTCGTCGAGGTAGTAGATGGCGTTGCGGGCCTCGTCGGCGGGCTCGGGGCGGACCACCCGGAGCTCGTCGGTCTGCCAGATGAGGTCGATGTTCTCGGCGAGCCGCAGGTCGGTGCGGCGGCGCTCGGACTGGCTGACCGGGGTCTCCAGGAGCGTGCCGATGCGGCGCAGCTTGTTGAGGACGGAGCGGCGGGCGGCCTCGGTGGGGTGCGCGGTGAAGACGGGGCGCACGTTGAGGTTCTTGACCGTCTCGCGTACGTGCGCGGGGTCGCCGTCCTTGAGCATGTCGGCGGTGCGGGCGAGGAGGCCGCCCTCGGCGGCGCGCTTCTCGCGCAGTTCGCGGCCGCGGTGGACCTGCTCGGTGACGTTGGCGAGGTGGAAGTAGGTGGAGAAGGCGCGGACGAGCTTGGCGGCGGTCTCCAGCTCGACGCCGCGGAGGAGCTCGGCCGCGGCCTCGCCGTCCTCACGGGTGAGGCGGCGGACCTGCTCGACGAGGTCGAGGAGCTCGTGGCCCTCCTGTCGGACGAGGGTCTCGCCGAGGAGGTCGCCCAGTCGGCGGATGTCGGCGCGCAGCTCGGTGCTGGCGGTGGGGGTCTGGTCGGCACTGCTCACAGGTGCGGCTCCTTGCAGTGTTTGAGCACGTCTGGAGGGGTACTGGAGGCTTGCGGACCGCGCTGTCCGACGCTCACAGGATAGGTGTCCAATCCCTGGACAGCGGGCAGCCCCCCGCTTGTGCCCTCTTGCCGCGTGCCGAGGCACTGCCATACTTACGACGCCGTAGGTTACGGAGGCGTAGCCACAGCTCCTCTCCCACCCCCACCCTCACCCTTCAGGGGACCCCCATGACCGTTTCTTCCGAGGTGACCTCGGCGTCCGAGGCCTCCGCGGCCGCGGAGGGCGCCGAGGCCCTGCCGTCCGCGACGCTGGGCGGCGACAGCAAGCGTTCCGTCGAGCAGGTCACCCTGCTGCTGTTCATCACGGTGCCGTTCCTGGCGCTGCTGGCGGCGGTGCCGCTGGCGTGGGGCTGGGGGGTGAGCTGGCTGGACCTGGGGCTGATGACGGCGATGTACTACATCGGCTGCCACGGGATCACGATCGGTTTCCACCGGTACTTCACGCACGGTTCGTTCAAGGCGAAGCGGCCGCTGCGGATCGCTCTGGCGATCATGGGGTCGCTGGCGGTGGAGGGCCCGCTGGTGCGGTGGGTGGCGGATCACCGCAAGCACCACAAGTTCTCGGACGCGGAGGGTGACCCGCACTCGCCGTGGCGGTTCGGGGAGACGGTTCCGGCGCTGATGAGGGGCCTGTGGTGGGCGCACATCGGCTGGCTGTTCGACGAGGAGCAGACGCCTCAGCACAAGTACGCCCCGGATCTGATCAAGGATCCGGCGATCCGGCGGATCTCGCGGCAGTTCGTGCTGTGGACGGTCGTGTCGCTGGCGATCCCGCCGGTGGTGGGCGGTCTGGTGACCTGGTCGTGGTGGGGCGCGTTCACGGCGTTCTTCTGGGGCTCGCTGGTGCGGGTGGCGCTGCTGCACCACGTGACGTGGTCGATCAACTCGATCTGTCACGCGGTGGGCAAGCGGCCGTTCAAGTCGCGGGACCGGTCGGGGAACGTGTGGTGGCTGGCGGTGCTGTCGTGCGGCGAGTCGTGGCACAACCTGCACCACGCGGACCCGACGTCGGCGCGGCACGGTGTGCTGCGGGGGCAGGTCGACTCCAGTGCCCGGTTGATCCGCTGGTTCGAGCAGCTGGGCTGGGCGACGGACGTGCGCTGGCCGGCCGCGGACCGTATCGACGCCCGACGCCGGGACGACGCCGCGAACGCGGCATGATGGAGGACGTGGCGATCGAGGGCAGGAACAGCGGTACCGGCGGTGCGGGCGAGCAGAAGGCCCGGCGTGGCCGCCGGGTGCGGATGACGGGCGCGGAGCGCCGGGAGCAGCTCCTCGACATCGGCCGCGCGCTCTTCGCGGAGAAGGGCTTCGAGGGCACGTCGGTGGAGGAGATCGCGGCGAAGGCCGGGGTGTCGAAGCCGGTGGTGTACGAGCACTTCGGCGGCAAGGAGGGGCTGTACGCGGTCGTGGTCGACCGGGAGATGCGGCAGCTGCTCGACGGGGTGACGGGGGCGCTGACGGCGGGGCATCCGCGGGAGCTGCTGGAGCAGGCGGCGTTCGCGCTGCTGGACTACATCGAGAACTACACGGACGGTTTCCGGATCCTCGTACGGGATTCGCCGGTGGCGCAGTCGACGGGCACGTTCGCGTCGCTGATCAGTGACATCGCCACGCAGGTGGAGGACATCCTCGGCCTGGAGTTCAAGGCCCGCGGTTTCGATCCGAAGCTGGCTCCGCTGTACGCGCAGGCGCTGGTGGGGAGCGTGGCGCTGACGGGCCAGTGGTGGCTGGACGTGCGCAAGCCGAAGAAGGCGGAGGTGGCGGCGCACCTGGTGAACCTGGCGTGGCACGGGCTGGACGGTCTGGAGCAGAAGCCGCGGTTGATAGGGCACCGGAAGAGCTGACGGCCCGTCCGAGCGAACCGGACGGTCTGATTTCGCAGGGTAAAGCCCTGGCGTGCGGGGCGGGCGTGAGTAGACTCGTGTTCAACATCCGGGGGGGTGTTCCGGTCGTCGGTCGAGGTCGTCTCCGCGTGTCCGCACGCGCTGATGCCGTCCGACGCTGCGCGAGCCCCCCGGCTGCTTCCTTTGAGCCTCTGATCCCTGGGGGGGATCTCTTGTTCTTCACGCGCTCCCTGCGTGCGCGCCGCGTTTCCGCGTGCACCGCGCTCGCTCTCTCCGCCGGCATGCTGCTGGCCTCTCCCGCGTCGGCCGAGGGGCCGGCGCCGCGCCCCGTCGCCGAGAAGCCGACGGGGTCCGCCTCCTCGCTTCCGAAGCTGACGATCACGAAGGGCACGGCGGAGGGCGCCCGCGCGGGCGCCGCCGCCGCCACGGCGGGCTCGGTCCTGCCGCTGTCGGACTTCGACGGCGACGGGATCGACGACTTCGTCTACCGCAGCCTCGACCGCAACACCTACACGGTCACGTCCACGACCGGTGACAGCTTCGAGCTGTACCGCAGCGAGGTCGCCAAGGACATCGTCCCGATCGGCAACCAGGGTGGCGCGAGCGCGCCCGAGGTGCTGGTGCTCTCGGAGAACGGCACGCTGACCCTGTACGCCGACGCGTCGGTGTCCGGTTCGCCGTACGAGCAGTGGCACGGCGGCGGCTGGCAGATCTACAACAAGATCGTCGCGCCCGGTGACGTCAACGGTGACGGTCGGGTCGACGTGGTCGCCCGCGACACCAACGGTGTGCTGTGGTTCTACGCGGCCACCGGCAACACCTCCTCGCCGTTCGCCGGCCGCAAGCAGATCGGCGGCGGCTGGAACATGTACGACCAGCTCGTCGGCATCGGCGACAACAACGGTGACGGCCGGGCCGACCTGGTCGCCCGCGACACGGCGGGCACGCTGTGGTTCTACGCGGGCACGGGCAGCACGGTGACGCCGTTCGCCACGCGGGCCAAGATCGGCACCGGCTGGCACATCTACAACACGATCATCACCGCGGGCGACAACGACGGTGACGGCGACGGCGAGCTGATCGCCCGTGACAACGCCGGGACGCTGTGGTTCTACGACGCCAACGGCAACACGACGCTGACGGCGCGGCGGCAGGCCAGCGACATCGGCGGCTGGGCCAACGTGGCGCAGTTCGGCAACGCGGGCAACATCCCGCAGACCGGCAAGGAAGGCGTGATCGCCCGGGACAGGGCCGGCACGCTGTTCTGGTACGGCAACACCACCACCGGCAAGCTGGGTGCCCGCGAGCAGATCAGTGAGACGGGGGACTTCGCCGGTGCCACCTACGCGCACGTGTCGTCGATGGACCCGGACGCCTCCTCCGATCTCGCCCAGATCTACGAGGGCGGCCTGTACATCGAGAACAACTACATCGGTTCCGGCTGGGGCATCTACAACGCGCTCGTCGGTCCGGGCGACCTGAGCGGCGACGGCAAGGGCGACCTGCTGGCCCGTGACCGGTCCGGCGTCCTGTACCTGTACCGCGGCAACGGCGCGGGCACGGCGCTGGCCACCCGGGTCAAGGTCGGCAGCGGCTGGGGAGGCTACGACCGGCTCCTGGGCGCGGGCGACTACACCGGCGACGGGCGCGCGGACCTGGTGGCCCGCACGTCGGGCGGTGACCTGTACCTGTACGCGGGCACGGGCGTGGCCGCGACGCCGTTCAAGGCGCGGGTGAAGGTCGGCAGCGGCTGGCAGGCGTACCCGAAGATGATCGCCCCGGGTGACGTGAACGGCGACGGCAAGAGCGACCTGCTGGGTGTGACCTCGGGCGGCGACCTCTACCGCTACCTGAACACCTCTCCGGGCAAGTTCGCCCCCCGGGCCAAGATCGGCTACGGCTACGGGATCTACAACGTCATGTCGTGACGTCACGCCCCGCACGGCGCCCCGCACCGGGAAGGTTCCGGTGCGGGGCGCCGTGGTGTTCAGGGGCGTTTGCGGGCGACGGCGAAGATGCGGCGGAAGGGGAACACCGTGCCGTGCGGGCCCGGCGGATAGGCCTCGCGGAGGCGGGCGCGGTACTGGGCGAGGAACGCGTCCACGGCCTCCTGGTCGCCGTCGAGGGTCGTGAGGACGGGGCGCAGGGCGGTGCCCATGACCCAGTCGAGGACCGGGTCCTCGCCCTGGAGGAGCTGGCAGTAGCGGGTTTCCCAGGTGTCGGTCTCGCAGCCGAGGTCGGTGAGGCGGGTCAGGTACTCGGCGGTGTCGAGGATGTGGACGAAGCGGCGGCCGTGGTCGCCGAGGCGGGCCCGCCACTCGGGGGTCTCGCAGAGTTCGCCGAGGAGCGCGTGGCTGGGGGCGGTGAAGTTGCCGGGGACCTGGAAGGCGAGGACGCCGCCGGGGCGCAGGCCGTCGATCCAGGCGGGGAAGGACTCCGGGTGGTTGGGGACCCACTGGAGTGCCGCGTTGGAGACGATGAGGTCGTAGGGCTCGTCGGGGGTCCAGTGGGCGGCGTCGGCCCGCCGGAAGTCGAGCCAGCCGCCGCCGCGGGTGGTGCCGGCCCAGTCCTTCTCGGCCCGTTCCAGCATGTCGGGCGAGAGGTCGAAGCCCGTGATGTGGGCGTCGGGCCAGCGGTCGGCGAGGAGGGCGGTGACGTTGCCGGGGCCGCAGCCGAGGTCGGCGATGCGGGCGGGCCGGTCCTGGTGGGGGAGGCGGGGTATTCGGGCGAGGAGGTCGAGGAACGGGCGGGTGCGGTGGCTGGAGTGGCGGAGGTACTGCTGCGGATCCCAGGTTGGTGCGGCGGAGGATTCCACGGAATGCATGTTCGAAGCCCCTTGCTGGAACGAGTTGCCGAAGCGGAACGGAGTTCCGGCCCGGTGCCTTCCCCATGGTCCAGCAGAATATTTCTTGATGTCAAGATACTTGAGGTCAAGAGACTCAAACTCAAGAGACTTTATGTCAACAGACCCTCTACACTGATCACATGGAGGACGAGGTCGACCGACTGGTCGCTGCATGGCGCCGCGAGCGCCCCGACCTCGACGTGGAACCGCTCGAGGTGCTCAGCCGCGTCTCACGGCTCGCCCGCCACCTCGACCGCGCCCGTCGGCTCGCCTTCTCCGAGCACCAGCTGGAGCCCTGGGAGTTCGACGTCCTCACCTCGCTGCGCCGCGCCGGAGCCCCGTACCAGCTCTCCCCCGGCCAGCTCCTCACCCAGACCCTGGTCACCTCGGGCACCATGACCAACCGCATCGACCGGCTCACCAAGAAGGGCCTCGTCGAGCGGCTCCCCGACCCCAGCGACCGGCGCGGCGTCCTCGTCCGGCTCACCCCCGAGGGCCGCGACCGCGCCGACGAGGCCCTCGCCGGGCTCCTCGCCCAGGAGCGCGCCATCCTCGCCCAGCTCTCCCGCACCCAGCGCGCCGAGCTGGCGACCCTGCTACGCCGGCTGACCGCCCCGTTCGACAACGTCCCGGGATAGCGGCACATCCCGGGGCAGCGGCACCCGGTCCAGCGGGGCCGGGCCCACCCCCGCCCGCCGCGCCAGCGCCACCGCCGCCAGCGTGGAGTGCACGCCCAGCTTCCCCAGCACGTTCTGCATGTGCGTACGGACGGTGTGCGGCGACAGGAAGAGCCGCTCGGCCACCGCCTTGCGCCCCAGGCCCGCGACCATGCACCGCAGCACCTCCCGCTCGCGCGGGGTCAGCGACTCCACCAGCCGCTCGCCCTCCGTCCGGTGCCGCCGGGCCTCCGTCAGCTCCCGCAGCACCCCCGTGAGCAGCGCGGGCGGCAGGTGCGTCTCGTCCCGCAGCACGCCCCTGACGACCGCCAGGAGCCGCTGGAGCGAGCAGTCCTTCGCCACCCAGCCCGACGCCCCCGCCTGGAGCGCCAGCGCCGCCCGCCGCGCGTCGTCCTTCTCGGCGAGGACGACCGTGCGGACAGCGGGCTGGACCCGCCGCACCCCCGCGACGAGCGTGATCCCGTCGACCGCGCCCTCGCCCTCGTCCGGCACCGCCCGCGCCGCCGGACCGGCCGCCGGGGCGCCCGCGCCCGCGGGCACCGCGCCGAGGTCGGCGTCGACGAGCAGCACGTCGAAGCGGCGGCCCTCCGCGACCCCCCGGTCGAGGCAGCGCAGGGCCGCGGGACCGCTGCCGGCGGCGGCCACGTCGACGTCGGGCTCGGCGGCGAGGGCCGCCGCGAGCGACTCGGCGAAGATGCGGTGATCGTCCACCACCAGGACGCGGATACGTGCCACAAAGACCCCCATGCGACGAGGAACGGACCGGCGCGGGTACGGCGCCGGGGGACGGGTCCGTCGGGCGCACGGCCGCCGCCGTGCCCTGACTGCATACCCCGCTCCCGGCGCCGTACCCGACGGTCTCGACCCCTGAACAGCACCGGCCCCCACCGGTGCTGCCCACAGAGTAGGGGCGGGGCGCCCCGGTGGGGGCCGATTGGCGGAACTGTCCGAAGTCGTGCGGTCCTGCCGGACTCAGAGGCGGCGGGCGCCCGCCGAGGGGACGGCCGGGAACACTCCCGGCGCCGTGTACCCGGCGTCGGCGAAGGCCTTGCCGACGGCGGCCGCGACCGCTTCTGCCCGGTCCGTGTCGACGAGGACGACCGCCGAGCCGCCGAAGCCGCCGCCCGTCATCCGGGCGCCGAGCGCCCCGGCCGCGTTCGCCGTCTCGACGACGAGGTCCAGCTCCGGGCAGGAGACCCGCAGGTCGTCCCGGAGCGAGGCGTGGCCTTCGGTCAGCACGGGGCCGACCGCCCGGGTCTCGCCGGCGTCGAGGAGGGCGATCGCCCGGGCCACCCGCTCGTTGTCCGAAACCACGTGCCGCACGTACCGCAGAATCGTCTCGTCGCTCAGACGTCCGAGCGCTTCCGGCAGATGTGCGGCGCTCACCTCGCGCAGGGTGCGCACGCCGAGCGCCCGCGCACCCGCTTCGCAACCGGCGCGCCGCTCCGCGTACGCGCCGTCCCCGAGCGCGTGCTTCACGCGGGTGTCGACGACGAGCAGCGTCAGCCCCTCGCGGGCCAGGTCGAAGGGCACCTGGCGGGACGACAGGTCCCGGGTGTCCAGGTGGAGCGCGTGGCCCTCCCGCGCGCAGGCGGACGCCATCTGGTCCATGACCCCGCAGGGCACGCCGACGAAGGCGTTCTCGGCGCGCTGCGCGACGAGGGCGAGTTCGGGCCGGGTGAGCCCCAGGCCGAACAGGTCGTTCAGGGCGAGGGCGGTGACGACTTCCAGGGCGGCGGAGGACGACAGGCCCGCGCCGGTCGGCACGGTCGAGGAGACATGCACGTCGGCGCCCGTCACCGGGTGCCCGGCCTCCCGCAGCGCCCACACCACGCCCGCCGGGTAGGCGGCCCAGCCACCGCCCGAGAGCGGCTCGAGGGCGGCCACGTCCAGCTGGACGACCCCGCCGTCGACGTCGGCAGAGTGCAGGCGCAGGACGCCGTCGTCGCGGCGGGCGACGGCCGCGACGGTGGTGTGCGGCAGGGCGAGCGGCAGCACGAAGCCGTCGTTGAAGTCGGTGTACTCGCCGATGAGGTTGACCCGCCCGGGGGCCGCCCAGACCCCGTCGGGCGCGGCCCCGTACAGGGCCTCGAAGCCGGCTGCGACGCTCATGCGCGTCCCTCCCCTTCGGTGCGGCGTGCGAAGGCCCAGGCGTCGGCGACGATGTCAGCCAGGTCGGGCCGGGCCGGCCGCCAGCCGAGCCGCTCGTGGGCGGTCCGGGCGGAGGCGACCAGGACGGCCGGGTCGCCGGGGCGGCGCGCGGCGGCGATCTCGGGGACCGGGTGGCCGGTGACCTTCCGTACGGTCTCCACGACCTCGCGGACGGAGAAGCCGCTGCCGTTGCCGAGGTTGCAGACGAGGTGCTCGCCCGGGGGGACGGTCTTCGCCGTCATGGCGTCGAGGGCCAGGAGGTGGGCCTCGGCGAGGTCGGCGACGTGGATGTAGTCGCGGACGCAGGTGCCGTCGGGCGTGGGGTAGTCCTCGCCGTAGACGGAGATCGCCTCGCGGCGGCCCTGGGCGACCTGGAGGACCAGCGGGATCAGGTGCGACTCGGGCTCGTGCCGCTCGCCGGTCTCCCCGTACGCCCCGGCGACGTTGAAGTAGCGCAGGCTGACGGCGGCCAGGCCGTGCGCCGCGCACTCGCCGCCGATCATGTGGTCGACGGCGAGCTTGCTCGCGCCGTACGGGCTGGTGGGCGCGGTCGGCGCGGACTCGGTGATCGGCACCGTCTCCGGCTCGCCGTAGGTGGCGGCCGTGGAGGAGAAGACCAGGCGGCGGACCCCGGCGGCGCGCATGGCGGCGAGCAGGGCCATGGTGCCGCCGACGTTGTTCTCCCAGTACTTCTCCGGCTTGGCGACGGACTCGCCGACCTGGGAGAAGGCGGCGAAGTGCAGCACGCCGTCGAAGGAGCCGTCCAGCCACCGGGCGGCGTCCTGGACGCGGCCCCGGACGAACTCGGCGCCCGGCGGGACGGCCTCGGCGAAGCCGGTGGAGAGGTCGTCGAGGACGGTGACGCGGTGGCCGCGCTCCAGGAGGTGGGCGGCGACGACGCTGCCCACGTATCCCGCGCCGCCCGTCACCAGGTACTTCTTCACGTCCGTGCTCACGTGTTGCTCGCCACCTCTCGGAGTCGTCGGGCCGCGTCCTCCGGCCGTACGTCGTTCATGAACGCGCCCATGCCGGACTCGGTGCCCGCGAGGAACTTCAGCTTGCCGGACGCCCGTCGGACGGTGAAGAGCTCCAGGTGGAGCCCGAAGTCCTCGCGCCTCGCGTCCGTGAACGGCGCCTGGTGCCAGGCGGCGATGTAGGGCGTCGGCGGCTCGTCGGGACCGAAGATCCGGTCGAAGCGCCTCAAGAGTTCCAGGAGGACCTGTGCGCACTCTGTGCGCTCGTCCTCGTCGAGGCCGAGCAGGTCGGGGACGCGCCGCTTGGGGTGGAGGTGGACCTCGTACGGCCAGTGGGCGGCGTACGGCACGAAGGCGATCCAGTGGTCCGTCTCCAGGACCACCCGCTCGCCGTCGGCGCGCTCGCGGGCGACGACGTCGTCGAAGAGGTTCCGGCCGGTCGCCCGCCGGTGCTCGTCGATCCTGCGCCGGGTCTGGGCGGTGCGGGGCGTGACGTACGGGAAGGCGTAGATCTGGCCGTGGGCGTGGGGCAGCGTGACGCCGATCTCGCGGCCCCGGTTCTCGAAGCAGTAGACCTGCTCGACGCCGGGGAGGGCGGAGAGTTCGGCGGTGCGGTCGGTCCAGGCGTCGAGGACGAGCCGGGCGCGCTCCTCGTCGAGGTCGGCGAAGGAGGCGGTGTGGTCGTCGGTGAAGCAGACGACCTCGCAGCGGCCGACGCCCCCGGAGAGGGAGGGGAAGCGGTTCTCGAAGACCGCGACCTCGTAGCTCTCCTCGGGGATCTCGCTCTCGCGGCCGCCGGTGGAGGGGCAGAGGGGGCAGAGGTCGGCCGGCGGGTGGTAGGTGCGGGCCTGCCGGTGGGAGGCGATGGCGACGGCGTCGCCGGTGAGCTCGTCGACGCGGATCTCGGAGCGGGAGACGACGGGCGCGAGGGGGCGCGGGTCGACGGCGGTGCGGACGACGTCGTCGCGGGAGTCGTAGTAGATCAACTCGCGCCCGTCGGCGAGCGTGGTGACGGTCTTCTTCACGGGGGCGCCCTCCGGCAGGATCAAACAGAACCACCCACAAGGAATCACATTCAAACACCCTCGTCAACGGCGGAGCCCGGCCCCGCCGCACGGAGCCGGAAGCGATCATTCCCAGGGAGGTCCCACCGGGGCCCCGGCGCCCGCCGCGGGAGCGCTCCGGAGGCGCCACGAAGCGCTACGGCAGCGCCCCGCGCCGCCCCTGCACCGCCCGCTGCCCCGGCACCACCCGGTCGAGCAACCCCGTCCGCGCCGCGAGCGCCGCCGCCTCCAGCCGCGAACCGACGCCCAGCTTCATCAGGACCCGCTGCACGTGCGTCCTGGCCGTGCTCGGCGCGATGCCCATCCCCGCCGCGATCAGCCGGGTGTCCTCCCCCTCCGCGACCCGGACGAGGACCTCCACCTCCCGCTGCGTCAGCAGCCGCAGCAGCCGCTGCCCCTCGTCGTCCTGCCGCACCGACGGGTTCAGCAGCTCCGCGAAGGCACCCTGGAGCAGCTGCGGCGCCACCGCCGCCTCCCCCGCCCGCGCCTTCATCAGGGCCCGCTCGACGCCCTCGATGCGCTCGTCGTGCCGCACGTACCCGGAGGCGCCGGCCGCGAACGCCGCCGCGATCCCCAGCGGCGACGGCACCGGCCCCAGCACCACCACGGCCACCTGCGGCCGTTCCCGCTTGATCCGTACGACCGGGTCGAAGGCGCCCGGTTCGGCCGGCGCCGCCGTCCCCAGCAGGCACACCTCCGGCGCCCGGCCCACCACCAGCTCCGCGGCGCCCGCCACCGGCGCCGCGGCCGCGAGCACCCGGTGCCCGCGCAGCTTCAGCGCCGAGGCGAGCGCCTCCGCGAGCAGGCGGTGATCGTCCACCACGACGAGGCGCACGCCCATCCGGTCTTCCCCCATCCTCCGGGCCCGCCGCTCCCCGGCACGCCTGACCCGGCAAGCTACACGCTCCCCCGCCGACCGGGCGCCCAACCGCGCGAGGGCCCCTCCGGACGAACCGGAGGGGCCCTCGTGCGCGGCTGCGGCGCGGGCGTCAGCCCTTGGTGCTGTAGGAGACGACCAGGAACTTCTTCGCCGACGGGGAGTCGGACACCCGGGCCTTGCTCACGTACGTCTGCGAGATGAAGAACCGGCCGTCGCCGTAGAGGAACTCACCGCCGTTGACGCTGAAGCTCGTCTCGGCGTCCCTGGACGCGTCGTCCGAGGGGTTCTCCATCAGCAGCGTCTCCTTCATGGTGCCGCCGTCGACGGAGACGATCCGGCCGCCCTTGTCGTACGGCGGGGCCTTGTAGGCGATGATGTTGCCGCCGTCCATGCGGAGCGGGATCAGCGTGTACGAGTCGCCCGCGTCGGCCTTCTCGGGGACGATCCGGCCGGTGGCCAGGTCGAAGGCGACGATCTCGTTGGTCTCGTCGCCGAACTCGCCGCTGCTGCCCTCGTGTTCCTCGGTCGGCACGTACAGCCGGCCGTTGCCGACGAGCGCCTGCGAGCAGGACTCGACCTCGGTGGAGCGGCAGCGGGCCGCGTACCGGTCGGCGTCCGCCGTGATCTTCGCCTTCAGCTTCCCGGTCTTCTCGTCGATGGAGAAGAAGTCCGAGATGCCGCTGCCGTCACCGGCGCTGTCGCCGACGTCGGCGGCGACGACCAGCGGCTTGGTGGAGACGATCGACGCCCACTTCACGCCGGTCGGCATCTTGTACTGCCAGAGCGGCGCGCCCGAGGTGGGGTTGAGGCCCTGGATCACCACCGACTGGGACGGGTAGTTGCCGCACTTGCGGACGGCGACGAGTCCGGCGCCGCCGCCGTAGCCGAGGTCGTAGCACTCCTCCTCGTTGGCCTGCGGCTTCCAGCGCGGGTTGCCGTTGGCGGCGTCGAAGGCGGCGCCGCCGTCGGAGCCGCCCGCGGCCACGGTCTGGCCGTGCAGCGTGACCTCGCTGAACCGCGCCTTCTCGTCACCGGCGGTGCCGCCGGTGACGGAGGACGACCAGAGCAGCTTGCCGGTCTTCAGGTCGACCATGCCGACCTGGGTGCAGTTCTGGTAGTAGCGCGGCGGGACCCGCTTGGTGGCCTCGAAGAGGATCGGCACCTTGTAGTCGGCCGTCATGTGGCGCGAGGCGCCGCAGACCTGACCGGTCAGCGGCAGGGTCCACAGGGGCGTGCCCTTGTCGAGGTCGTAGCCGACGATCGAGTTGACGCCCGTCTTCACGTACGCCGTGTCGGTGATCCAGGAACCGGCGACGTCCGTGAGGTCCGGGACCTTCGGCTCGGCGATCTGGAAGCCGACCTTGGACTGGACGTTCGCCGGGGCCTTCTCCTTGCCGCCGCCGCCGAGGCCCTGGGAGCCGCCGCCGTTGCCGCCGGAGCCCTGCGTGGAGCCGGTGGTGCCCTTGGCGTCCGGGCCCTTGTCGTCGCCGCTCCCGGAGTTGGCGTACCAGATGCCGCCGCCGACGATCAGGACGACGGCCACGGCGGCCGCGATGACGATCTGGAGCTGTGCGGACAGCTTCCGGCCGCCGGGCGCGGGGGCGGGCGCCGGGACGGGCGGCTGCTGGTAGCCGTACCCCTGCTGGGGCTGGGTGGGGTAGCCGTACGGCGGCGGGACCGGCTGCTGGTGCTGCGGGGGCGCGGCCGGGTAGCCGTACGGCTGCTGCGGGGCCTGCGGGGGCTGCTGCGGGTAGCCGTAGTGGGGGTCCGGCGGCGGCGCCTGCTGGGGGTAGCCGTAACCGGGCTCCGGCGCGGGCGCGTGCTGCGGGTAGCCGTAACCGGGCTCCGGCTGCTGCTGGGGGGGCGTCGGGGCGCCGAAGCCGCCCTGCGGCGGGTTCGGCTGGCCCGGCGGCTGGCTCGGCGGCTGGCTCGGCGGCTGGTTCGGCGGCTGGCTCGGCGGAGGGGGTGGCTGGGTCATCGGTCCGAGTACCTCACTTGCTGAACGCCATCATCGTCTTGACCTGCTTCTCTTCCTCGTCGTTCGCCGCGGAGACGCGGCCGCTGGCGACCACGAAGGTGCCGCTGCCGTAGGCGTAGCCGCCGTCGTAGAAGTTGCTTTCGATGGAGGACGTCGAGGCGGGGTGCTGCTGCAGGATCTTCGGCGCGCCGCCGGTCGGGGCGAGCGTCGCGACGGCGCCGCCCGCGTCGAACGCCGGCTCCACGTACACGAGCACCTGGGAGCCCTCCATGCGCAGCGGCGTCATGCTCTGCTCGCCGGGGGCCTTGGAGCGCCACTTGGCCTTGCCGGTCCGCAGGTCGAAGGCGACGACCTCGTTGGGCTTGCCGTAGTCGGTCTCGGTCGCCATGTAGAAGGTGTGGGCGTCGGCGGCGACGCCCGTGCAGCCCTGGAGGTTCTTGCCGAAGATGATCAGACCGCCGCCGCAGCGGGGGGCGAACTTGTCGTTGCCGCCCTGGATCTGGGAGCGCAGCGTGCCGTTGGCGTTGAGCGCGAAGACGGTCCACTTCTTCTGCTCGCGCTGGGTCGCGGAGACCACCAGCGGGTCCACCGAGTACACCTTGTCGACCTCCCAGTTGGGCTCCAGCTTGAAGCTCCACTTGGCCTTGCCGGTGTTCGGGTCGACCTCGCTGACGGCCTGGACCTTCTTCTCCACGTCGCCCGAGGGGCAGTCGTAGGCGCCGATCAGCTTGCTCCCGCCCGCGTACGCGAAGGGCTTGCAGCCGCTCGCGGGGCCGGAGAAGATCTGCTTCCCGGTGGCGAGGGAGAAGCCGAAGGCGGTGCTGGAGCCGGCCGCGGTGAGGGTGTTGCCGCTGATGGCGAGGGTGTTGTCGGAGAAGGAGAAGAGGCCCTTGCCCTTCGGGATGACGCCCTTCCAGCCCGCCTTGCCGGTCTTCAGGTCGATCTGCTGGAGCCCGGTGCACTTGGCGCCGTCGTCGGCGCTCTCCTCGTGGGCGAAGACCATGACGCCGTTCGCGGACGGCTCGGCGGGCGTGGCGCACAGCTCGAACGGCAGGTCGACGTGCCACTTGAGCTTGCCGTCGCTGAGGTTGTAGCCGTCGACGCCCTTGTACATCGCCTTGACGACGGTGTCGCCGACGATCCAGGGGCCGTAGGCGTCGGCGCCGTTGCGGGGCAGGTCGACGTCGTTCTTGACCAGCCAGTTGACCTTCGCCTCGCCGGGCTTGCGGCCGGCGTTGAGGTCCTCCTCGCCGTTGCCGGCGTCGCCGTCGCCGCTGCCGTCGCCCTGGTCGACCGACTCGGTCGGCTTCGGCGTCGGGGTGGCCGGACCGGTGGCGGTCGGCGGCTGGGCGACCGGGTCCTTCTCGTCGTCCCCGCCGACGACGGCCCAGGTGGTCACCGCGGCGACGAGGACGGCGCCGGCGGCGATCGCCGCGACGAGCCCGGTCCGGCCCTTGAAGGGGCCGCCACCGCCGGGCGGGGGCGGCGGGGTGGGCGCGCCCGGGTACGCGGGCTGCGTCGGGTAGCCGCCGTAGGGGCCGGGCTGCGGCTGGCCCTGCTGCGGGTAGCCGTACGGGCCGGGCTGCTGGGGCTGCCCGTACGGGCCGGGGGCCTGCTGCGGGTAGCCGTACGGCCCCGGCTGCTGGGGCTGCTGCGGCGGGACCGGCGGCATCTGCGGCGGCTGGCCCGGCATGGGCGGCGGGACGGGCGGAACACCCGGGGCCGGGGTGCCCTGGTTCGGGTCCTGGGGAGCTCCGAAGCCCCCCGGCGGCTGGTTGCTGGGCGGCTGGGTCATCAGCGTTTCCCCCTAGACGTGAGCGGGTTGTCTTTCTACCACTCACGCAATGGCGCAAAAGTGACCGGTCCGCCCCTTGTACCCAAGGGAGGACCGGCCCGTGATGCCCTCGTTATGCGTCCTCGGCGAGTTCGAGCCAGCGCATCTCCAGTTCCTCGCGTTCACCCGCGAGTTCCCGGAGCTCCGCGTCGAGCTTCGCCACCTTCTCGAAATCGGTGGCGTTCTCGGCGATCAGCGCGTGCAGCTTCGCCTCCTTCTCGGAGACCTTGTCGAGCTGCCGCTCGACCTTCTGCAGCTCCTTCTTGGCGGCGCGGGCGTCGGCGGCGGACACGCCCGGCTTCTGCTGCGCGGGCGCCGCAGCGGCCGGGGCAGGAGCCGCGGCCTCGATCATCCTCTGCCGTCGCTCCAGGTACTCGTCGATGCCGCGCGGCAGCATCCGCAGCGCCCGGTCGCCGAGGAGCGCGAACGTGCGGTCCGTGGTCCGCTCCAGGAAGAACCGGTCGTGGGAGATGACGACCATCGACCCCGGCCAGCCGTCGAGGAGGTCCTCCAGCTGGGTCAGCGTCTCGATGTCCAGGTCGTTGGTGGGCTCGTCGAGGAAGAGGACGTTGGGCTCGTCCATCAGGAGCCGCAGCAGCTGGAGCCTGCGGCGCTCACCGCCGGAGAGGTCGCCGACCGGCGTCCACTGCTTCTCCTTGCCGAAGCCGAACTGCTCGCACAGCTGCCCGGCCGTCATCTCCCGTCCCTTGCCGAGGTCGACGCGGTCGCGGATCTGCTGCACGGCTTCCAGGACCCGGAGGGTGCCCGGGAGTTCGGTGACGTCCTGCGACAGGTAGGCGAGCCGGACGGTCTTGCCGACGACGATCCGGCCGCGCGGCGGCTGCTTCTCGCCCTGCGAGACGGCCGCCTCCGCGAGCGCCCGGAGGAGTGAGGTCTTGCCCGCGCCGTTGACGCCGACGAGGCCGACGCGGTCACCGGGGCCCAGCTGCCAGGTGAGGTGCTCCAGGAGCGTCTTGGGTCCGGCGGTGACGGTCACGTCCTCCAGGTCGAAGACCGTCTTGCCGAGCCGGGCGTTGGCGAACTTCATCAGCTCGCTCGTGTCGCGCGGCGGCGGCACGTCCTCGATGAGCGCGTTGGCCGCCTCGACGCGGAAGCGGGGCTTGGACGTACGGGCCGGGGCGCCGCGCCGCAGCCAGGCCAGCTCCTTGCGGACCAGGTTCTGCCGCTTGACCTCCTCCGTCGCGGCGATCCGCTCCCGCTCGGCCCGCGCGAACACGTAGTCGGAGTAGCCGCCCTCGTACTCGAAGACGGCACCGCGCTGCACGTCCCACATGCGGGTGCAGACCTGGTCGAGGAACCAGCGGTCGTGGGTGACGCAGACGAGCGCCGAGCGGCGGGTCTGGAGGTGCCGGGCGAGCCAGGCGATGCCCTCGACGTCGAGGTGGTTGGTGGGCTCGTCGAGGACGATCAGGTCCTGGTCCTCGATGAGCAGCTTGGCGAGCGCGATGCGCCGCCGCTCGCCGCCGGAGAGCGGCCCGATGACCGTGTCGAGCCCCTTCTCGAACCCGGGCAGGTCCAGCCCGCCGAAGAGCCCGGTGAGCACGTCGCGGATCTTGGCGCTGCCGGCCCACTCGTGGTCGGCCATCACGCCGATCACCTCGTGCCGGATGGTCGCCTCCGGGTCGAGCGAGTCGTGCTGCGTGAGCACCCCGAGCCGCAGCCCGCCACTGTGCGTGACGCGCCCGGTGTCGGCGTCCTCCAGCTTGGCCAGCATCCGGACGAGGGTGGTCTTGCCGTCGCCGTTGCGGCCGACGACACCGATGCGGTCCCCCTCGGAGACGCCGAGCGAGACCCCGTCGAGCAGGGCACGGGTGCCGTACACCTTGCTGACGTTCTCGACATTGACGAGGTTGACGGCCACGTTGACTCCTGACGGGGTGATCGATCGACGTCCAGGGTAGACCGTGAGGTGGCCGGTCACTCTTTGTGATGACGTGATCGACTTTCTGCCGCTGCCGTGGACAGCGGGCCGAAGAATCCCGCACATGGGAGGAGCCACGACCGCCGAGCAGACGACCAGGCCGACCGCGAAGAGGTCGGCGACCGCATGGCCGGTGCCGCCTCGCGAGGGCTGGACGGTGGACGACCTGGACACCCTGCCCGGCCTCCCGCCGCACACCGAGTTGATCGACGGGAGCCTGGTTCTCGTGAGTCCGCAGCGCCGTTTCCACAACCGGCTGAAGCTCGCCGTCCCCTTCTCCATCGACATCGACCTCACCGCGATCGACGAGATGTAGGCCGGTCCGCGGGCCGGTCCACCAGCAGCCACCCCGCCAGAGCCAGCCCCACCGCCACCGGGGCCGTCACCGGGACGGCGACCAGCGTCGCGGCGTGGCCCTCCAGGAGCCCGCCGAAGCCCGTCATCGACAGGCCGAGGACGCCGAAGAGCGCGAGCGCGATGCCCAGGGCGGCCAGCGGTCCCGATCCCCCCTCCCGGCGTATCGCGCCCGGAGCCTCGAAGCGGCGGAAGACGGCCACGAGCAGCGCCGTCAGCGCGGCGGCCGCGGCCACGCGCAGCGGGAGCTGCGCCCACCAGGCGCCCGAGGCCGGAGCCGGCAGCGCGCGGCCGAGCCCGAGCATCGCCCCGTACACCGCGAGCATCGCCGTCAGGTGCCAGAGGAACGCGGTCATCGCGATCCCGTTGGCGGCGACCACCGCCCGCCACACCCCGGCGCGGGCCACCAGACGGCCCCCGGGCCCCTTCAGCAGCTCGACCGCCCCGACGAGCCACAGGCCGTGGCAGAGCAGGGCCAGCGTCGGTGGAGCCATGTTGGAGACCTTCTCGCCCGGCATCCCCACCATCGACAGCGGGTACGGCCCGAGGGCGACGAGCGCGGCCGCGCCGAGGAGGCCCGCGCCGGCGAGCAGGGCCGGGCGGCGGATCATGCCGTCGGCGCGCAGGAAGCCGAGCTGGTGGACCGCGAGCCAGACGAAGGCGAAGTTGAGGAAGGCGACGAAGGGGACGTCCGCCGCGAACCGCAGGACGTCGACGAGGACGGCCGCGCCGACGAGCCCGGCGAACGCGCCCCAGCCGTACCGCTCGTGGAGCCGTAGCAACGGCGGGGTGAAGGCGACCATCGCCAGGTAGATCCCGATGAACCAGAGCGGCTGGGTGACGAGCCGCAGCGCGACCCCGGCCAGACCGCCGTCCGCCCCCGCCAGCTGGACGACGAGCGCGACGGCGCCCCACACCGCGACGAAGACCATCGTCGGCCGCAGCAGGCGCCGCAGCCGGGCCCGCAGGAAGACGGCGTACGCCGGCCGCGAGCGGTGCGCGAGGGCGTGCGAGAAGCCGCCCACGAAGAAGAAGACCGGCATGACCTGGAGCGCCCAGGTGGCGGGCTGGAGCGCCGGCACGACGGCGAGCAGGTTCCCGACCTGCCCGTCGGCGCCGACCGCCGCCATCAGCCAGTGCCCGAGCACCACGACGGCGAGCGAGGCGACCCGGAGCAGATCGACGTACCGGTCGCGGGTGGCCGGTGTGGCGGCGGCGAGTTCCCGAACGCTGAGTCCCATGCGCCCACGCTCCCGCGCCCGCGCGTCCGCCAACAGAGCGCGCATACTCACCTGTTGAGTGAGTACGGCCCCCTGCCCGGTGCGACGGTGCCCACCCCCGTGTGCCCACCCGTCCCGCCCCGGCGGAACGCATGCCCACAACGGGGGTCCCAGGGCGCGGCCCGCACGGGGGCCCAGGGCGCAGCCCGCACCGGGGGCGAGCGCAACCCGCGATGGGGGTGCGCGGCGTTAGGGCGTCAGGATCGTCGCGCCCGGGGACGGGGACGTCGTCGGGCGGGCCGTGCGGCAGGTGCCGGAGGACAGGAGCGCGGCGGCCACCGCCCGCGCAGCCTCCGCGTCCTTCACCAGGAACGCCGTCGTCGGCCCCGACCCCGACACCAGCGCCCCCAGCGCCCCCGCCTCCGTCCCGGCCGCCAGCGTCGCGGCCAGCGACGGCCGCAGGGAGAGCGCCGCCGCCTGGAGGTCGTTGGCGAGGGCGCCCGCGAGGGCGGTGGTGTCGCCGGTGCGCAGGGCCTCCAGGAGGGCCGGGGACGCGGCCGGCTCCGGCACGTCCGTGCCCTCGGTGAGCCGGTCGAACTCCCCGAAGACCGTCGGGGTGGAGAGCCCGCCGTCCGCGACGGCGAACACCCAGTGGAAGGTGCCGCCGACGGGCAGCGCGGTCAGCCTCTCGCCGCGCCCGGTCCCGAGCGCGGCCCCGCCGACGAGGCTGAACGGCACGTCGGAGCCCAGCTCGGCGCAGATCTCCAGGAGTTCCTCGCGCGGGGTGTGCAGGCCCCAGAGCGCGTCGCAGGCGAGGAGCGCGCCCGCCCCGTCCGCACTGCCGCCGGCCATGCCGCCGGCGACGGGGATGTCCTTGGCGATGTGGAGGTGGACGTCCGGCGCGATGCCGTGCCGGGCGGCGAGGACCTCGGCGGCCCGCGCGGCGAGGTTGGTGCGGTCGAGCGGCACCTTGTCGGCGTCGGGTCCCTCGCAGGTGACGGTCAGCGTCTCCGCGCGGGTGGCGGTGACCTCGTCGTACAGGGAGACGGCGAGGAAGACGTTGGCGAGGTCGTGGAAGCCGTCGGGGCGGGCCGCGCCGACGGCGAGCTGGACGTTGACCTTGGCGGGGACGCGGACCGTGACACCGCCGGCGGGGGCCGTCACGCCTTCGCCTCCGCGATCCGGGCGAACTCCTCGACGGTCAGCGCCTCGCCGCGGGCCTGCGGCGAGATGCCGGCCCGTACGAGCGCCTCCTCCGCCGCCGCGGGCGAGCCCGCCCAGCCGGCGAGGGCGGCCCGCAGGGTCTTGCGGCGCTGGGCGAAGGCCGCGTCGACGACCGCGAACACGTCCTCCTTGGCGGCGGTGGTGGCGAGCGGCTCGCCGCGGCGGACCAGGGAGACGAGGCCCGAGTCGACGTTGGGGGCCGGCCAGAAGACGTTGCGGCCGATGGAACCGGCCCGCTTGACCTCCGCGTACCAGTTCGCCTTCACCGACGGCACGCCGTACACCTTGTTGCCGGGCTTCGCGGCGAGCCGGTCGGCGACCTCGGCCTGGACCATGACGAGGGTCCGCTCGATGGTCGGGAAGCGGTCCAGCATGTGCAGCAGCACGGGCACGGCGACGTTGTACGGCAGGTTGGCGACGAGCGCGGTGGGCGGCGGGCCCGGCAGCTCCTGGACGTGCATCGCGTCGGAGTGCACGAGCGCGAAGCGGTCCTTCTTCTCCGGGAGGCGGGCCGCGATGGTGGCGGGCAGGGCCGCGGCGAGGACGTCGTCGATCTCGACGGCGGTCACCCGGTCGGCGACCTCCAGGAGGGCCAGGGTGAGGGAGCCGAGTCCGGGCCCCACCTCCACGACCACGTCGTCGGGGCGCACCTCGGCCGTGCGGACGATGCGCCGGACCGTGTTGGCGTCGATGACGAAGTTCTGGCCCTTCTGCTTCGTGGGGCGCACGCCGAGGGCGGCGGCCAGCTCACGGATGTCGGCGGGGCCGAGGAGGGCGTCGGGGCTTTCGGGGCCGGTGGTGGTGCTCACCGGTACAGCCTACGGCCGCAGTGGGGCCAGGGACTCGCCCCCCGCTGCACGTAGAGCTTCTTCGCCCGGTAGGTCTGCTCGGCGGCGGGCGCGTCCTGGGCGACTCCGGTGCCGCCGAGGGAGCGCCAGGTGCCGGGGTCGAACTGGTAGAGGCCGCCGTAGGTGCCGGAGGGGTCGACGGCGTCCGGGCGGCCGCCGGACTCGCAGGCGGCCAGCGCGCCCCAGTCGAGGCCGTCGGCTCCGGCGACGGAGGTGGGCAGGGGGCGGGTGCCGACGCGGACGGTGCGGTTGACGGGGGCGCGGACGATCTCCTCGCCGGTCCTGCGGGGCCGTTCGCGGACGCCGTTGACGGTCCGCACGCTG
Organism: Streptomyces sp. NPDC003327; assembly: GCF_053589515.1. NCBI lineage: Bacteria > Bacillati > Actinomycetota > Actinomycetes > Kitasatosporales > Streptomycetaceae > Streptomyces > Streptomyces sp. NPDC003327. The sequence goes on along the minus strand of NZ_JBSFSA010000028.1, from coordinate 54,580 downwards.
TACGTGACGCGGCGGACGCCCTGGACGCCCTGCCGTTCGACGACCTCGGTGCCGGCGAAGAGCGCGGGGTCGCGGACGCGCTCGACGGCGTACGGGACGGCCTCGTCGCGGATCTGGCGGGAGCCGGTGATGCGGAGCACGGTGATCGTCTGGCCGTCGCGCGGGAAGGCGTCGGCGGGCACGGAGGTGGTGTCCTCGCCGGAGAGGGTGATCCCGGCCTCGGCGAGGGCCTCGTGGACGGTCGCCGCGTTGGTGCGGACGGTCCGCTCGCGGCCGTCGGCGAGGAAGGTGACGGCCCGCTCGGTGCGGACGTCGAGGGCGAGGCCGTGCCGGGAGATGGCGGCCGACCGCGAGACGGAGAGGTGGGCGCCCTCGGCGCGGACGCCGAGCTGGCGCAGGGCCGCCTCGACGGTCCGCGCGGTGGTCCACACCTGGCGGTGGTGGCCGTCGAGGGTGAGGGCGACGGGGCGGCCGTACCGGACGACGATCTCGTCGCCGCTGGTGAGGGCCTCGCCGGGGGCGGGGGCGACGATGTCGTGCGCGCCGACGGTGAGCCCCTCGTCGGCGAGGAGTTCGTCGACGTCGTCGGCGAAGGTGTGGAGGGTGCGGGGCACGCCGTCGACGGAGAGCCGCACGGCCTTGTCGTCGGCGACGAAGGCGCTGGTGCCGCCGGCGAGGAAGGCGACGACGAGGGCCTGCGGGACGAGCCGCCGGAGCCCTTCGGCGCCGCCGCCGGTGGACGGTTTGCGGCGGTGGGCGCGGGAGGCCCGGCGGGCGGCGGCGCGGGAGCCCTGGCCCGGGACGGCGGCGCCACCGGCGGCGGCGGTGTCGGCGGACGGACCGGCGGGGGCTCCGCCGGCGGGCGCGAAGGGCGGGACGACGAGCGCCGCCTGGGTCGGCTGCTCGTGGACGGGGAGGGTCGCCGCCCGCCTGCCCGCGCGGTGACTGCCCTGCGAAGTGCTCACGAGGCCGGGACCCTAGCCCCGGCCCCGGTCACCCAGCGGCGCGACGCGACTACGAGACGTAACCGTTATGGATCAGTAATCGAAGGCGCGGGCCGTGTTCACGGCGATCGCCTCGGCCAGTTCGTTCTCCCCGATGCCGCGGACCTGCGCCATCGCCCGGACGGTGACGGGGATCAGGTACGGGGCGTTGGGGCGGCCCCGGAACGGCGCAGGGGTCAGGAACGGGGCGTCCGTCTCGACGAGGACGCGGTCGAGCGGGGCGACGGCGAGCGCGTCCCGCAGCGGCTGGGCGTTCTTGAAGGTGACGTTGCCCGCGAAGGACATGTAGTAGCCCTTGGCGGCGCAGATCCGGGCCATGTCGGCGTCGCCGGAGTAGCAGTGGAAGACCGTCCGCTCGGGGGCGCCCTCCTCGTCGAGGACGCGCAGGACGTCGGCGTGGGCCTCCCGGTCGTGGATGACGAGGGCCTTGCCGTGGCGCTTGGCGATCTCGATGTGGGCGCGGAAGGAACGCTCCTGCGCCGCCATGCCCTCCGGGCCGGTGCGGAAGAAGTCGAGGCCGGTCTCGCCGACGCCGAGGACGTGCGGGAGGGCGGCGAGCCGGTCGATCTCGGCGAGCGCGTCGTCGAGCGCCGCGTCGCCGCCCGCCTCGCGCGCGCCCTGGCGCGACCAGCCGTCGGGGTCGCCGAGGACGATCCGCGGGGCCTCGTTGGGGTGGAGGGCGACGGCCGCGTGCACGTTCGCGTGCGCGGCGGCGGTCTCGGCCGCCCACTGGGAGCCCTTCACGTCGCAGCCGACCTGCACGACGGTCGTCACGCCGACGGCGGCGGCCTTGGTGAGGGCCTCCTCGACCGTGCCCGCCTGCATGTCGAGGTGGGTGTGGGAGTCCGCGACCTCGACGAGGAGGGGTTCGGGCAGCGGCGGCGGGGCGTCCTTGGCACTCATGGCCCCGATCGTACGAGGGCCATGAGTGCGAGGCGGGGCCTACCTGCGCCGGAAGGGGTGCAGGAGGTCCGAGAGGTGCCAGTGGTGCGGCACCGGGGGCGTCCCGGCGTCGTCCTCGGTGAGTTCCTGGCCGATCGGTCCGGCGGGTGAGACGGGCTTCGTCGCCCTCGCCCCCGGGTGGTGCTTCTCGGTCGCGGCGATCAGGTCGATGACCGACGACACCTGACCCGCGCGCATGATGCGGACGACGTGGCCGCCGCAGTTCATGCAGGTGGGACGGGACAGCGGCGAGGGGACCCGCTCCCCCTCGGCCTTGTAGACGACGAATTCCTGGCCGGCGGCGTCGACGTGGTGCTCGATGTCGTACGCCTGCTCCCAGCCGTATCCACAGCGCATGCAGGCGAAGGCGTACGCCTCATGGGCGACGGATATGCCGGTGCCGGTGATCTCGCTCATTCCAGCTCCTCTCCACTGGTCCAGTGGACGCCTTTTCGGGCCGGAGCGCATCAGCGGGGGGCGAACCATGGAAGGCTTTTGGCTCTTCCCTTGCCAAGTACCCGAGGAAAGGGTCCCGGCGCCGGTTTCGGCTTTGCCTTTCAGATTAGCCCTTTACCCTTTCCCGGGCCCGGGACGACCTTTCCCGGGCCCGGGAGGGTTGAGGGCCTACCGGCCTCCCCCGCCCCCCGCCGCGTCCGCGTTCTTCGCCGCGACGACGGCGTCGAACACCTCCCGCTTGGGCAGGCCCGCCTCGGCCGCGACGGCCGCGATGGCCTCCTTGCGCCGCTCGCCCGCCTCCTCCCGCACCCGCACCCTGCGCACCAGCTCCTCGGCGTCCAGCTCCTGCGGGCCGGCCTCCGGGGCGCCCTCGACGACGACCGTGATCTCGCCGCGTACGCCCTCGGCCGCCCAGGCCGCGAGTTCGGCGAGGGGGCCGCGCCTGACCTCCTCGTACGTCTTGGTCAGCTCGCGGCAGACGGCGGCCCTGCGCTCGGCGCCGAAGACCTCCGCCATCGCGGCGAGGGTGTCGTCGAGCCGGTGCGGGGCCTCGAAGTAGACGAGGGTCCGCCGCTCGTCCGCGACCTCGCGGAGCCGGCCGAGGCGCTCCCCCGCCTTCCTGGGCAAGAAGCCCTCGAAGCAGAAGCGGTCCACGGGCAGGCCGGAGAGCGCGAGCGCGGTGAGCACGGCGGACGGGCCGGGGACGGCTGTCACCTTGACGTCCTGCTCGACGGCGGCGGCCACGAGCCGGTAGCCAGGGTCCGACACGGACGGCATGCCCGCGTCCGTCACGAGCAGCACCCGGGCGCCGCCGACGAGGGCCTCGACCAGCTCCGGCGTACGAGCGGACTCGTTGCCCTCGAAGTAGGAGACGACCCTCCCCTTGGTGTGGACGCCGAGCGCCCGGGTCAGCCCGCGCAGCCGCCGGGTGTCCTCGGCGGCCACGATGTCCGCGTTCTCCAGCTCGGCGGCGAGCCGCGGCGGGGCGTCCGCGATGTCACCGATGGGGGTCCCTGCGAGTACCAGCGTTCCTGTCACACGGGTCATCCTCCCAGCCCGGACAGGCGACGCGCACAGGCGCGTTCCCTACGATGGCGCGGTGACCAGTACCGCACCCGAGGCCCTGGAGGGCCAGCACCCCATGGCACCGACCGTGGCAGAGCCCTCTTCGTGGCAGCACAGACTGCGGCGCTTCGGCTACCGGCCCCCCGCGACCGGCAGCCTCACGATCGGCCTGCGCGACCGGCTCGTGCCGCCGTACGCGCGGCCGTCGGAACGCCTGTGGCCGCTGCTCGGCATCGGTCCCGGCGCAGCCGACCGGCTGTGGCGGCTGGCCGGCTGGGGCGGCCCGCTGCTGGTCGCGGCGGTCGCGGGCCTGCTGCGGTTCTGGAACCTCGGCAAGCCGCACGCGGTGATATTCGACGAGACGTACTACGCGAAGGACGCCTGGGCCCTCATCAACAACGGGTACGAGGGCGCCTGGCCCAAGGACGTCGACAAGACGATCCTGAGCGACCCGGGGTCGGTGCCCATCCCGACCGACCCGGGGTACGTCGTCCACCCGCCGATGGGCAAATGGGTGATCGGCGTCGGCGAGAAGCTCTTCGGCTTCGAGCCGTTCGGCTGGCGCTTCATGGTGGCGCTGCTCGGCACGCTCTCCGTCCTGATGCTCTGCCGGATCGGACGGCGGCTCTTCCGTTCCACGTTCCTCGGCTGCCTGGCGGGCCTGCTGCTCGCCGTCGACGGCCTGCACTTCGTGATGAGCCGCACCGCGCTCCTCGACCAGGTGCTGATGTTCTTCGTGCTGGCCGCCTTCGGCTGCCTCGTCGTCGACCGCGACCGGGCGCGGGCGCGGCTCGCGGCGGCGCTCCCCGAGGACGAGGAGGGCGTGCTGCGGCCGGACGGCGAGATCGCGGACGCGCTGCGTCTGGGGTGGCGGCCGTGGCGGCTTGCCGCGGGCGTGATGCTGGGCCTGGCGGCGGCCACCAAGTGGAACGGTCTGATGTTCCTGGCCGCCTTCGGTCTGATGACGGTGCTGTGGGACGTCGGCGCCCGGCGCACGGCGGGCGCCGTCCGCCCGTACGTCGCCGCGTTCAAGCGGGACGTCGTCCCGGCGTTCGTGTCGACCGTGCCGGTCGCGCTCGCCACCTACCTGGCCACCTGGTCGGGCTGGCTCGCCTCCGACAAGGGCTACTTCCGCAACTGGGCGGCCGAGCAGGACAAGCTGACCGGCGGCGGCACGTGGAGCTGGCTGCCCGAGTGGCTGCGGAGCCTGTGGCACTACGAGTACGCCGTGTGGGACTTCCACGTGAAGCTCACCTCGCCGCACACGTACGAGTCGAACCCCTGGTCCTGGATCGTCCTCGGCCGCCCCGTCTCGTACTTCTACGAGTCCCCGGCGCCCGGCGTGAACGGCTGCCCGGCCACCGCCCGGGAGAAGTGCGCCCAGGAGATCCTCGCCCTCGGCACCCCGCTCCTGTGGTGGGCCGCCTGCTTCGCCCTCCTGTACGTCCTGTGGCGCTGGGCCTTCCGCCGGGACTGGCGCGCGGGAGCGATCGCCTGCGCCGTCGCCACCGGCTGGCTGCCCTGGCTCCACTACCAGGAGCGCACGATCTTCCTCTTCTACGCGGTCGTCTTCGTCCCCTACCTGTGCCTGGCCGTCGCCATGACGCTCGGCGCGGTCATCGGCCCGCGGGGCTCCTCGGAACGCCGCCGCACGATCGGCGCGGTGACGGCGGGCGTGATCGTCCTGCTGATCGTCTGGAACTTCATCTACTTCTGGCCGATCTACACGGCGACCCCGATCCCGATCGACCAGTGGCGCGCTCGGATGTGGCTCGACACCTGGGTGTGACCGGGACGGGAGTGACGATTGTTGCTCGACACACGCATGTGACGGGTGTTTGACTGCTGGCTCCACCTGGGGAGGGGAGCGCCGTCATGCGCGGGGGAGTCAAGGGAACGATCGTCGGGGGCGTGTTCGTCGTCGTGGCGAGCGGGGTCGGCTACGGGGGCTACAACCTCTGGAACGGGATCACCGGCGGGGAGAGCTCCGTCGGTACGCGAAGCGCGGGGGCGCCGGGGGGCGTGGGTGCCCCGGGGAGCGGGCCGGTGACCGGCGACGAGGTCACCGCCACCGCCGAGGCCTTCCTGGCGGCGTGGGCGGCCGGGGAGTCCGACCGGGCCGCCCAGTTGACGAACGACCCGGTCGCGGCGGGGCCCGCGGTGGCCGCCTACCGGACCGGGGCCTCCGTGTCGGCGGCCGAGATCACACCGGGGGCGGCGACCGGGCCGACGGTGCCGTTCACGGTGCGGGCCACCGTCACGTACGAGGGCGTGTCGAAGCCCTGGACGTACGCGTCGAAGCTCACGGTCGTGCGGGGCGCCACGACCGGCCGGCCGCTGGTGCAGTGGCGGCCGGGCGTCCTGCACCCGGACCTCGCGGCGGGCGGCACGCTGCGGACGGGCGTCCCGGAGTCCGCGTCCGTCAAGGCCGTCGACCGGAACGGGGTGGAGTTGTCGGCGGAGACGTACCCCTCGCTCGGGCCGGTCCTCGCCCGGCTCCGCGAGCGGTACGGCGCGAAGGCGGGCGGCGAGACCGGTGTCGCGACGTGGATCGAGTCGGGCAGCGGCTCGGTGCCCGACACGACGCTCCTGGTCCTGAAGAAGGGCCGGCCCGGCATGCTCAGGACCACGATCGACCCCGAGGTGCAGGCGGCGGCGGAGAAGGCCGTGAAGGCGTACGGCTCGGCGTCGGTGGTCGCCGTCGAGCCCTCGACGGGCGCGATACGGGCCGTGGCGAACAGCCCCGCGCAGGGGTTCAACGCCGCCTTCGAGGGGCGGCAGGCGCCCGGCTCGACGATGAAGATCGTCACCGCGGCGATGATGATGCGGCACGGGCTCGCCGGTCCCGGCAGCGTGGTGGCCTGCCCGCCGACGGTCACGTGGTTCGGCTACACCGTCCACAACCTCAAGGACTTCCGCATCGACGGCGGCACGCTCACCGACGCCTTCGCCCGCTCCTGCAACACCGCCTTCATCAAGGCCGTCCGGCCCCTCGACGACGAGGAGCTCGCCGACACCGCGCTCGGCGACACGGCCCGCGACTGGTTCGGCATCGGCGCCGAGTGGAACGTGGGCGTCGCCGCGTCGGACGGCTCCGTGCCCGCGTCGTCGGGCACCGAGACCGCCGCCTCGTACATCGGGCAGGGCCGCATCACGATGAGCGCCCTCAACGTCGCCTCGCTCTCCGCGACCGTGAAGGACGGCACCTTCCGCCAGCCGTTCCTGGTCGCGCGGGATCTCGACGACCGGCCCTTCGCCACCGCCGCGCCGCTCCCCGACGAGGTCGCCTCGGGCCTGCGCCGCATGATGGGCGCGGCGACCCGGGGCAGCGGCACGGCGGCGGAGGCGATGGCCGGGGTCCCGGCCCCGAAGGGCGCCAAGACCGGCTCCGCCGAGGTCGGCGACCAGGCCACGTCGAACAGCTGGTTCACGGGCTACTCCGGCGACCTGGCGGCCGCGGCCGTCGTCCAGTCGGGCGGCCACGGCGGCGACGCGGCGGGCCCGGTGGTGGCGCGGGTCCTGAAGGCGGGCTGAACGGTCGGCGCCCGGCGCCCCGCACACGGTCTTCGCCCTCCCCCCGAAGGAACTCGTCACCCACGCGGGGGCGACGGTGGCGGACGTCCGCGAGCGGTAACGGCCCGCCGGCCCGCGCGGGCCGGCAGGCCGCCGGGATCACCAGAGTTCGGAGAAGTTCACCGTCACGCTCACGTTGGACTGCTCGATCTCCACGAACTCCTCCTCCGCGGCGGCGGCGGCCCCGGCCCCCGCGAGGACACAGACGGCGACGGCGAACACGGAAGCGGCCACGCGCACGGCGTTGCGGATCACGATTCCTCCTTCAGATCGACAGCAAGGACATCCCACGTAACGCCACGAATGCCCCCCGGCCACCGAGCCACGCGGCACACCCGGTGCTGAAACGATCAGCCTTCCACCAAGGGGACGTACGCCCGCGCACACGTGCCCCCCTGACGTCCGTCAGGCGTCCGCCTCCTCGTCCAGGATCTCGCGGAAGTGGCTGTTCACCGCGAGCAGGCCGCCGTCCACGCGCAGGGTGGTGCCGGTGATCCAGCAGGCGTCGCGGGAGGCGAGGAAGGCGACGGCCGCGGCGATGTCCTCGGGGGTGCCGACGCGGCCCAGGGGGTAGGCGCGGTCGGCCAGGGCGGTGAGGGCGCGTTCCCTGCCCGCCCAGGCGGTCGTGGCGATCGTGCCGGGGTTGATCTGGTTGACGCGGACGCCGTGCCGGGCCGCCTCGCCCGCCAGGGTGCGGGTGAGGGAGCCGAGGGCCGCCTTGGCGGCGCTGTAGGCGTGGTCGCCGAAGTCGGCCTCGGCGTTGACGGAGCCGATGGTCACGACGGCGCCCCGGCCCCCGGCCCCGGCGAGGAGCGGGAGGGCCGCGCGGCAGCAGTGGACGGCGCCCATGAGGGTGACGTCGAGCTGGCGCCGCCAGGCCGCGTCCGGGTCCGGGTCGATGGGGGCGAAGGCGTTGTTGACGAGGACGTCGAGGCCGCCGAACTCCCGTACCGCGTACGCCATCGCCTCGTCCACCGACTCCCGGTCGCCGACGTCGCAGCGGAGCCAGCGGGCGTCCGGGAGCGCGGCGGCCGTCTCGCGGGCCGCCGCCTCGTCGATGTCGGTGACCAGGACCCGCGCGCCCTCCGCCGCCAGGCGGCGCGCGGTCGCCGCTCCGATGCCGCGCCCCGCGCCCGTGACGAGCGCCGTGTAGTCGTCGAATCGCCTCGTGAGATCCATGGGCCCGATCTCAGCATCGAACCCGCCTTGCCGCCACCTATCGTTTTTCGATAGATTCCTGTCGAGGGTCGAGAGATGGAGGACGGGTCGTGGGAAAACTGACGGTATGGGCGCTGCGCGCCGTGCTGGGTGGGCTGATCGCGGGGACGGTGTTCGTGCAGGCCGTGATGGTCCCGCTGCTCGCCGCCGATCTCGACGGCCCGGGAGGGGAGCTGACGCATCTGCGGACGCCCCTGATCGTGATCGTCCTGCTGGGTCTCGTGACCGTCCAGGTCGTCCTCGTCTCCGTGTGGCGGCTGGTGACGATGGTGCGGCGCGGGACCGTGTTCTCGCCCGGCGCCTTCCGGTACGTGCACCTGGTGATCGGCGCGTTCGTGGCCGCCGCGATCCTGGTGTTCACGGTCGCGGTGCTGCTCGCGCCGGGCGAGGCCGTCGCGCCGGGGATCGTGCTGCTGATCTGCGGGGTCTGTCTGGCGCTGCTCGGGGTCGCGCTCATCGTGCTGGTCCTGCGGATGCTGCTGGCCCAGGCGACCCGGATGCGGGTCGAGCTCGACGAGGTGATCTGATGCCGATCGTCGTCGACATCGACGTGATGCTCGCGCGGCGGAAGATGTCCGTGGGCGAGCTGGCGGAACGGATCGGCATCACGCCCGCCAACCTGGCCGTGTTGAAGAACGGCCGGGCGAAGGCGGTGCGGTTCACCACCCTCGCCGCCCTGTGCGAGGTCCTCGCCTGCCAGCCGGGCGACCTGCTCCGGTGGGAGGGGGACGGGTCCGAGGCCGGGGAGGAGGCCTGATCTCCGGGGGAGTTCCCCGCGGGAGCTTCCCTGGGGGGTTACCCGCGGGAGCTTCCCTGGGAAGTTCCTACGGATTCCCCAGGAGGGCCCTAGAGGGGCAGGCCGGAGACGGGCAGGCCGGTCAGGGCCTCCGTCGGCAGGCCCTTCACGGGCAGGCCGCCGAGCAGGTGCGCGGCCGAGCCGCTCGCGTCCAGCGCCTGCCCGGCCACCGGCTGGGCCGTGGTCAGGCCCGACTCGACCATCGGGGCGGCCTTGGCCACCACGTCGCCCGCGGGCGCCGGCAGGGTTTGCGCCGCCTCCTCGACCGGTACGGCCTGGGTCACGGCGCCCAGCGCCGCGGCCGCGTCGGGGTGGTCCGCCGCCTGGGCGGGGGTCGCGAGGGCCGCGACGGCCAGGGCTCCGAAGGCGGCGGCCAGGTTCTTACGGTTCACAGCGTTTCCTTCCTCGTGGCCGGGCCGGCGTCGGCACCGGCCCGCGTCCTGCCGTGGCCAACGAGCAGGAGCCCCCGGGGAAACGATCAGCCCCGGCGCTCCCCGCCGCGCTCCCGGCCGTCGAGCGCCGCGCGGACCGCCCGGACCAGGGCCTGGGCGCGCGGGTCGGCCGTGACCGTCTTGCGCATGCCGTTCGTGACGTACGCGAAGGCGACGCCCGACTCCGGGTCGGCGAAGCCGAGGGAGCCGCCGCGGCCCGGGTGGCCGAAGGAGGTGGGGCCGAGGAGCGGGGAGGCCGGGCCGTGGAGCATGTGGCCGAGGCCGAAGCGGGTGCCCACGACGAGCACCCGGTCGGGGCCGGCGGACTCCTCCGTACGCGCGAGGGTGAGCGTGGCGGGCGCGAAGAGACGGCCCGTCGCGGCGCCCGAGCCCCCCGCGGAGCCCGGCACGGACGCGGAACCCTCCCCCGGGTCCGGCGTCGCGAGCGGGCCCAACGTCGCCGCGTAGAAGCGGGAGAGCGCGCGGGCCGTGGCGACGCCCGCCGAGCCGGGGAGTTCGGCGCCGCAGTAGGCGGGGTCGTTCTCGTCGGGCGTGGGGTCGATGACGGCGAAGGCGCGCCGGGTGAGCGACGAGGGGTCGGCGTACGCCTCGGTCACCGACCGCTTGGGACGCAGCCGCAGCGCGCCGCTCCCGGCGGGTTCGACCTCCGCCACCGGGCCGAGGCGGCCGACGCGGTGGGCCTCGGTCCCGGGGAGGCCGATCCACAGGTCGAGGCCGAGCGGGCCGGCGATCTCGTCGGCGACCCAGCGGCCGATGGTCCGGCCGGTGACGCGGTGGACGAGGCCGGAGAGCAGCCAGCTGAAGGTGTGGGCGTGGTAGCCGTGGGCGGTGCCGGGCTCCCAGGCGGGGGCCTGGGCGGCGACGGCGGCGGTGGCCGTCGCGAGGTCGGTCGCCTCGGCGAGGGTGAGGGGGCGGTCGAGGACGGGGACGCCCGCGCGGTGCGCGAGCAGGTCCCGTACGGTCACGCGGTCCTTGCCCGCCGCCTTGAACTCGGGCCAGTACGTGGCCACGGGGGCGTCCAGGTCGAGCAGTCCGCGCTGGTGGAGCAGGAGCGGGACCGCGGCGGCGACGCCCTTGGTGGCCGAGCGGACGACCTGGGCCGTGGAAGCGGTCCAGGGCGCGCCGCCCTCGACGTCGCGGCTGCCCGCCCAGAGGTCGACGACCGGCCGGCCGTCGTGGTGGACGGCCACCGCCGCGCCGCGCTCGCCGCGCTCCGCGAAGTTGCGCAGGAACGCGTCCCTGACCGGCTCCCAGCCCGCCGCCACCGTGCCCTGGACGTCCACCTGTGCTCCTCGCTCGTGCTTTCGACCACCCATGGTCTCAGGCGACGGAACCGGGGACGAAGCCGAAGGGCAGTTCCAGGCGGTGCCGGGCCATCAGCTCCTCGTCGCAGAGGATCTCGCCGGTCGGGCCGTCGGCGGCGATGACGCCCTCGCTGAGGACGAGCGCGCGCGGGCAGAGTTCCAGGGCGTACGGGAGGTCGTGGGTGACCATGAGGACGGTGACGTCCAGGGAGCGCAGGATGTCGGCGAGCTCGCGGCGGGAGGCCGGGTCCAGGTTGGAGGACGGCTCGTCGAGGACGAGGATCTCGGGCTCCATGGCGAGGACGGTCGCGACGGCGACGCGGCGCCGCTGCCCGAAGGAGAGGTGGTGCGGGGGCCGGTCGGCGAACTCCGCCATGCCGACCCGGTCGAGGGCGCGCCGCACGACGGCTTCCAGTTCGGCGCCGCGGAGCCCCGCGGCCGCCGGGCCGAAGGCCACGTCCTCGCGGACGGTCGGCATGAAGAGCTGGTCGTCGGGGTCCTGGAAGACGATGCCGACCTTGCGGCGGATCTCGGCCATGTGCCGCTTGCCGACGGGGAGCCCGGCGACGGTGACGGTGCCCGCGCCGCCGGTGAGGATGCCGTTGAGGTGGAGGACGAGCGTGGTCTTGCCGGCGCCGTTGGGGCCGAGGAGGGCGACCCGCTCGCCGCGTCCGACGGTGAGGTCGACGCCGAAGAGGGCCTGGTGGCCGTCGGGGTAGGCGTAGGCGAGGCCGGCGACCTGGAGGGAGGGCGGGGTGGTGGCGGGGTCGGTCACAGGGTCCATCCCAGGAGGCAGATCGGCAGTGCGGCGAGCGGCAGCGCGGCGGCGAGCGCCCACTGCGCGCGGGTGGCGGTCACCTCGTCGAGCACCGGCACGGTGCCGGTGTAGCCGCGGCTGACCATGGCGAGGTGGACGCGTTCGCCGCGCTCGTACGAGCGGATGAAGAGCGCCCCGGCGGTCTTGGCGAGGACGCCCCAGTGGCGGACGCCGCGCGCCTCGAAGCCGCGCGAGCGGCGGGCGACGGACATGCGGCGCAGCTCGTCGGTGATGACGTCGCCGTACCGGATCATGAAGGAGGCGATCTGGACGAGCAGCGGCGGCAGTCTCAGCCGCTGGAGCCCGAGGATGAGGGCGCGCAGCTCGGTGGTGGCGGCGAGGAGGACTGAGGCGGCGACGCCGAGGGTGCCCTTGGCGAGGACGTTCCAGGCGCCCCACAGGCCGGGGACGCTGACCGTCACGCCGAGGACGGTGGTCTGTTCGCCGGGGACGACGAAGGGCATGAGCAGCGCGAACGCGACGAACGGGATCTCGACGAGCAGCCGCCGCAGCAGGAACCCGGCGGGGACGCGGGCCTTCGCCGCCACGGCCGCGAGGAGCGCGGCGTAGAGCGCGAAGGCCCAGACGGCCTCGCGGGGCGTGGAGACGACGACCACGACGAAGCCGAGGACGGCGACGAGCTTGGTGTGCGGGGGCAGCGCGTGGACCGGCGAGTGCGCGTGCCGGTAGAGCTTGTGGGAGTGCCCCGCTCCCATCTCAGGCCTCCGCGGCGGCGGTCTTGCGGCGGCGTACGGCCCAGAAGGCCCCGGTGCCGACGGCGAGGGTGGCGCCCACGCCGATGACGCCCGCGAGGCCGCCGGAGAGGCGTGCGGTCTCGACGCCCTCGACGCCGTAGTCGGCGAGCGGGGAGCCGGCGGCGGCGTGCTCCTCGACGTGTCTGTCGATGCCCTGGTCGGCGGCGACCTTCTCCAGGCCGTCGGGGCTGGCGGAGGCGTAGAAGGAGACGAACCCGGCGAGGACGAGGGCGGTGACGAGACCGCCGAGCCACAGCTTCTTCGGGGAGCGGGTGGCCGGGGCGGTCGCGGGCGCCGCCGCGGGCGCGGCGTCGACGAGTTCGCCGTCGACGCGGAGCTTGAGCGGGGCGGTGAGGCCGCGGGCGCCGTACACGAGGTCGGGGCGGACGGCGACGACCGCGCCGACGGTGAGCATGGTGATGACGGCCTCGCCCACGCCGATGAGGACGTGGACGCCGAGCATGGCGGTGAGGACCTTGCCCACGGGGACGTCGGTGGTGCCGCCGATCGCGTAGAGCAGGGTGAAGGCGGCGGCCGAGGCCGGGACGGAGACGAGCGCGGCGACGAAGGAGGCCGCGGTCAGCGAGCGGCGGGTGCGGGGCAGGACGAGCACGAGGCCGCGGAAGAGCGCGTACGCGACGACGACGGTGACGACGCCCATGACGGTGATGTTCACGCCGAGGGCGGTGAGGCCTCCGTCGGCGAAGAGGACGCCCTGCATGAGCAGGACGACCGCGATGCAGAGGACGCCGGTCCAGGGGCCGACGAGGATCGCGGCGAGCGCGCCGCCGAGGAGGTGGCCGCTGGTCCCGGCGGCGACCGGGAAGTTCAGCATCTGGACCGCGAAGACGAAGGCGGCGACGAGGCCGGCCAGCGGGGCCGCCCGTTCGTCGAGCTCGCGGCGGGCCCCGCGCAGGGCGACGGCGACGGCGCCGGCGGCGACGACACCGGCGGCGGCCGATACGGGGGCGTTGATGAATCCGTCAGGTACATGCACGCCCTGAATGATGAACGCTCCTGCAAACAGCTTGCAAGAGCGTCCGGATCACAGGACGGCCTCCGAAACCGCCCCCGGACGTGGCGCGCGCGACACCGCGGCGGCGCTTGGGCCTCGCGGACGCCGGGAAGGAGTGGAACATTGGTAGTTAATGGGACTAAACGTGAGGGGCTCTCCGATGGACTCCGCCGACGGCCACGAGGCCGACCACCCCGCCGGCCGGACCGAGGGCGAGGGCCGGACCGAGGGCCGGATCCAGGACCGGATCGAGGGCCGGACGGAAGGCCGGATCGAGGACCACGCCCGCGGCCGCGTCGTGAGTGACGCCCCGCTCACCCGCCCCGTACCCGTCGCCCTCCGTTTCGATCCCGGTTTCTCTCCCCCCACGGTCCGTTTCGTCTTCCCCGGCGGCGTCGAGTGGTCCTTCCCCCGCTCCCTCCTGGAGACCGGGCTCCGTGCCCCGGCGCGCCGCGGCGACGTCGGCGTCTGGCCGTGCGGGCGGGTGCAGACCGTCGTGGAGTTCCACGGCCGGGACGGCGTCGACGTCGTGCAGTTCGACACCACGGCCCTGACCCGCTTCCTCCGTCACACGTACGCCGCCAAGCCTGCCGCCGGGTCCGGCGCCGAGCCCGTCGCCGGGGCCGCCGCCACCCACCCCGTACCCTCCCGGAACGCACGTACGCCGTCGGCGCGACAGTGACGTCACGCCGACGGCGTACGGCCGCGTCGGCTCCCCGTCCCCACGGATTCCGGCGCGGTCCGGGGCGCACCCCCCGCTCAGGGGCAGCCCCGGGGTCATGGAGGAGCGCGTCAGGCCTTGGCGAGCTCCGGCTTCCGGCCCTGCGGGCCGCGGCCGCCGCGGTCGTCGTGCGCGGCCAGGCCCTCGCCCTCGACGTCCACGTTGGGCAGGACGCGGTCGAGCCACTTCGGCAACCACCAGGCCTTGTGGCCGAGCAGGGCGAGCACGGCCGGGACGATCGCCATGCGGACGACGAAGGCGTCGAAGAGGACGGCGACGGCGAGGCCGAAGCCGATCATCTTGACCATCTGGTCATCCATGCCGATGAAGCCGGCGAAGACCGCGATCATGATCACGGCGGCGGCGGTGACCACCCGGGCGCTGTGCCGGAAGCCGGTCACGATCGCCTCGCCGGGGCGCTCCCCGTGGACGTAGGCCTCGCGCATGCGGGTGACGAGGAAGACCTCGTAGTCCATCGCGAGGCCGAAGACGACGCCCACCATGAAGATCGGCATCATCGACATGATCGGGCCGGTCTGCTCGACGCCGAACAGGCCGCCCAGCCAGCCCCACTGGAAGACCGCGACGACCGCGCCGAGGGCCGCGACGACCGAGAGCAGGAAGCCGAGGGCCGCCTTGAGCGGGACCAGGATCGAGCGGAAGACCAGGGTGAGCAGGACGAAGGCGAGGCCGACGACGAGGGCCAGGTAGGGCACCAGGGCGTCGTTCATCTTCTGCGAGAAGTCGATGTTCATCGCGGTGGCGCCGCTGACGAGGACCTCGTCGCCGGTGGCCTCGCGGATGTCGTGGACGAGCTGCTCGGTGGCGGCGGAGGACGGCCGGTCCTTCGGGACCACGGTGATCATGGCGGCGTCGCCGGCCTTGTTCGGGGTGGCCGGGGTGACGGCCGCGAAGCCTTCGAGGCCCTTGATCGTGTCGACGGTGCGGTCGGCGGTGGCCTTGTCGCCGTCGACGACGACGAGCAGGGGGCCGTTGAAGCCGGGGCCGAAGCCCTCGGACAGCAGGTCGTACGCCCGGCGCTCGGAGGTGGAGGTCGGCTTCGCGCCGTCGTCCGGGAGGCCCATCTCCAGGGAGGCGACGGGCACGGCCATCGCGCCGAGGCCGAGGACACCGACGACCAGCACCATCAGCGGGCGGCGGATGACGAACCGGGCCCAGCGGGTGCCCGCGTTCGCCTTGCCGTCCTTGGTGTCGCCGGCCTTCGCCGAAGCGGACGCCGGGGCCGGGGCCGAAGCGGACGCCGAAGCCGGGGCCGCACCCGCGGAGTCCGTCGCGGCCTTGCTCTTGCGCTGCTTGCGGCCGATGACCTTGTCACCGGCGAAGCCCAGCAGGGCCGGGATGAGGGTGAGCGCGATGAGGACCGCGATCACGACGGTTCCGGCGGCGGCGAAGCCCATCTTCGTCAGCATCGGGATGTTGACCACGGCCAGGCCGACCAGGGCGATGACGACGGTGAGTCCGGCGAAGACGACCGCGGAACCGGCGGTGCCGGTGGCGCGCCCGGCGGCCTCCTCCTTCGTCCGGCCCTCGGCGAGCTCCGCGCGGTAGCGGGAGACGATGAAGAGCGCGTAGTCGATGCCGACGGCGAGGCCGATCATCATCGCGAGGGTGGAGGTGGTGGAGCCGAGGTCCAGGACGTTGGCGAGCGCGGTGATCGTCGAGACGCCGATGCCGACACCGATGAGCGCGGTGATCAGCGGCAGTCCGGCGGCGACGAGCGAGCCGAAGGTCAGGACGAGCACGATGCCGGCGATGACGACGCCGATCGCCTCGCTGGTGCCGGACTCCGGCATGGTCTGGAGGGCGTCGCCGCCGACCTCGACGGTCAGCCCCTGGCCCTGCGCGCCGTGCCCGGCCTGCTTGAGGGCCTCGCGGGTCTCGTCGGTCAGCTCCATCGCGTTGACCTCGTACGTCACGGAGACGTAGGCGGTCGAGCCGTCGGCGGAGACCGCGCGCCCGGTGTACGGGTCGGTGACCTGCGCGATCTGGTCGGAGCCGGACTTCAGGGCGGCGACGGTCTCCTCGACGACGGCCTTGTGGCCGGCGTCGGTCATCTTCTCGCCGGCCGGGGCCTTGAAGACGACGCGCGCGGTGGCGCCGTCGGCGGCGGCGCCGGGGAAGCGCTCCTCGAGGAGGTCGAAGGCGCGCTGGGCCTCGGTGCCGGGTATCGAGAAGGAGCTGGAGGTCGCTACGGGCGCGGTGGCGGCGCCGACTCCGGCGATCGCCAGGAGCGCCACCCAGAGGAGGGCGACGAGCCGCCGGCGCCGAAAGGCGGAGCGGCCGAGCTTGTAAAGGAAGGTGGCCACGGGTGCGTACTCCCGGTGTGGGTGGGACAAGGGCGTGGGGAGCCGGCCCGACGGCGTGAGCGGTGCGCAGTCAGGTGGTGCGGGTGGTCGTGCGGGTGGTGCGGGTGGTCGTGCGGGTGGTGCGGGGTGCCGTGGGTGGGCGGGTGCCGCGCGGGGGCGCGGCGGCGGGGCCTCAGACGCCGAGTGAGGGGAGCACGACGGCGTCGAGGTAGGTGCTGAGGAACGCGTGGTCGACCGGTTGGTCGTCGATCAGGGGACGGGCGACGAACGCGCCGATCAGCATGTGCGGGACGAGCTTCAGCGCCGGGTTGTCGGCGGCGATCTCACCTCTGCGGACCGCACGCGTGAGCACCTCGTCGAGGCCGTTCATCTCGGGTTCGATGAGCAGCTCGCGCAGCGCCTGGTGCAGGTCGGGGTTCTCGTGGACGGCATGGGCCAGGCCCCGCATCAGCGCGGAGTCCTTCTCCATCTGGCAGTCGTCGGTCCGCTCCATCAGCGCCCGGAAGTCGCCGCGGAGCGAGCCGGTGTCGATCTCGGCGAGACTGACCGGCTTGCCGTGGCGCAGGGCCTTGGCGACGAGCTGGGGCTTGCTCCCCCACTGGCGGTAGAGGGTGGCCTTGCTGGAGTGGGTGCGGGCGGCGACGGCATCCATGGTGAGGGCGTCGTAGCCGACCTCGCGGAGGAGGTCGAGCACGGCTTCGTACAGCTCGGACTCACGCTCGGGGGTGAGTCTGCTGCGTGCCATGACCGGTCTCCGATCCGATCGAAACGGTGTCGTACACCTCGACGATACCCATCCGCTCAGCGAAACGAAACCGTTTCGTACGTGTCCTGGGCCACATCCCCGCCGCACCGGTGCCGTACCGCGCCCCCGCACGAAGACGCCCCCCACCCGAAGACGCCCGCATGTACGTACGAGTTGCCGCGGCCCCTCCGCGCGGAAAGCATGAGGAGGTGAGCGACGACGTGGCCTACCTCCGTTTCCCGCACCTCCACGACGACCTGCTGTGCTTCACCGCCGAGGACGACCTGTGGATCGCCCCCCTCGTCCCCGAGGGCGACCGGCCCGGCAGAGCGTGGCGGCTCACCGTCGACCGCACCCGGGTCGGCCACCCGCGCTTCTCCCCCGACGGCCGCCACATCGCCTACACGAACTGGCGCAGCCTCGACCCCGAGATCCACCTCGTCCCCGTCGACGGCGGTCCCGCCCGGCGGCTGACCCACTGGGGCTCCACCGACACCCGCGTCTGCTCCTGGACGCCCCCCGACAAGGACGGCCGCTCCGACATCCTCGCCGTCTCCTCGCACGGCCAGCCCTTCTCGTACTTCTCCTGGGCCTACCGGGTCCCCACCGACGGCTCCCCCGGCGCCCGCCTGCCCTGGGGGCCCGTCAGCGACATCGCCTGCGCCGACCGGCCCGGCGGGGACCGCCGCACCCTGCTCCTCACCGGCCGCCCGCCGCACGAGCCCGCCGCCTGGAAGCGCTACCGCGGCGGCGCCACCGGCCGCCTCTGGCTGCACGGCGAGCGGCTCCTCGAAGGCCTGGACGGGCAGCTCGACGCGCCCATGTTCGTCGACGGCCGGATCGCCTTCCTCTCCGACCACGAGGGCATCGGCAACCTCTACTCCTGCCTGCCCGACGGCACCGACCTGCGCCGCCACACCGACCACGACGCCTTCTACGCCCGGCACGCCTCCAGCGACGGGCGCCGCGTCGTCTACCAGTGCGCGGGCGAGCTGTGGATCGTCGACGAGCTGACCGCCGACTCCCGGCCCCGCAGGCTCGACGTACGCCTCGGGGGGCAGCGCGCCGGCCGCCGCCCGTACCAGGTGCCGGCCGCCCACCACGTCGACGCGCTCTCCGTCGACGAGACCGGCCGGGCCAGCGCCGTCTCCGTCCGCGGCAGCCTCTACTGGCTGACCCACCGCGACGGCCCCGCCCGCGCCATCACCGACACCCCCGGCGTCCGCGTCCGGCTCCCCGAGATGCTCGGCAGCGGCGGGCAGATCGCGTACGTCACCGACGCCGACGGCGAGGACGCCATCGAGGTCGCCTCCCTGCCGCGCGCCACCGGCGACCGGCCCCCGCGGCGGCTCGCCCCGGGCGAACTCGGCCGCGTCGAGGAACTGGTCTCCGACCCGGAGGGCGAGCGCCTCGCCATCGCCTCCCACGACGGCCGACTGCTCCTCATCGACGCGACCGAGGAGTCCAACGGCGAGGTCACCGAGCTGATCCGGTCCGTCAACGGGCCCGTCCGCGACCTGGCGTTCTCCCCCGACGGCTGCTGGCTCACCTGGTCCCACCCCGGCATCGGCCGCTCCCTGCGCTCCATCAAGATGGCCCGCATCTCCGGCCCGGGCACCCGGACCGTCGTCGACGTCACCAACGGCCGCTTCGAGGACGAGAACCCCGTCTTCACGCGCGACGGCCGCTACCTCGCCTTCCTCTCCTGGCGCGGCTTCGACCCGGTGTACGACGTGCACACCGGCGACCTGTCGTTCCCGCTGGGCTGCCGCCCCTACCTCGTACCGCTCTCCTCCGCCACGCCGTCCCCCTTCGCGCTGCTCCCCGACGGGCGGCCCGCGGCCGGCGGCCTCGATCCGGCCGACGACGAGGCGGAGAGCGGCGACGGCACGGTCACCGTGGAGGTCGAGGGCCTCCCGGACCGGGTCACCCCCTTCCCGGTCGCCGCCTCCAAGTACTCGGCGCTGCACCCCGTCAGCGGCGGCGGCCTGGTGTGGTTGCGCTGGCCGATCTCCGGCGCGCTCGGCGAGACGTTCGCCAACCCGGCGGACACCTCGGGCCGCCCCACCCTGGAGCACTTCTCGATCACCAAGGCCCGCCGCAGCGAACTCCTCAAGGACCTCGACTGGTTCGCGGTCAGCGGCGACGGTTCCCGGCTCGTCGTCGTCGACGAGGGCGAGCTGCGGGCCGTGCCCGCCACCGAGCCCGGCGACGGCGACTCCACCGTCTACCTCGACCTGCGGCGCATCCTCCACGACGTCGAGCCGGGCGCCGAGTGGCGGCAGGCCTTCGACGAGGCCGGCCGGATCGTCCGCGCCTACTTCTGGGAGCCCGGCATGGGCGGCGTCGACTGGACGGCCGTCCTCGACCAGTACCGGCCGCTCGTCGAACGGGTCGCCTCGCCCGACGAGTTCGCCGACCTGCTGCGCGAGGTCATGGGCGAACTGGCCACCTCCCACGCGTACGTGACGCCCGCCCGCCGCAACGAGGGACCGCCGCACTACCAGCGGCCGCAGGGCCTGCTCGGCGCCAACTTCGTTCCACGCGAAGAGGGTTGGATGGTCAAGCGGATCCTGCCCGGCGACTCGTCCGACTCCAAGGCCCGCTCCCCCCTCGCCGGCACCGGCATCCGGCCCGGCGCCGTGCTCACCCACGTCGACGGGCGGCCCGTGGACCCCGTCGCCGGGCCGTACCCGCTGCTCGCCGGGACCGGCGGCACCACCGTCGAGCTGACCTTCGTCCCCGCCGAGGGCGAGGGCCGCTCCCGGCGCGTCGCCGTCGTCCCGCTCGTCGACGAACGGCCCCTGCGCTACCAGGACTGGGTCGCCAAGCGGCGCGCGGTCGTCCGGGAGGTCAGCGGCGGCCGCTGCGGCTACCTCCACATCCCCGACATGGGCGGCTCCGGCTGGGCCCAGTTCAACCGCGACCTGCGCATGGAGGTCTCGCGCCCGGCCCTCATCGTCGACGTGCGCGGCAACGCGGGCGGCCACATCAGCGAGCTGGTCGTCGAGAAGCTGACCCGCAAGATCCTGGGCTGGGACCTCACCCGGAACGCGCAGCCCGTCTCGTACGCCTCCAACGCCCCGCGCGGCCCCGTCGTCGCCCTCGCCGACGAGGCCACCTCCTCCGACGGCGACATGATCACCGCCGCGTTCAAGCTCCTCGGCCTCGGCCCGGTCGTGGGCCTGCGCACCTGGGGCGGTGTCGTCGGCATGACCGGCCGCCACCGCCTCGGCGACGGCACCCAGATCACGGTCCCGATGAACGCGGCCTGGTTCCCGGAGTACGGCTGGTCCATCGAGAACCGCGGGGTCGAGCCGGACGTCGCCGTCATCCGCACCCCGCTCGACTGGGCCGAGGGACGGCACGCCCAGCTCGACGACGCCGTCCACATCGCCCTCGCGCTGCTGGAGAAGACCCCGGCGGCGAGTCCCCCGGGCTACGAGGACGTCCCGGACAACGCCCGCCCGAAGCTGCCGCCCCGGGCGAACGGCGCTCAGGACGCCAGCGCGAGGTCCAGCTCGTAGGCGGTGGCCCGCTCGCCGTCGTCGAGCGTCACGCCGCCCACCGCCCCGAACCCGGCGCGGGCGAGCACGGCGCTCGACGCGTCGTTGCCGACGGTCACGAAGGCGGTCAGCCGGCTGAGCCCGTACTCCGCGACGGCCAGCCGGCACACCTCCCGTACGCCCAGGGTGGCGAAGCCGCGGCCGGTCGCCTTCTCGGCGAGCCGGTAGCCGAGTTCGGCACTGCCCGTCCTGGGGTCCACGTTCAGCAGGTTGATCCGGCCGACGATCTCGCCGTCCTCGGCGACCAGCACGTGGAAGTGGATCTCCCCCGCGTCCTGCGCCTCGATCAGCTCCCGGTGCCGGGCGTCGAACTCCTCGAAGTAGGCGTCCCCCCGGTCGGGCACGCGTGCGGCGAAGAAGCCCCGGTTCTCCCGCTCGAAGACGAGCAGGGCGGAGGCGTGGTCGGGTCGGAGTCGCTCAAGTACGGCCATGGCGCTCACCGTACGAAGATCGGCCGCCGGACGCGCGCGACTTATGAGCCATGATGCCGGGACGTTCGAGTGCGCAGGCCGTGGGTCCGGCGTGCGTACGACGTGCGTGCGGCGTGGGATCCCCGGGTCCGGACGTGCGGAAGGCGCACCCGGCGTCCCGGGTGCGCCTTCCTCAAGGCGGCGTGAGCCGAAGGCTCAGGCCTGGCGGTCGCGGTTGCGCTCGCGCTCCATGCGCTCACGGGCCTCCTGCTTGGCCCGGTCCGTCGTCTCGCCGGAGCGCTCGCGCGACTGGGAGGCGCGCTCGGACGCCTCGTCCTTCGCGTGGCCCATGGCCTGCTTCGCCTGCTCCTTGGCCTGACCGGCCTTGTCCTTGATCTGGTCTCGCATGCCCATGAAGTTCACTCCTAGAAGGGTGAGTCGGGAAGCGGGGCGTTCTGCCCCTGGGCTGAGACCAGCTTGGCACGCGCGGACACTCTCCGCATGTCGACCGATTACGGTACGTATCGGACAGGGGAAGGGTGCAGGTCAGGCGCTCTCCTTCCGCGCCTGCTCGTCCGCCGCGCCGCCCGCGCCCACCAGCCCCTTGGAGACCGTGGAGAGCCGCGGCTCGAACCGCGCGACCTCGCGCTTGCCGACGGTCGCGATGATGCCGGGCAGGTAGCCGCGCACCGACTGCATCCCGCGCAGCCACCACTGCGCGTAGACGTGGGCGGAGCGCCGCTCGATGCCGGCCACGATCCGGTCGACGGCCGGGTCGAGGGGGTACGTGCGGTTCGCCGGCCACGGGAGCCGCTGCCGCAGCTCCTTCATCACGTCGTCCTGGTCGGCGCCCCGCACCATGTCGGTGTCGGTCCAGGAGAGGTAGCCGACGCCGACCTTCACGCCCTTGTACGCGACCTCGGCGCGCAGGCTGTGCGCGAAGGCCTCGACGCCCGACTTGGAGGCGCAGTAGGCGGTCATCATCGGGGCGGGGGTGATCGCGGCGAGCGAGGCGATCTGGAGGAAGTAGCCGCGGGACTCCATCAGGACGGGCAGGAAGGCCCGGCCGGTGACGGCGCCGCCGACGAGGTTGACCTCGATGACCCGCCGCCAGGCGACCGGGTCGGAGTTCACGAACGGTCCGCCGGCCGCGACGCCCGCGTTGGCGACGACGACGTCGACCTTCCCGAACCGTTCCTTCACCTCGGCCGCGACCCGGGCCATCGCCTCGTGGTCGGTGACGTCGGCGTGCCACCAGTCGGCCTCGGTGCGCAGCTGCCCGGCGACCTCCTTCAGCCGCTCCGGTTCCAGGCCGACGAGCGCGATCCTCGCGCCGCGGGCGGACAGCTTGCGGGCGAGGAGCTCCCCGACGCCGCGGGCGGCTCCGGTGACGACCGCGACCTGCCCCTCCAGGCTCACCCTGCTCATGCCTCTGCCTCCTCGTTCTCCTTCACGCCCAGGTACGTGAGGGTCAGTTCGCGGATCTGCGCGGTGACGGCCTCCGGGGCCTCCACCGGGGTCATGTGGCCCATGCCGGCCAGTTCGACGAGGCCCGTGCAGTGCGGCAGCGCCTCCGCCATGGCACGGGAGTGGACGGGCGGCGTGAGCCGGTCGGCGGTGCCGACGAGCACGGCGACGGGGAGCCGCAGCTGCCGCAGCCCCGCGTCGAGGTCGAGCCCCGCCAGGACCTGCGACCAGCCGTACCGGGAGGTGCGGGGGCAGGCGTGCACGATGCGGGCACAGGTGTCGACCCGCTCGGGGGCCGAACCGGGGCCCATCGTCGCGTACTTGAGGATCTTCTTCGACAGGGGCGTGACGGGCCCGAGCGGTGCCTTGGCGCCGAGGACGGCGCGGGTCAGCCGGCTGCGCAGTCCGCCCGGGCCGAGCGGGACGACGGTGGCCTCGTCGAGCAGCCGGTTCGGCCCGGTGGAGCAGAGCAGGACCGCGGCGGCGTGCTGCCGGACGGCGGGCCGTCCGGCAGCCGCCATGACGGTCATGCCGCCCATGGAGTGCCCGGCCAGGACGGCCCGTTCGCCGGGGCCGAGGGTGGCGGTGAGGACGGCCTCCAGGTCGTCGGCGAGGGCGGTCGTCGAGTAGCCGCCGGGGCCGGGGACCGGGGAACGGCCGTGGCCGCGCTGGTCGTAGGCGACGACCCGGTGGTCGACGGCGAGCGCCCGTATCTGCTCGGCCCAGAAGGCGGTGGAGCAGGTCCAGCCGTGGGCGAGGACGACGGCGGGCGCGCCGTCGGGGCCGTACACCTCGACGTGGAGGCGGGAGCCGTCGGCGGAGACGGCGGTCAGCTCGCGGGGCGCGGCGAGTCCGTGGAGGGTCACGCGGTCGACTCCTTGGTGCGGGTGGACGGCGTGCGCGCCTCCACGGTCCGGGTCCTGGGGGCGCGGATCACCTCGTACTCGGAGAGGTCGACGCGCCGGGTCTCGCGCCGGAACTCCGCCGTCGTCCCCGGCCACAGGGTGGTGTTGCGGCCGTGCGCGTCGAGGTACCAGCTGTTGCAGCCGCCGGACTTCCACACGGTCCGCTCCATCCGGGACTGGACCTTGCGGTTCCAGGCGCCGACGGCGGAGGGGCGGACGGCGAGGGCGGCGCGGCCGCCGAGGACGTCGAGCTGGCGGAGGTAGTCGGCCATGTAGTTCAGCTGGGACTCGATCATGAGGATCATGGAGGAGTTCCCGAGGCCGGTGTTGGGCCCGATGATCATCATCAGGTTGGGGAAGCCGCCGGCCGTGGCCCCGCGCAGCACCTGGACGCCGTCCTTCCAGGACTCGGCGAGCGTCTGCCCCTCGGCGCCGACGACCCGCTCGGCGATCGGGATGTCGGTGACGTGGAAGCCGGTGCCGAAGACGATCGCGTCGACCTCGGCCTCGGTGCCGTCGGCGGCGACGACGGTCGAGCCGCGGACCTCGCGGAGCCCTGCGGCGACGACGTCGACGTTGGGCCGGGCGAGCGCCGGGTAGTACGTGTTGGAGAGCAGGATCCGCTTGCAGCCGATGCGGTACGAGGGCGTCAGCTTGGCCCGCAGCTCCGGGTCCTTGATGGACCGGGCGATGTTCGCCCTGGCGAGCTTCTCGACGAGGCCGAGTTCGTTCGGGTGCTTGGTGAAGGCGCCGACCTGGAGTTCGCGGATGCCCCAGAGGATGCCGCGGCGCAGGGTGGCCGTGGCGGGCAGCGCGCGGTGGAGCCGGCGCTCGACGCCGCTGATCGCGCGGTCCATGCGGGGCATGACCCACGGGGGCGTGCGCTGGAAGAGGGTGAGCCGCCCGACCTCGCGCTGGATCTCGGGCACGATCTGGATGGCGGAGGCGCCGGTGCCGACCATGGCGACGCGCTTGCCGCGCAGGTCGTAGTCGTGGTCCCAGCGGGCCGAGTGGAAGACCTTCCCGGGGAAGTCGGCGAGGCCGGGGATGTCGGGGATCTGCGGGTCGGAGAGCGGCCCGCCGGCGGAGACGACGACGTCGGCGGTGAAGCGGCCGCCACTGGTCTCGATCTCCCAGCGCAGCGCCTCCGCGTCCCACCGCATCCGCAGCATCTCGTGGTTGAGGCGCAGGTGGGGGCGGATGCCGAAGGTGTCGGTGACGTGCTCCAGGTAGGCCCGGATGTGGCGCTGGCCGGAGAAGGTGCGGGGCCAGTCCGGGTTGGGCGCGAAGGAGAAGGAGTAGAGGTGGGAGGGGACGTCGCAGGCGCAGCCGGGGTAGCTGTTGTCGCGCCAGGCGCCGCCCACGGAGTCGGCCCGCTCCAGGACGACGAAGTCGGTGTTCCCCTCGCGGCGCAGCCGGACGGCGGCGCCGATGCCGCCGAACCCCGATCCGATCACCGCCACCCGTACGTGCTCGTGCTTCGCCATGCCGCCTCCCGTGCGCCCGGCCAAGATTCCGCCAGCAATCACTGGCACAGTCGGGACTGTAGAGCAGCTCCATACCGAGCGGTAGGGGTACGGCGAGGGAAAGTTACCGGCGGTACAACATAGGCTGGCGGGTGTGGCAGAAGGATCAGGAACCGCACCGGACGAGGCACCCGCACCGCACGCGGGCGCACGCGAGTACCGCATGGACGAACTGGCCGCCGCGGCCGGCATCACCGTGCGCACCCTGCGCTTCTACCGCGAGCGCGGCCTCGTCCCGCCGCCCCGCCGCGAGGGCCGCATCGCCTGGTACGACGAGCAGCACCTGGCCCGGCTGCGCACCATCGCCGCCCTCCTGGAGCGCGGGCACACCCTGAACGGCATCGCCGACCTCACCGCCGCCTTCGAGAGCGGCCGGGGCGTCCGCGAGGTCCTCGCGCTCCCCGCCCCCTCCGAGGAGGAGCCGGTCCGCCTCACCCCCGAGGAGCTGGCCGACCACTTCGCGGGCGAGGTCACCCCGGAGAACCTCGCCGCCGCGCTGGACCTCGGCTACGTCGTCACCGACGGCGAGGAGATCGTCCACATCAGCCGCCGGCTGCTCGACGTCTCCGCCGCCCTCGTCCGCGAGGGCGTCCCCCTCGCCGAGGTTCTGAAGGCCGGCGCCCGCGTCCGCGAACACGCCGACGCCCTCGCGGGCCTGTTCGCCGACCTCCTCCGCACCCACGCGAGCGCGGACGACCTCCAGCGCCTGCGCCCCCTCGCGAAGAGCGTGGTCGAAGCCGAACTGTCGATGGCCCTCGACCGCCACCTCAGCCCCACCCCGCGGGACCCCTCCACGGCAGGGTGAGCGGACGGGCCCGCGCTTCTACAGCCCGTAGACGGCGGTCACGGGCGCGTGGTCGCTCCACCGCTCGGCATGGGTCGCGGCACGCTCCACGTACGCCTTCACGGCCCTGGCCGCGAGGCCGGGCGTGGCGATTTGGTAGTCGATGCGCCAGCCGCTGTCGTTGTCGAAGGCGCGGCCGCGGTAGGACCACCAGGTGTACGGCCCCTCCTGCTCCGGGTGGAGGGCGCGGACGACGTCGACGTATCCGCCGTCGCCCTCCGCGAGGACCCGGGTGAGCCACTCCCGCTCCTCGGGCAGGAAGCCGGCGTTCTTCCGGTTGCTCTTCCAGTTCTTGAGGTCGGCCTCGTGGTGGGCGATGTTCCAGTCGCCGCAGACGACGACCTCGCGCCCGTCGGCGGCGGCGCGCTCCCGCAGCTCCTTCAGGTACGGCAGGAAGGCGGACATGAACCGGTACTTCTCGTCCTGGCGCTCGGTGCCGACCTCGCCGGAGGGCAGGTAGAGGCTGGCGACGGTGACACCGGGCAGGTCGGCCTCGACGTACCGGCCGCTGCCGTCGAACTCGGTCGAGCCGAAGCCGACGCGGACGGCGTCGGGCTCACGCCGCGTGTAGAGGGACACCCCGGCGCGCCCCTTGGCCGCGGCGGGCGCGTGCACGGCGAACCAGCCCTCGGGCGCCCGCACCTCCGCGGGCAGCTGGGCCTCCTCGGCGCGCACCTCCTGCAGACAGACGGCGTCGGCCGAGGTGCCCGCCAGCCACTCGACGAAGCCCTTCTTCGCGGCGGCGCGGAGGCCATTGACATTCACGCTGGTCACAGTGAGCATCCGGGGAGGATACCGACACCCGGCGCATGCATACATGTACGATACATCGCATGAACATCCAGCCCACGCCCTATGACCACCCCGACGCGGTGAAACTCAACGACGCGGTGCAACTGGAGTACGCCGCCCGCTACGGCGACGAGGGCGACGTCACACCGCTGGACGCGTCGATGTTCGTACCGCCGCTCGGCCTCTACCTCCTGGCGTACGACCCCCTGGGGGTGCCCGTCGCCACCGGCGGCTGGCGCACCCAGGACGAGAACGACCAGGGCTACGCGGACGGCGACGCCGAACTCAAGCGCATGTACGTGGTCCCCGAGGCCCGCGGCCTGGGCCTGGCGCGCCGCATCCTCGCCGTCCTGGAGGACGACGCCCGCGCCGCGGGCCGCACCCGCATGGTCCTGGAGACGGGCATCGCCCAGCCGGAGGCGATCGCCCTCTACGAGTCGTCGGGGTACGCGCCCTGCCGCAAGTTCGGCCACTACCGGGACTACCCCAACAGCCGCTGCTACGCGAAGTCGCTGACCTGACGGAAGACGGGCATGGTGAAGGGCTTCTTGTGCCGCCCCTCGGCAGCACCGCGCCGTGGGTCGAAGGAGCCCGTCCCCTCCCAGTTGCAGGCCATGAGGGGCTGGATGCGCGGGCACCGGATCGGACCGCCCTGCGCGGTGGAGGCGTTGGCGCGCTCGCGGTCGAGTCGATCGCACGGAAAAGCGGAAATCCCGCCCGATCTTTCGATCGGGCGGGATTCCCAGTGTCTGTGGACCTGTGGGGATTTGAACCCCAGACCCCCTCGATGCGAACGAGGTGCGCTACCAGACTGCGCCACAGGCCCTTGCGACGTGTGAAACATTAGCATCCCGATCGGCGAGAACAAAAATCGCTTCCGCCGCTGGTCAGCCGAGGGGTCATTCGTTGGCCGCCCGGGGGCGGTCCTCCTCCGCGTACTGGTCGAAGAGCGGGGTGCGGCCGTGGTCGCGGCCCTTGCGGGGCGGGGACGGGCGGCGGCGCGGGGACGCCTCGGGCGCGGGGGCCGGGGCGGGCGCCGGGTCCGCCGCCGTGGAGGAGCGGGCGGCGCTCCAGGTCTCCGGGTCCGTGATGTCGATGCCACCGGTGGCGCGCGGGGCGACCGGGGCGGTGACGTACGTGGGGAGCGGCACCGGCACCGGGTCCCAGCTGTCGCCGCGGGCCGGGCCGCGCTCGCGCTGCTGGTCCACCCACTCGGCGTGGTCGGTCTGCTCGACGAGGGCGCGCCGGTCGGCCTCCTGCGGGGAGACCGCGGGGGCGGGGGCCGCCTCCGGCTCGGGCGCGGGCGCCGGGGCGGGGCGGCGGCTCTCGCGGAGGCGGGCGGCGGCGTCCTCGGCGCGGCGCCGGTCCATGACGTACACGAAGCGGCGCCGCTCCTGGGCGCGCAGGTGGACGATGTACGCGCTGAGGAGCACCGCGGGGACGGCCGGCGCCCACAGGAAGGCGATGCCGCCGACGGCGGCGACGACGGCGCCGAGGGTGAAGGCGACGAAGAGGATCGTGGTGGTACGCCGGCGGCGGGCGAGGACCTTGCCGCGGCGGGCGCGTTCGGCGGCGCCGCCGCCCGCGGGCTGCCGGGCGGGCGCCGGGGCGCTCTCGCGGGCGGCTTCCCGCGCGGGCTCGCGCGCCGGCGCGGGGCCGGCGCCCGGTCCGGGCCCGGGTTCGGGTTCCGGCCGCGGGAGTTCGAGGCGCGCTTCGGTCCTGGCCGCGGGCGCGGAGAAGGCCCGGACGTCGACCGAGCTCAGATGCTCGGTCTCCGCGTCCGGGTCCACGTCGGGCACCGCTCCGTCCGCCGTACGGTCCCGCTCGCGCAGCTCCTTGGCGTACCGGCGCTCCATGCCCGCCCGTCCGGAAAGCAGCCGGATGGCGGTGCTGAAGCGTTCCGTCGGACGGGCTTCGTTCAGCTCGTCCTGCCTGCGGAGCCACATCGGCACCAAGTAGGCGGCCCAGGCCCCGACGATGACTGCGTAGATGAGGCCGCTGCTGCTCACGCCTCACACGGTAGAGGGGTTCTGTGACGGCCATCGGCCAATTGGCCCGGTGTGTCGCACGATCTGGCTGATATCACTGAACTTTTTTGTGATTGTTCCGATCGATTGACGCTCAAGCCCCGCTGGAATTCGAACATTTATTTTATTCGCTTCATTGGGCGGGGTGTTGACGGCGTGCCAGGTGCCAGCGCCGCAGCAGTCCGTCCGGCACCTCCTCGGCCGTCAGCGCGAAGACGAGGTGGTCGCGCCAGGCGCCGTCGATGTGGAGGTAGCGGGGGCGCAGCCCCTCCTCGCGGAAGCGGAGCTTCTCCACGACGCGCCGCGAGGGCCCGTTCTCGGGGCGGATGCAGACCTCCACCCGGTGCAGTCCGACCGTGCGGAAGCAGTGGTCGACGGCGAGCGCGACCGCCGTCGGCATGACCCCGCGCCCGGCGACCTCGCCGTCCACCCAGTAGCCCACGTGCCCGGAGCACATGGAGCCCCAGGTGATTCCGGCGACGGTCAACTGGCCGACGAGGCGGCCCTGGTACTCGATGACGAACGGCAGCATGCGGCCCGCGTTCGCCTCGGACCGCAGGTGGCGGACCATCTGGCGGTACGTCGGCCGCTGCGCGGGCGGGGCGCCCGGCGCGGGCGGCGGCACGGTCGCCTCCCAGGGCCGCAGCCACTCGCGGTTGCGGCGGTTGACCTCGCGCCAGGCCTTGTGGTCCCGCATCCTTATCGGGCGCAGCAGGACGTCGCCGTCGACGAGGACCGCCGGCCAGGACGGGATCATGACGCCGGGCCCGCTTCCGCGGGTCTCGGGTGGTCGCCGCCGCGGATCTGGTCGACGGCGTGGCGCAGCAGCGGTGCGAGGACGGCGAGCCCGTCGCGTACGCCGCCGGTCGAACCGGGCAGGTTCACGATGAGGGTGCTGCCGGCGACCCCGGCCAGGCCGCGGGAGAGCGCCGCCGTGGGGACCTTCTCCCGGCCGTACGCGCGGATCGCCTCCGGGATGCCGGGGATCTCCCGCTCCAGGACCCGGCGGGTCGCCTCGGGCGTCGCGTCGGTGGGCGAGATGCCGGTGCCGCCGGTGGTGACGATCACGTCGTACGCGGCGGCGACGCCGGCCCGGAGGGCGGCCTCGACGGGCGCGCCGTCCGGGACGACCTGCGGGCCGTCCACGGCGAAGCGCAGACCGCGCAGGGCCTCGGCGACGATCGGGCCGCCCTTGTCCTCGTAGACCCCGGCGGAGGCGCGGTTGGAGGCGGTGACGACGAGGGCGCGGTAGGCGTCGGCGGGGGTCTCGGCGGGCTCCGGCGCGGGCCCGTCGTGCTCGTGCGCCCCGGTGACCCGGCCCGCGCGCGTCACGCCTCGCTCCGCGTCCAGTGGCCGGACTTGCCGCCGGTCTTCTCCTCGACGCGCACGTCGGAGATGACGGCGCCCTTGTCGACGGCCTTCACCATGTCGACGACGGTGAGGGCCGCGACGGAGACCGCCGTCAGGGCCTCCATCTCGACGCCGGTGCGGTCGGTGGTCTTCACCGTCGCCAGGATCTCGACGGCGTCGTCGGCGACGGCGAGGTCGAGGGTGACGCCGGAGACGGCCAGCGGGTGGCAGAGCGGGATGAGGTCCGGGGTCTTCTTCGCGCCCATGATCCCGGCGATGCGGGCGGTGGCGAGCGCGTCGCCCTTCGGGACTCCCTCGCCGCGCAGCAGCTCGATCACGCGGGGCGAGACGAGGACCCGCCCGCTGGCCCGCGCGGTGCGGGCCGTGACGTCCTTCGCGGAGACGTCGACCATGCGGGCCGCACCCGCCTCGTCGATGTGGGTGAGTCCTTGCTGCGTGCTCATGGCCGTGACACTCCCGGTCGCTGTGTGGGACGACACCGTACCTCCGCCGGGGCCTCCTCAGCCGAGGAGGACCACGTCGAGATACGCGCCCGGTTCGACGGTCTCCGTCTCCTCGGGGACGACGAGCAGGCAGTCCGCGTGCGCGAGCGCCGCGACGAGGTGGGAGCCCGCGCCGCCCACGGGGGTGACGGTGCCCGCCCCGGCGTCGTACGTCCCCCGGAGGAACTGGCGGCGTCCCGCAGGGGACGACAGGGGCGCGTCGGCGTCGAGGACCGCCCGGACCGTCGGCCGGTGCGGGTCCGGGAGGCCCGCGAGGGCGCGGATCGCGGGCCGCACGAACAGCTCGAACGACACGTACGAGGAGACGGGGTTGCCCGGCAGCGCGAGCAGCGGGGTCTGCTCGGGGCCGATCGCGCCGAAGCCCTGCGGCTTGCCCGGCTGCATGGCCAGCTTGCGGAAGTCGACCTCGCCGTCGGCGGTGAGCGCCTCCTTCACGACGTCGTACGCCCCGACGCTGACGCCGCCGGTCGTCACGATCAGGTCGGCCCTGATCAGCTGGTCCTCGATGGTGGCCCGCAGCGTCTCGGCGTCGTCGGCGACGGCGCCGACCCGGTACGCGAGGGCGCCCGCGTCCCGGGCGGCCGCGGCGAGGGCGAAGCTGTTGGAGTCGTGGATCTGGCCCTCGCCGAGCTTCTCGCCGGGCTGGACGAGTTCGCTGCCGGTGGAGATGACGACGACCCGGGGGCGGGGCCTGACCCGGACGGTGCCGCGGCCGATGGCGGCGAGCAGCCCGATCTGCGGCGGCCCGAGGACCGTGCCGGCCGCGAGGGCGGGCTCCCCGGCCCGCACGTCGCTGCCGGCCCTGCGGACGTGGGCGCCTGCCGCGGCCTCGCGGTGGACCCGGACCTCGCCCCCGGCGCCCTCGGGGGCGGTGCTCGCGGCGCGCATCCCGGCGGCCGCGCCGCCACCGGTGCCCCCGTCGGTCCACTCGACGGGGACGACGGCCTCGGCGCCGGGCGGCAGCGGTGCGCCGGTCATGATCCGCGCGGCCTGGCCGGGGCCGACGGTGGGCAGGCCGCCCGCGCCCGCGGCGACGTCCCCGACGACGGTGAGGACGGCGGGGAACTCCTCGGTGGCTCCGGCGACATCGGCGACGCGGACCGCGTACCCGTCCATGGAGCTGTTGTCGAACGGCGGCAGCGCGACCGGCACCGTCACGTCCTCGACGAGGACGCAGCCCTGGGCGTCGAGCAGCTGGAGCTCGATGGGTTCGAGGGGGGCGACCGCCGCGAGGATGTCCGCCAGGTGCTCGTCCACGGACCACAGGCCGCGGTCCGGGCCCGCACACGGGTCCGCCGCGCCGTGCCCGTGGCCGTGGTCGTGCCCCTCGTGACCGTGCCCCTCGTGCCCGTGGGAGCCGTGGCCCTGGTGCCGGCCCTGCCCCTCGGGGCCGTGGTCGTCGGGGGACGCTGCCGCGCTGCTGCTCAAGGTCCTACATCTCCTCGCTGACGTATCTCCGGAGCCAGGCCCGGAAGTCCGGTCCCAGATCTTCACGTTCGCACGCGAGTCTGACAATGGCACGCAGATAGTCGCCGCGGTCACCGGTGTCATAGCGGCGCCCCTTGAACACGACGCCGTGGACCGGGCCGCCGATCTTCTCGTCGGCCGCGAGCTTCTGCAGCGCGTCGGTCAGCTGGATCTCTCCGCCGCGCCCCGGCTCGGTCTCCCGCAGCGTGTCGAAGACCGCCGGGTCGAGCACGTAACGGCCGATGACCGCGTAGTTGCTGGGCGCCTCCGCCGGCTCCGGCTTCTCGACCAGGTCCGTCACGCGCACCACGTCCGCGTCGACGGTCGCCTCGACCGCGGCGCAGCCGTACAGATGGATCTGCGAGGGCTCGACCTCCATCAGCGCGATCACGCTGCCGCCCTCGCGCTCCTGCACCTCCACCATGCGGGCGAGCAGCGGGTCGCGCGGGTCGATCAGGTCGTCGCCGAGGAGCACCGCGAACGGCTCGCGGCCGACGTGCGGGGCCGCGCACAGCACCGCGTGGCCGAGGCCGCGCGGGGCGCCCTGGCGGACGTAGTGCATGGTGGCGAGGTCGTTCGACTCCCGGACCTTGGAGAGGCGCTCGTCGTCCCCCTTGCGGCTGAGCGCCTCCTCCAGCTCGTAGTTCCGGTCGAAGTGGTCCTCGAGGGGCCGCTTGTTGCGTCCGGTGATCATCAGGACGTCGGTGAGCCCCGCCGCGACGGCCTCCTCGACGACGTACTGGATCGCCGGCTTGTCGACGACCGGCAGCATCTCCTTCGGGGTCGCCTTGGTGGCGGGAAGGAAGCGGGTGCCCAGACCGGCGGCCGGAATGACAGCCTTGCTGATCCGGCCGAGGCTGTGGAGCGACTGAGTCATGCGGTGCACCTTAGTCGTTGGCAATGAGAGGAAGGTGTGGATTGGATTAACTTCCTCCGCATAAAGACAGTTACGTGAGGTTCGCACACTTCCCATGAGGCCCCGATGACCCCCGAGATGCACCCAGAGATCACCGAAAAAACCGATCTGCGCCGTCGACTTCTCGACGCGCGCGCCGCCCTGGCCCCCGAGGCGCTCGCCGCCACGGCCGCCGCGCTCGCCCGCCGCGGCCTCGGACTGGCCGAGCTCGCCGAGGCGTCCACCGTCGCCGCGTACGTCTCCGTGGGCCGCGAACCGGGCACGCGCGCCCTCCTCGACGCGCTCCACGCGCGCGGGGTTCGGGTCCTGCTGCCGGTCCTGCTCCCCGACAACGACCTGGACTGGGCCGCGTACGAGGGGCCCGGGTGCCTGGCGAAGGCCGGCCGGGGGCTGCTCGAACCCACCGGGACGCGGCTCGGGCCCGACGCGGTCGTCGGCGCGGACGCCGTGCTGCTGCCGGGCCTCGCCGTCGACGGGCGCGGCATGCGGCTCGGGCGGGGCGGCGGCTCGTACGACCGGGTCCTCGCCCGGCTCGCGCGGGCGGGCGCCGACCCGGCCCTGGTGGTGCTCCTCTACGCGGACGAGGTGGTCGCGCGGGTCCCGGAGGAACCCCACGACCACCCCGTGCACGCGGTGGTCACCCCGGACGGGGTGACCCGCTTCCGCCGCTGATCCCCGGCCGCGACCCGACCGGTCCGACCCGGACCGACCTGACCCGACCGGTCGGGTCAGGGCTTCAGCGTGAGCGTGTCCTGCGTGGCGGCGTCGACCGCCGCCTTCCCGAACGCCCAGTCGTACAGCTCGCCCTCGGCCCACGCGTCCGTCTGGTCCGTGTAGTTCGAGTGGAAGGCGTGCCCGGAGGCGCCGGAGAGGTTGATCCACCGGGACCTGTCCCAGTCGCCGACGTTCACGACCATGCGCATCGACGGCACCCAGATCACCTCGTAGCCGCCCGCCGCGTTCCAGCCGGTCGCGTCGACCGCCGCCTCGCCGCCGCCCAGGTTCCACGGGCCGCGGTTGAGGAGCTGCTGCACGAAGCCCGGCCCGGCGGTGCCGAGGGTCTGGTTCTTCAGGGTCAGCTGGTGCAGCCGGCCCCAGCTCCACGTCGACACGTCCTTGCCCAGCTTGGCGGTCAGCTCCCAGCGGGCGTCCTTCATGGCGCGCGCGAGCAGCTGGTCACGCGTCTCGGTGGCCGTGTCGGTGCGGTTGCCCGGGGTCGTCCACCACTCGTTCTTCTCCTGCTTCAGGAGCGGGCGGACCACCTCGTACCAGCGGTCGCCGCCGTCCGGCTGCGCCGAGTCGGCGTCGCGCTCGCCGCACTCGCGGACGAGCTCGTTCTGCTCGTCGACGGGGCCGGTGGCGTCGGCCGGGCGGACGTTGATGCAGTCGCCCTCGGCGCGCACCTCCTTGGGCAGCTTGTTGCCGAAGGCCAGCTTGAGGACGTTGCGCCAGACCGCGTTGAAGTACGCGGCGGCCGCCGAGTCCGGCTCCTGCGTGTAGTCCCAGCCCTCCAGGAGCTTCTGCGCCTCCCGGACGTGCGGATCGGCGATGTCGATCTTCAGCAGGAGCGGGTTGAGCAGGGTCGCGATCTCGCTGCGGTTGTCGGTCTGCATGGTCCGCATGTCGTCCGGCGAGATCTTGCCGCCGTCCTTGATCTTCGACTCGATGAGGTCGTTGATCCGCTGGCTGCGCGATCCGTAGCCCCAGTCCTCGGTGAGGAGCTCGGGGTACGTCCTGGCGTCGATCACGGCCTGGTTGGCGGTGACGACGTAGCCGCGCTCCGGGTTGTACTCGTACGGCAGCTTCTCGAAGGGGATGTAGCCCTTCCACCGGTACGTGGAGTCCCAGCCGGGCGCGGGGACGGTGCCGTCGCCCTTGGTGCGCTGCGGGATCTTGCCCGGGGACTGGTAGCCGATGTTGCCCTGGGTGTCGGCGTAGACCAGGTTCTGGGACGGCACCTCGAAGTTCTTCGCGGCGGCCCGGAACTGGGTGAAGTCCTTGGCGCGGTTGAGCGCGAAGATCGCGTCCATGGACCGGCCGGGCTGGAGGGCGGTCCACTGGAGGGAGACGCCGTAGCCGGTGGCGCGGTCGGGGGCGGAGTTGCCGACGGGGGCCTGCCGGCCGACCTCCTCCAGCTCGGCGGAGCGGTCGGAGACGAGCGGGCCGTGGTCGGTGGCGCGCACCGTGATCTTCCGGGAGCCGCCGCCCGCGATCTTGATGGTCTCCTCGCGGGAGGTGAAGGGCTTGGTCCTGCCGTCGACGAGGTAGCCCTCGGGGCCGATCTTCTCCAGGTAGAGGTCGGTGACGTCGGCGCCGAGGTTGGTGAGGCCCCAGGCGATGGAGTCGTTGTGGCCGATGATCACGCCGGGCATGCCGGAGAAGGTGTAGCCGGCGACGTCGTACCGGCAGGTCGCCGAGACGGAGCGGCAGTGCAGGCCCATCTGGTACCAGAGCGAGGGCAGCTGCGGCGCGAGGTGCGGGTCGTTGGCGAGCAGCGGCTTCCCGGAGGTCGTGTACCGCCCGGAGACGACCCACGAGTTGGAGCCGATGCCGTTGCCGTTCGGGCCGAGGAGCGCCGGGACGGTGTCGAGGACCTCGGAGAGCGCGCCCAGCTGGGAGGCGACACCGGATCCGTCGGAGGACGAGCCGTCGGACGAGCCGGAGGAGCCCTCCGAGGAACCGGACGAGCCGTCGGAGCCGCCGCCCGGGGTGTCGCCGGTCGTCGCGCCGTCCCCCTCGCCCGCCTCGGCCTTCGGGTCGAACGCCTCCGTGGACTCGTCGATCGCGCCGCCGTCGACGATCGGCTGGTGCAGCGCGTACGGGTACGCCGGGTACAGCTGCTTGATCTGCGCCGGGGTCAGGCGGCTGGTCAGCAGCGAGCGGTCGATCTCGTCCTGCATGTTGCCGCGCAGGTCCCAGGCCATCGCCTTGAGCCAGGCCACCGAGTCGACCGGGGTCCACGGCTCGATGGCGTAGTCGTTGGTGAACGCCAGGGCCGCGTACTCGACGGAGACGTCCGCCGGGTCCCGGTCCTTGAGATAGGCGTTGACGCCCTCCGCGTACGCCTGGAGATACTTCTTCGTCTCCGGCGACAGGACCTCGTCGTACTCCTGCTGCGCGACCTGCCGCCAGCCGAGGGTGCGCAGGAAGGCGTCCGTGTCGACCTGGCTCTCGCCGAACATCTCGGACAGCCGCCCGGCCGTCACGTGCCGGCGCACGTCCATCTCGTAGAAGCGGTCCTGCGCCTGGACGTACCCCTGGGCGCGGAACAGGTCCGTCTCGTTGTCGGCGTAGATCTGCGGGACGCCGCGGGCGTCCCGCTTGACCTCGACGGTGCCGGAGAGGGAGTCCAGCCGGATCTCGCCCGTCGTCTGCGGGAACGAGGCCCGGACGGTGCTCACTCCCCAGTACCCGCCGAACCCGACGCCCGCGACCAGCGCAAGGACCAGGACGAGGAGGAGCAGACGGGCGCGCCGCCCTTTCTTCTTGGCGGGGGGCGCGGTCGTGTTGGAGGGCATCGCTGTCCTTCGAGGGGCAGGGTGGTCCTGGAGTACGGGAGCCACCTTAGGCGCAGCGTCCGGGCGGCCCGGACGCGGTGTCCGGTACAGAACCGTACTGATGAGCGACGAGGTGCAAAGAAGGCGTCAAGAAAACGTTAAAGATTAGGTAAGGTAACGAAGTACCGGCCGCTGGAGGAACGATCCGGCTGCATGCGAGGGGAAGGAACGGCCACTGACTGTCCACCAGCTCAACGAACTCCTGCTCATCTGCTCCCTCGTGCTGCTCATCGCCGTCGCGGCCGTACGGATCTCCTCACGGAGCGGACTCCCCAGCCTGCTGCTCTACCTGGGCATCGGAGTCGCGATAGGGCAGGACGGCATCGGCAACGTCGCCTTCGACAACGCCGAACTCACCCAGGTCATCGGCTACGCGGCCCTCGTCGTCATCCTCGCCGAGGGCGGACTCGGCACGAAGTGGAAGGAGATCAAACCGGCGCTGCCCGCCGCGGTCGTCCTCTCCACCGTCGGCGTCGCCGTCAGTGTCGGCATCACCGCCGCCGGCGCCCACTACCTCGTCGGCCTGGAGTGGCGGCAGGCCCTCATCATCGGCGCCGTCGTCTCCTCCACCGACGCCGCGGCCGTCTTCTCCGTCCTGCGCAAGGTGCCCCTCCCCTCGCGGGTCACCGGCGTCCTGGAGGCGGAGTCCGGCTTCAACGACGCCCCCGTCGTCATCCTCGTCGTCGCGTTCTCCACCGTCGGACCCGTCGACGACTGGTACGTCCTCGTCGGCACCATCGCCCTCGAACTCGCCATCGGCGTCGCCGTCGGCCTCGCCGTCGGCTTCCTCGGCTCCTACGGGCTCCGGCACGTCGCCCTGCCCGCCTCCGGCCTGTACCCGATCGCCGTCATGGCCATCGCCGTCACCGCGTACGCCGCGGGCGCCCTCGCCCACGGCTCCGGCTTCCTCGCCGTCTACCTGGCCTCGATGGTCCTCGGCAACGCCAAGCTGCCGCACGCCCCCGCCAACCGCGGCTTCGCGGAGGGGCTCGGCTGGATCGCCCAGATCGGCATGTTCGTCCTGCTCGGCCTGCTCGTCACCCCGCACGAGCTCATCCACGACTTCTGGCCCGCCGTCGTCATCGGCCTCGTCCTGACCGTCGTCGCCCGGCCCATGGAGATCCTGGTCAGCCTCCTGCCGTTCCGCATCCCCTGGCAGGAGCAGGCCCTCATGTCCTGGGCCGGCCTGCGCGGAGCCGTCCCCATCATCCTCGCGACCATCCCCATGGTCTCCGGGATCGACGGCAGCGAACGCGTCTTCAACATCGTCTTCGTCCTCGTCGTCGTCTACACCCTCATCCAGGGCCCGACGCTGCCGTGGCTGGCGAAGGCCCTCAAGCTCGGCGACTCCGCCGAGGCCGCCGACCTCGGCGTCGAGTCCGCCCCCCTGGAACGGCTCAGCGGCCACCTGCTGTCCGTCGCCATCCCCGACGGCTCCCGCATGCACGGCGTGGAGGTCGCCGAACTGCGCCTCCCGGCCGGGGCCGCCGTCACCCTCGTCGTACGGGAAGGGGCCAGCTTCGTCCCCGGCCCCGCGACCGTCCTGCGCCACGGCGACGAACTCCTCGTCGTCGCGACCGACCCCGTGCGGGACGCCACCGAACGACGGCTGCGGGCGGTCGGCCAGGGCGGCAAGCTCGCCGGCTGGCTCGGCACCGGGAACGGGGCCGAGGTGGTGGCCACCACCCCCACCCGCTTCCACCTCCCTCGACCCAAGGCCAAGTGAGACCCCAGCGGGGTACGAGTGACTCAGGGCATCAATGTACGAGTGACTCGGGCATCAATGTGCGAGTGATCGCAGGCATTGATTCAGGGGCGGGAGCGTTTTCCCAGGCGGGAGACCGCTCCTCCCTGTACCATGAAGGCACACCTGATCGAACCAACTCTGCCTGACGCAGAGCTGGCGCGACCGTATGGCGGCCGAGGCGCCCCTCCGCAGTGGGGGCACGCCCGGTATCTACCGCAGTTCCGCGCATGAGGACAGCTCTCGGCGACACCCGCACCACCGTGCACGGGACGCGCTACCAGGCGGCAGAAAGGCAAGGACC
Organism: Streptomyces sp. NPDC003327; assembly: GCF_053589515.1. Classification (NCBI taxonomy): domain Bacteria; kingdom Bacillati; phylum Actinomycetota; class Actinomycetes; order Kitasatosporales; family Streptomycetaceae; genus Streptomyces; species Streptomyces sp. NPDC003327. The sequence goes on along the minus strand of NZ_JBSFSA010000028.1, from coordinate 15,991 downwards.
GTGGCGTCCACGGTCGTCTCCGAGAAGCGGCCCGGCTACGGGCAGCTGCTGCGCACTCCCGGCGCGCTCTCGTTCCTGCTCCCGGGCTTCGCCGCCCGGCAGCCCTTCGCGATGCTGACCATCGGCATCGTCCTGCTCGTCCAGCACACCACCGGCTCGTACGGCAGCGCCGGCGCCGTCGCCGCCGTCACCGGCGTCTCCATGGCGCTGTTCGCCCCGCAGAGCGGCAAGCTCGCCGACCGCTTCGGCCAGCGCGCCGTCCTGGTCCCCGGCGTCCTCGTCCACACCGCCTCCGTCTCGCTGCTCGTGGCCCTCGCCCTCGGCGGCGCCCCGCTGTGGGCGCTGTTCCTGGCCGCCGTGCCCGCCGGCGCCTCCGTGCCCCAGGTCGGACCGATGGTCCGGGCCCGGTGGGCCGCCAAGCTCGACGGCACCCCGCTGATGCAGACGTCCGCCGCCTTCGAATCGGTGACGGACGAGTTCACCTTCGTCGTCGGACCGGTCCTCGCCACCGCCCTGTGCACCGGCGTCCACCCGGCCGCCGGCCTGATCGCCGAGGCCGCCCTCACCCTCGTCGGCGGCCTGTTCTTCGCCGCGCAGCGCGCCACCCAGCCCGCGTACGGCGCGGCCGCCGCCGCCAACGGCAGCGGCTTCGGCTCCGGCGAGCCGCACCGCTCGGCCCTGGCGATCCCCGGCGTGCGCGTCCTCGTCGTCGCCTTCCTCGGCATCGGCTCGGTCTTCGGCGGCATGCAGGTCTCCCTCACCGCCTTCAGCGAGGAGATCGGCAACCCCGGCGCCAACGGCCTGCTGTACGGCGTCTTCGCCGCGGGCAACATGCTCGCCGGCATCGCCATGGGCGCCGTCGCCTGGAAGATCGGCCCCCGCCGCCGCCTGATCCTCGGGTACGCGGGCCTCACCGTCGCCGCCTCGCTGCTCTGGACCGCCCACTCGGTGCTGCTGCTCGGCGCCCTCGGCCTGGTCGTCGGCCTCTGCATCGCCCCGGCCCTCATCACCGGCTACACCATCGTGGAGACCCTCATCCCGACCTCCGCCCGCACCGAGGCCTTCACCTGGCTCACCGGCGCCGTCGCGCTGGGCCAGGCCGCGGCCGTCACCGTCGCCGGCCGCCTGGCCGACGCCCACGGCGCGAGCACCGGCTTCCTGGTGCCGATGGCGGGCACCGTCCTCGCCCTCGCCACCCTCCTCGCCCTGCGCTCCCGGCTCCGGCCCCGCGAGGCGAGCCGGGTCGCCGCACGTGGTATCGGTCACCGCGTGCCGGTGACGGTGGACTGAACCGGCGGAATGCGTCACTATGGATCGTCGTTAGCACTCGATGAGTGTGAGTGCCAGGAGGAAGACACGTGCCGACCTACCAGTACCAGTGCACCGAGTGCGGCGAGGGCCTCGAGGCGGTGCAGAAGTTCACCGATGACGCGCTGACCGAGTGCCCCAGCTGCAAGGGCCGCCTGAAGAAGGTGTTCTCGGCCGTCGGCATCGTCTTCAAGGGTTCCGGCTTCTACCGGAACGACAGCCGCGGCTCCTCGTCCAGCAGCTCCCCGGCCTCGTCGAAGTCCTCGACCCCGTCGTCTTCGTCCTCCTCGGACGCCAAGCCGGCCGCGTCGACGTCTTCCTCGACCGCCTCCTCGTCGTCGTCGACGACGACGTCCGCGTCGAGCAGCTCGACCTCGGCCGCCTGAGCCGATCGCGCACCTCGATCGAGGGCCCCGTCGCTTGCGACGGGGCCCTCGGCGTTTTCCGGGTGTACCCGGCCCCAAACCGCCCCCGAGGGGGACCCAGTTGTCCACAGGCGGCCGGTGATCCACAGGCCGCGGCGGGGACGGGGGTGGACGCCGGAGAGTGGGGACAGCGGCAACGAGCAGCCGCGGCCCTCACGACGACCGACGACCGGACGGGCGGTACCCCGATGACGACCTTCCCCTCCCCCACGACCCCTCCTTATCCGCCCGATTCCGCGTTTCCGCCCGACTCCCCGTACCCGCCCGACTCCCCGTACCCGCCCGACTCCCCGTACCCGCCCTCCACCGCCGTGCCCGGCCCGTGCGCGGTGCCGGCCTTCAGGCCGCTGAGGGTCCGGGGGGCGCGGCGCGGCCCCCTCGGGGCCGCCCTGCGCCGGGGGCGCCGCACATCGGCGGCCCTCCTCGCGCTGACGGCCGCCGCACTCGCCATCGCCGCCGGAGGCGCGCCACCGTCCGCGCCGAGGGCCGCACCCGCCTCCGCGCCGGCGCCACCCCCGCCCCCTCCCCCACCCGTACGGCTCGTGTCCGCGCCGGTACGGATCGCCGACGCCGAGACCGTTCGACTGCTGCGCCCCGGCGACCGGGTCGACGTCATCGCCGCAACCACCTCACCGACGGGCGCGGCGGGTGACGCCCGCGTCGTCGCGAAGGGCGCCCGGGTGGCCGACGTTCCCCGTCCGGGCGAGGCTCGTCCGGATGGAGGGGCCCTGGTCGTGCTCTCCGTGCCGCGCCCGACGGCGGCCGCGCTGGCAGGTGCCGGAATCACCTCCCAACTGGCGGTGACCCTGTGCTGATTCGCACGGGTTCACTGTCAAGTCACCGTCCCGTGTGTACGGATTGGACGCCCCTGCGCCGTGCACGGCCTAATGGCTCCGCAGACAGCAGTACACGCGACGAAAGGCACCTCGGTGGCCAAGAAGGAAAGCGTGATGGCGGGCTTCAAAGCCTTCCTGATGCGCGGCAACGTGATCGATCTCGCGGTGGCGGTGGTCATCGGCGCCGCTTTCACCAACATCGTGAACTCGGTGGTCAAGGGCATCATCAACCCGCTCGTCGGAGCCTTCGGCACCAAGGACCTGGACAACTACCGGTCCTGCCTCAAGGGCCCCTGCCGGATCGACGACGCGGGCAACGTGGTCTCCGGCATCCCGATCATGTGGGGCATCGTCCTCAGCGCGGTCCTGAGCTTCCTGATCACGGCGGCCGTCGTCTACTTCCTCATGGTCCTGCCGATGGCCAAGGTCCTCGCCAAGCGTGCGGCGCACGACAAGGCGAAGGAAGGCGTCCAGGAGACCCTGGAGGTCAGCGAGCTGGAGGTCCTCAAGGAGATCCGCGACCACCTCGTCGCGCAGCGCGGCCCGTCCGCCGGCTCGGGTACGGGTGCCGGCTCCGGCAGCGGCGAGGGTCCGGGGGCGCGGCCCTCTGCCTGACGGACGGCGCGCGCCGACGTCAGAGGTGGTGCGGCGGCTTCTCGTCGAGGAAACGGGCGAGGTCGGCGGCGTTTCCGCCGCCGACCGGAGGCCGCTCGCCCCACCCGCGGTCCGTGTCGTCCGCGGACTGCTGGTCGAGCGGATCGTCGAAGACGAGTACCGGCTTCGCGGAGTTCTCGGTGTGCGGTCGAAGGCCGGTCGGCTTCGCGTCTCGCGGACCGTGGGCGGGGGCGGTGCTCATGTCTCCAGGGTACGCCCGGATTCCCCTGCCGTACCCGCCTGATCAGCGGTCCTTCGGATCCAGCGCCCACAGGCCGAGCACCACGAGGAACGACAGGACGAGGAAGCCCGCGCCCCACCACGCGGTGCCGGTGTCGCCGGCCATCCACTCGTCCACCACGACGGTCAGCCCCCACAGCTGGCCGGTCACGACCGTGAGCGCCAGCGCCAGACGCGCCGACAGCTTCGACGAGCGCTCCGGTTCCTGTTCCGTACCGGCACCCGGCCCCGGCCCGGTGCGCCGGATGCGGGGGTCGCCGTAGCCGCTGGTGGGCCGGATCTGCGGATAGCGCTCGCGTACGGGCCGGTTCAACCGCGGCTGAGCGCTGCCCGGCGTGTAGACGGGGCGGGGAGGGAGGGGGGCGGAGGGGGAGGGGGAGGGCCCCCCGGGGCTTGCCGGGTCCCTCGGGAACGGTGCCTCGCTCATGCCCGGCCCCTCCCTTCCGCCTGGAGGGCGGCGCAGGCGGGGGTGCCGGCGCCACGCTGGCGGCAGTAGCCCTCCTGGAGGCTCTCGCCGGAGCGGGCGGTGCCGATCGCCCACACGCTGCCGTCGACCTGTTCGACGAGGATCACCTTCGGCAGGCCGCGCGGCGGCGGGCCGGCCGCGACCTCTCCCGTACGGGCGTCGAAGATCCCCTCGTGGCAGGGGCAGTACAGCTCGCCCTCGCTGCCGCGCTCCTTGCGCCACAGGACGGCGCAGGCGAGGTGGGTGCAGACGGCGGAGTAGCCGGCGAGGGTGCCGTCCTCCAGGCGGACGGCGATCGCCCGGTCCTCCTCGCCGGGGTAGCGGAAGGCCAGGGACGCGCCGGGTTCGATCCGGTCGGCGATCCGCTTCGGCTCCGGGGTGCCGTCGGGATCACCGTGCCGGTGCAGGACTCCGGCGGCGACGGCGACGCCGCCGACGGCGAGGCCGCCGGAGACGGTGGCGACGATCCGCAGGTAGTCGCGGCGCGTGGTCAACGAGTCGGCGGCGATCCGGTCGTGGAGCGCCTCGCGCGCCGCGTCGGACGGGGCGTCCGGTGCGGGTGGCTGGGGGTCGGTGACGCTCATCGGACGTCCACTCCGTTGATCTCGACGACGGGCAGACCGCCGGGGACGGGCCACTGGACCTTGTCTGCGGGGACGACCATCGCGACGCCTGTGCTGACGACGACGTCACCGAAGGCGAAGGAGTCCGCGACCTGCACGCCGGGGCGTTCGGCCCGCAGCTCGTCGAGGGTGCCGTAGAAGAGGGCGCCGGTCGGGCAGACGGTGGCGCACATCGGGGCGAGGCCGTAGGCGGTGCGGTCGTAGCAGAGGTTGCACTTCATCTGCAGCTTGGCCTTGAGGTCGATCTTCGGTACGCCGAAGGGGCAGGCGTTGACGCAGTTGGCGCAGCCGATGCAGCGGGTGGTGTCGGCCTGCTGGACGACGCCGTCGGCGGTGACGAGGATCGCGTCGGCGGGGCAGACCTCGGCGCAGGGGGCGACGGGGTCCTCGCAGTGCATGCAGACGGTGGGGAGGGAGGCGACGGAGCGGCCCTCGTCGGGGTAGTCGAGGTGGATCATCGACGTGCCGCGGTGGGAGTCGCATTCGCGGCAGGCGGAGACGCAGGCCTGGCAGCCGATGCAGCGGCCGGGGTCGATGAAGATCGTGCGGCCCATCATGTGCGGGTCAGCTCCTCTCCGCGGTGCCGCGGCCCTGGGGGGCGGTGGGGGGCAGGGGGTCGGTGCGGGAGACCTGGGTCTCGGGGTAGGCGACGCGTCCGGGTGGGGTGGGGGGTGCGGGGACCTCGTCGACGCGTTCGGCGGCTTCGATGCGGGCGGCGCAGACCTTGTACTCGGGGATCTTGGAGCGGGGGTCGAGGGCGTCGATGGTGAGGGCGTTGGCGGCGGTGGGGACGGGCCAGTGGTAGGGGACGAAGACGGTGTCGGGGCGGATGGCCTCGGTGACGAGGGCGGGGAAGACCTCGCTGCCGCGGCGGGTGACGACGCGGACGGGGTCGCCGTTGCGGAAGCCGTGGGAGGGGTGGACCTCGACCCAGGGGCGGGGGGTCTGTTCGACGAGGGCGCCGAGGCGGCGGGTCTGGTTGCCGGAGAGGAAGTGGGCGACGGTGCGGCCGGTGGTGAGGGAGAGGGGGTATTCGTCGCTGTACGGGTCCATGGGCGGGTGCCATGCGACGGCCTGGAGGTGGATCTTGCCGTCGGGGTGGTAGGTGCGGCCGTCCTCGAAGAGGCGGGGGGTGCCGGGGTGGTCGGTGCTGGGGCAGGGCCAGGCGATGCCGCCGGTCTCCTCCAGGCGTTCGTAGGTGATGCCGTAGTAGTCGTTGACGGTGCCGGCGGAGGCGATGCGGAGTTCTTCGAAGACGGAGCGTGAGTCGGGGAAGTCGAACTTGTCGCCGGTGCCGAGGCGTCGGGCGAGTTCGCGGATGATCCAGGTGTCGGTGCGTACGCCGGCGGGGGGTTCCTGGGCCTTGTTGTGTTTGACGACGCGTGCTTCGGCGTTGGCCATGACGCCTTCGTCCTCGGCCCAGACGGTGACGGGGAAGACAACGTGGGCGTTGGCGGCGGTTTCGGAGAGGAAGAAGTCGAACTGTGCGTGGAATTCGAGGCGGTCGTAGCCGTCTTTGACGGTGGCGTGGTTCGGCAGGGAGACGAAGGGGTTGTTGCAGATGCCGATGAGGCCGCGGATTTCGCGGCGCTGCATCTGCCAGACCATTTCCATCATGCTGGTGCCGGCGGGTGGGAGTTCGGTTTCGTCGATGCCCCAGATCGCGCAGATCTGGCGGCGGTGTTCGGGGTTGGTGATGGAGCGGCCGCCGGGCAGGAGGTCGGATTTCTGGCCGTGTTCGCGGCCGCCCTGGCCGTTGCCCTGGCCGGTGATGGTGCCGTATCCGGCGCCGGGTTTGCCGATGTTTCCGGTGGCGACGCAGAGGTTGATGACGGTGAGGCAGTTCTCGACGCCCTGGGAGTGGTGTTCGACGCCGCGGGCGTGCCAGGCCATGGCTTTGTCGGCGCCGGCGAACATGCGGGCGACCTGGATGATCTGGGCTTCGGGGATGCCGCAGATCTGGGCGGCGCGGGCGGGCGGGTAGTCGGCGACGGTTTTCTTGACGTCGTCCCAGCCGGTGGTGTGGGCGGCGAGGTAGGTGTCGTCGGTGAGGCCTTCGGCGACGGCGACGTGGAGGACGGCGTTGAAGAAGGCGGCGTCGGTGCCGGGTTTGAGGGCGACGTGGATGTCGGCGGTGCGGGCGACGGGGGTTTCGCGGGGGTCGACGACGATGAGGGTGGCGCCTCGGTCGCGGGCTCCCCACAGGTATTGGGTCATGACGGGGAAGCATTCGCCGACGTTGGATCCGGCGATGAGGAGGCAGTCGGTGAGGAGGATGTCGGAGAAGGGGTTTCCGGCGCGGTCGATGCCGAAGGCGAGTTTGTTGGCTCCGGCGGCGGAGACCATGCAGAGGCGGCCGTTGTAGTCGACGTGCCGGGTCTTGAGGGCGACGCGGGCGAACTTGCCGACGAGGTAGGTCTTCTCGGAGTAGAGGCTGGCGCCGCCGAGGAGGCCGAAGGCGTCGTGGCCGTGGTCGGTCTGGATGCGGCGGATCTCGGCGACGGTGTGGTCGAGGGCTTCGTCCCAGCTGACCTGGCGGAATTCCTCGTCGCGGTGGCGGCGCATGAGGGGGGCGGTGAGCCGGTCGGGGTGGTTGACCTGCTGGTAGGCGTTGATGCCTTTGGGGCAGAGCCGCATGCGGTTGATGTCGTGGTTGCGGGGTTCGACTCCGAAGACCTTGCCGGTGTGGTCGACGCGCAGGTACATGCCGCACTGGACGCCGCAGAAGCAGCAGTGGGTGGGGACGAGGGTCTCGCCGTTCTGGTCGGCGTGCCAGCGGTCGGCGGGGATGCCGCCGGCGTCGCGGAAGGCGCGGGTGCCGGGTGGGGCGATGGCGGGGTCGAGCGGCGGCGCCTTGGCGGGGTCGGTGGCGGTCACGTGTGGAAGCCCTTCTTGACGTGGTCGAGGTAGGCGGTGCCGCGCAGGACGCGTTTGCAGCGGGGGCAGTACTCGGCCCAGGCGTCGAAGTCGAGCGTGAGGTCCTTCATGGTGCCGCGGAGGTTCTCGACGTAGGGGGCGGTGTCGATGGGCTGGTGGCAGCGGCGGCAGGTGAGGATCTCGTCGTCGTCGTTGCGGCGGGAGGTGTATTTGAAGAGCTGCATGCCGACGGCGGCGGGGCGCTGCACGATGTGGAAGAACTTGCCGAAGGGGATGTAGATGAGGGTGAGGACGACGGAGACCATGTGGAGGATGGCGAGGAATGCGTAGCCGCCGCCGTGGAGGAAGATCGAGGAGAAGGTCAGCAGGAGCCCGGTGACGGAGATGACGACGAGGGCGATGAGCGGGACGAGGTCGTAGGCGAAGCGCTGGCCGGTGAGGGCGGCGCGGTCCTTCATGCGGCGCCACAGGAAGTAGGAGGCGCCTGCGATGACGAGGACGGCGGCGATGTCGAGGCCGTGGAACATGAGCCAGCCGAGGGCGTCGAGTCCGTTGAAGCCGAGGACTTTGAAGCCCCAGATCCGCATGTCGTAGCCGGGTCCCGCGCCGGTGTCGGAGGTGAAGGTGAACCAGCCCCAGGTGAGGGGGAAGGTGATGGCGGCGGCGAGGAGGCAGCCCCAGAAGAGGAGTTGGTGGGCGGCCCAGCGGGCGTGGGAGCGGGCGCCGAGGAACTTCTGGAAGCCGAGGTAGGTGGCGATCATCTTCGGCAGGGCGGTGGGGGCCTTGCGGAAGTTGCCGGCGGAGAAGAAGGAGCGCCAGCCCTGGCGGAAGAGGCGGCGGGCGCCGGGGGCGGAGATCCAGACGGTGTAGCGGTAGGCGACGCCGAAGGCGAGGAAGACGGTGGCGACGGCGTAGGGCAGGAGGGCCGAGTCGAAGTCGCGGAGGAGGCGGCTGCCGAGGACGATGGCGAGGATCAGCAGGGCGGAGACGGCGGTGCCGGTGAGTGCGGCGCGGCGGTGTACGGCGGCGGGGGTCCGGGGCGCGGGGCCTGCTGTGCGGCGTGGTGCCGGGTGTGCTGGGGGGCCTGCTGTGGCTGTGGCGCCGGGTTCGGGGGCCGGGTCGGGGGCCGGGTCGGCGGTCTTCGGTGGCTCGGTCACGCGGCCACGGTAAGACCGCACTGACCCTTTTTCCTGTTTTGTACGGTTCCGGAGTGAGGGTGCCCGTGCGGAACCGGGTGTGCGTCGCGTACGGGGCCGGGCGAGATTCCTGGTCCGGACGCGCCGCGCGATTACCGCCGGGGCGGCGGCTCTGCTGTGCTGGGGGCATGACACGTCCCTTCCTGCCGCTCACCGCCCGCTCCCGTGCGGAGTCGCACCGGGCCGCCACCCCGCTGGAGCTGTTCTTCGACCTCTGTTTCGTCGTCGCCGTGGCCCAGGCGGGCGCCTCGCTGGTGCACGCGGTCGCCGAGGGGCACGCGGGCGAGGGCATCGCCGACTACGCGATGGTGTTCTTCGCGATCTGGTGGGCGTGGATGAACTTCACGTGGTTCGCGTCCGCGTACGACAACGACGACGTCCTCTACCGCGTCACCACGCTCGTGCAGATCGCCGGTGTGCTGGTGCTGGCCGCCGGGATCTCGCGGGCGTTCGAGGAGCACGACTTCCTCGTCGTCTACCTCGGCTACCTGGTGATGCGGCTCGCGCTCGCCACGCAGTGGCTGCGGGCGGCGCGGCACGCCGGTTCGGCGGCGGAGCGGACGATGTGCCTGCGGTACGCGGGTGGGGTGATCGCCGTGCAGGCGGGCTGGCTGGCGCTGGTGCTGGCGCCGGAGGCCGCCCGGCCGTGGGTGTTCCTGGTGATGGCGCTCGCGGAGATGGCGGTGCCGGTGTTCGCGGAGAAGGACGCGCCGAGCACCTGGCATCCGCACCACATCGCCGAGCGGTACGGCCTGTTCACGATCATCGTGCTGGGCGAGACGGTGGCGGCGGCGACGGTGGCGGTGAAGTCGGGCGTGGTCGAGAACGACGCCCTGGACGAGCTGCTGCCGATCGCGGCCGGTGGTCTGCTGATCGTCTTCGCGGCCTGGTGGATCTACTTCGTGGTGCCGGCGCACGACCGGCTGACGTCCAGCCGGCAGGGCTTCCTGTGGGGCTACGGCCACTACGTCATCTTCGCGTCGGCGGCGGCGATCGGCGCGGGCATCGAGATCGCGGTGGAGCAGGCCGTCGGCAAGGCGCACATCTCGACGACGGCGGCGTCGGCGGCGGTGACGATCCCGACGGCGGTGTTCCTGCTGTCGGTGTGGCTGCTGCACGCCCGCTACTTCAAGGTCGGGATCGCGCAGCAGCTGGTCCTTCCGGTGTCGGCGTTCGCGATCCTGATGTGTTCGTTCGCGGGCCGCTGGGCGGTCCTGGCGGCGGGGCTCGTGGCGGCGGCGACGGTCGCGGTCGGGGTGACGCTCACCGCCCGCACCCCGGCCACCCGGTCGCACCCCGGCGCACGTGCCGACTCCGTTGACCGCGGCGGGAGTTGACGGGCCGGCGGCGCGACCGCGGACGCGAACAGGGCCCGCACCCGGGGAACTTCGGGTGCGGGCCCTTCGTTTTCCTGAACCCGGTCACGATGTCAGACCCAGGGACTACGTTTAGCAAGCACCGAGTGACATGCGGCGACGGCCTGGAGACCTCCTTGAACGATCCGCGGGATCATCACGATCCGTACGAGACGACCGAGACGCACCTTGAGCGGCTCCTCGGCAGGGCGCTCAACTCCTTCGACCTGCCCGACACCACCGTCGAGCGCCTCCAGACGGCGCTCGCCCACTCCAGCACGCTGCACTCCTCGCACCACAGCGCGGCGCTGCACCGCACCACCCACCGGCACACGTACCTGCTCGCCGACGGCAGCGCGCTCACCGTCTGGGAGCTCGTGCACAACGCGGGCCGGGACGGTGCCGAGCAGCACGAGCTGTACACGGAGGAGGCGGAAGCCCGGCTCGCGGCCTCCCGGCTGCCCGCGGGCCCGCTGCCGGGCTGGACCGCCGGGCGGGCGGACGGCGGCGCGCTCGACGAGGACGACGACATGGAGCTGCTCGCGGCGCTCCTGGCCCGTCCGATACCGGCGCAGCCCCGGATGTACGTGCCGGACAACTCCGCGGACCACGCGCGCCGGGTGCTGCGGCGGGCGGAGAACGCCGACCGTCCGGGCGAGCGGACGGCCCGTCGGCTGCGGCTGGCGTTCGCGCACCACATCACCCAGGCCTTCGGCCGTCACTGCCCCGTGGAGGGGGGCCGGGACGCCGGCTTCACCCTCTACGAGCACCAGTTCCTGCTCCTCGACGGCAGCGAGGTGAGCCTCTGGGAGGTCGAGCACACGGCGACCCCGGACGGCCGCCACATGTGCGAGGTGTACGACTCCGAGAGCGCGGCCCGCGAGGCGATGGAGTCCCGCTCCCGGGTCCGCTGACGCGCCGGCCGCCCGCGCCCGGGTCTCGGGTGAGGGCGGGCCCCGGCCGCCCCCGGCCGGGTCTCAGGTGAGGCCGGGGGCGGCGGTGCCGGTGAGCCGGGCGGCGGCGAACCGGCGGTTGACGCGGGTCTGCTCGCGGTGGGCCGCGGGCAGGTCCGGCAGGGCGAGGAGCCGGTCGCAGGCGGCGAGCGAGGCCTCGGCGTCGCCGACCCAGTAGGCGGTGATCGAGTACTCGAAGAGCAGCCCCCAGCGGTACACCCAGGGCTGGAGGAACAGCACGTCGTCGGCGGGCGGTTCGCGGTCGAGGACGGCGGTCAGGATGGCGTGCGCCGCGTGGTGGCGCCGTGCCTTCCTGAGCCGTGAGGCCAGCTCGTAGCAGGCCTCCAGGCGCTGCGGGCGCGACTCCCAGGCGCGGGTGAGGGCGTCGGCGGCGGCCGGCCAGTCGCCGCCCTCGGCGCGCAGGACCCCGCTCTGGAGCAGGGCGTAGTAGACCTCCTCGCCCCAGCCGCCCATGGCCGCGCGCCGCTCGTACAGGTCGGCGGCCTCGGCGGAGCGGCCCATGTCGCGGAGGGTCTGGGCGAGGTAGAAGACCGTGCGGGTGTTGGTGGGGTCGCGGTCGAGTTCGGCGCCGAGGAGGCGGGCGTCGCGCTCGAACTTGTCGTGGCGGGAGCCGCCGTCGGCGTGGTCCTCGATGACGAGGGCGTCGAGGTTCTCCTGGGTGTGGTCACGGTCGGCCGTCAGGTACTCGTGGGTGACGCCCTCGTACCGCCAGGGCAGATCGCCCCTGACGAGCCGTTTGATGCGGTATTCCAGGGCGCCCTCGTGGCGGATCATGTACGAGTCGGCGGTGGCCGGCGCGGGCAGCGGGCCGTCCTGCCGCAGGACGTGGTCGGCGTCGAGGAGCAGCAGGTAGTCGGCGCGGCCGCGGGCGTGCGCGATGTTCAGGCTGCGGTTGTGGCCGAAGTTCACCCAGGGTTCCTCGCGCAGCTCCCCGGGGACGCCGGCGAGCGCGGCGCGGACGAGGTCCTGGGTGCCGTCGGTGGAGCCGGTGTCGGAGACGACCCAGGTGTCGACGAGGCCGCGGACGGAGGCGAGGCAGCGTTCGATGACCGCGGCCTCGTTCTTGACGATCATGCACAAGCAGATGGACGGCCTCACGGCAACACCACCTCCGGGGGTTCGGTCGGGGGGCGACGGTACGCACGGCCCCGGGGGGAGGCGGCGGCGCCGCGCCGCCCGGTCCCGGCACGTTCGCCGTCGCGTACGCATCCATTCGGCTGGCGGCACTACGCCATGGCGCTCATAGCGCCGTGGAACCGTCAAGTCCTCGCAGTCGCGGTCCGATGATCCGATCGGAAGGCTTTCATCGCTTCCGCCTTCGTCCCCACCCCACATCGTGGCGCCGACGTTCGTCGTCGGCGGAGGAAAGGAGCATGCATGCGTCCTGATTCCAGGACTCCGTCCAGGTCCCCGCTCGGCCCGCTGCCCCGTCGGCGTGCCTGGACGAGTGGCGGCGCGCTGGCCTCGGTCGCGCTCGTCCTGACCGGCTTCGCACCCTCGGCGGCCGCCTGGGGCGGCCCGACGAACGTCAACCCGGCCACGGGCTGCAGGAAGCCCCGGGCCGTGCAGGAGCAGGCCGGGCCGCAGCAGCACGACGAGCGGGGGCGGCCGGTCACCACCGCGCTCCAGGAGTTCCTGGACGAGGAGGTCGGGCGGCTGGTCGAGGACACCCGGGTCCGTTCGGTGGTCCCGCCGGAGGCGATGGGCGGCGGCGAGTGCCCGAAGGGACCGACGGGACCGACGGGACCGACCGGACCGACCGGACCGCAGGGCCCGAAGGGCAACACGGGTCCGACGGGTCCGACCGGCCCCACCGGGCCGACGGGTCCGACCGGCCCCACGGGTGCCACGGGCGCGACGGGTGCGACGGGGCCCGCCGGGCCGTGCAACGACGTCGACGGCTACAACCCCGCCGAGAGCCGCGAGGTCAAGGCCGTCCTCAGCAACGGCGTGACGTACGTCGGCATCCGGGACCTGGAGCCCAACGTCACCCCGTTCGTATGGACCGACCTCACCGACCCGGTGGACCACCCCAACTACCCGGCGGGTGCCTGCTCCGTCTCCATCGCCTCCCAGGCGAACCACGTCTCCGTCCAGGTGCTCACCCAGGACGGCGAGGTGTGGGAGACCCTGTGCGACATCGACCCGGGCACTCCGGACGAACTCGACTGCGTCGGCACCCCGACGGACGAGCTCGGCCCGTGGGTCGAACTCACCACGCCGACCCCGGGCGACCCGCCGCTCAACAGCGGCAACCGGTTCCTCGGCATGCCGAAGAAGTGACGTGAGGAGGGGCGGTGCGTTCACGGAACGCACCGCCCCTCTCCCGTACCTCTCCCGGTGCGGCTCAGTGCACGAGCACCGGTTCCTTCCCGACGGCCTCGGGCTCCTCGCCGTCACCGTCGCTGCCACCCTCCAGGTGCTGCTTCGGCTTCGCGGGCAGCGCGAACATCACCAGGAAGATCACGCCGAGGACCACGGCCACCCAGCCCATCGCGTTCTGGAAGGCGTCCGCGAACGCCGTCGCCGCCTCGGCGGGGGACGTGGGCGCGGGCCTCTCGTCGATCACCCCGAAGAAGACCACCGACACCAGGCCGAGCCCGAGCGCGTTGCCCATCTGCCCGGTCGTGTTGATCAGCCCCGAGGCCGAGCCCGCGTGCTCCCTCGGCACCTCGGAGAGCACCGCGTCCGTCAGCGGCGCCACGATGAGGCCCATGCCGGCACCCATGATCACCAGCGGCGGCACCATCTGCCAGGGCGCGATCCCGGCCCCGTACCGCCCCGCCTCGAAGAGGTAGAGCAGCACGCCCGCGATCATCGTCAGGGCGCCCGCCTGGAGCACCTTGCGGCCGAAGCGCGGCACCAGCTTCTGCACGGACATGCCGGCGGCGACGGAGACGGCGATGGAGAACGGGACGCCGGTCAGTCCGGCCTTCAGCGGGGTCCAGCCGAGCCCGATCTGCATGTACAGCGTCCAGACCAGGAAGAAGATGCCCATCACGACGCCGAAGGTCAGCTGCACCGCGATGCCGGCCGCGAAGCTCTTCACCCGGAACAGCGTCAGCTCGACCAGCGGCGAGCCGTCCTTCCTCGTCTTGTACCTCTCGTACGCGACGAGGGCGGCGAAGACGACGAGGCTGCCGGCCATCATCAGGTGGCCCCACAGCGGCCAGTCCAGCTCGCGGCCGCGCGTCAGCGGGTAGATCAGCATCAGCAGGGCGGCCGTGACGAGGACGACGCCGACCAGGTCGAGGCGGAGCGCCTTCGGGGCCTTCGACTCGACGATGAACTTCCGGCCCAGGATCAGGGCGGCGACGCCGACCGGCAGGTTGATGAGGAAGATCGGGCGCCATTCGAGACCCGCGATGTTCCACTGCGTGAGCAGCGCGCCGAGCAGCGGGCCGGAGACCGCGCCGAGGCCGATGATCGCGCCGAACAGGCCGAAGACCTTGCCGCGCTCGTGCGCGGGGAAGGTGACGTGGACGATCGACAGCACCTGCGGCACCATCATCGCGGCCGCCGCGCCCTGGAGGAGGCGGGAGGCGACCAGCATCTCCTGGTTGGCGGCGAAGCCGCAGAGCGCCGAGGCGAGGGTGAAGCCGGCGGTGCCGAGGAGGAAGAGGCGCTTGCGGCCGTAGATGTCCCCGAGCCGCCCGCCGGTGATGAGGCCGGCGGCGAACGCGAGCGCGTACCCGGCGGTGATCCACTGGATCGCGCCGAAGGTGGCGCCGAGGTCCCGCTCGATGCTGGGGATCGCGATGTTGACGATCGTGGCGTCGACCAGGTCCATGAAGGCGGCGGTCATGACGATGGCGAGGGCGACCCAGCGCCTCTTGTCGGCGACGGAACCGCCGTCGGGTGCGGTACCGCCGTCGGGTGCGGCGTCCTGTGCGGCGTCGTGTGAACTCATACGACGAAGATAGAAGTCATATAGGTCAGTTCGTGTCCTAGTTCCGCGTCATCCTGGAACGCATGACGGACACTCCGGCACGACTCCTGAATCTGCTGTCGCTCCTCCAGACCCCGCGCGAATGGCCGGGAAGCGAACTCGCCGAACGGCTCTCGGTCTCGGCCCGGACCATCCGCCGCGACATCGACCGCCTCCGTGACCTCGGCTACCCGGTCGAGGCGACCCACGGCGCGGTGGGCGGCTACCGCCTCGTCGCCGGTACGGCGATGCCCCCGCTGCTCCTGGACGACGAGGAGGCCGTCGCGATCGCCGTCGGCCTGCGCGCCGGGGCCGGGCACGCCATCGAGGGCGTCGAGGAGGCGTCCGTACGGGCCCTGGCGAAGCTGGAGCAGGTGCTGCCGAAGCGGCTGCGGCACCGGGTCTCCACCCTCCAGAACGCCACGATCCCGCTGACCCGGGGCGACGGGGCGACCGTCGCGCCCTCGACGCTGACGACCCTCGCGGGCGCGGTCACCGGGCGGGAGCGGCTGCGGTTCGGCTACCGGGCCGGCGACGGCGCCGAGACGAAGCGGCTCGTGGAGCCGGACCGGCTGGTGTCGACCGGGCACCGCTGGTACCTCGTCGCGTACGACCTGGGGCGCGAGGACTGGCGGACCTTCCGGGTCGACCGGGTGAGCGAGCCGTTCGCGACGGGGGCCCGCTTCACCCCGCGCGAGCTGCCGACGGGCGACGCGGCCCAGATGCTGACCCGGTCGATGAACAAGACCCAGCAGGAGATGGAGCTGGACGTCAGCTTCGAGGCGCCCGTGTCGTTCGTGACCGCCCGGCTGCCCTCCCACCTGGTGCCGACGGCGACGGACGAGCACCGCTGCCGACTGCGGGCCCGCTGCGCGGACTCGGTGGAGTGGCTGGCCCTGCGGCTCGCCCTGGTCGACGCGCCGCTGACGATCCACGGCCCCGAGCCGCTCCGCGCGTACGCCGAGGACCTGGGCGCGCGACTGACGGCGGCGGTGACGCGGAGCTGAGCACCAGGACGACGGGCCGGGTCCTGTGCCGCGGCGAGCAGCTGGGACAGGGACACCTGAACGGACGTGTCCCTGCGCTCCACCAGGCCGTCGGTGTACATC
>NZ_JBSFSA010000027.1:0-88569 GCF_053589515.1 Streptomyces sp. NPDC003327 | reverse complement strand
GAATAAATCAAAAATATTTTATGTTGTTAGTATTTTAGTGAGTGGGTAGAGCCCAGGGCGCCGCCGCCGCCCCCCCCCGCGCCGCGACCGCGCCGCGCCGGAGAACCGGCCTGCGGCCCGGTAGGAAGGGAACGCCCCGCGGGACGAGCGTCCGGCGGGGCCCCGGCGGGGCCGGAGGTCCTCCCGGGCTCCGCGGGCCGACGGGCCCGGACGTCCCGCCGCCCCGCCCCCCGGCCCGCCCCCGCGGGGCCGGACGCACCGCACGACCGGACGCACCGCACGACCGGACGACCGCACGCACGGATGGGAGCCGCCGGGTGACGAACCCCGACACGAGCGACACGACCCAAGCATCGGGACCCGACGGCTACGCGGCGGCCCGGCTGCTCCTCCTCCAGGAGAAGGAGCGGTCCGGGCCGCCGCGCCGTTCCGCCCTCGCCCGCCTCACCGACGACTGGCTGGCCGGCCTCTTCACCGCCGCCGCCCCGCCCCGCGGCGTCGCCCTCGTCGCCGTCGGCGGCTACGGACGCGCCGAACTCTCCCCGCGCAGCGACCTCGACCTCCTCCTGCTCCACGACGGCAGCGCCGACAAGGCCGCCGTCGCCGCCCTCGCCGACCGCGTCTGGTACCCCGTCTGGGACCTCGGCATCGCCCTCGACCACTCCGTCCGCACCCCCGCCGAAGCCCGCGCCACCGCCGCCGACGACCTCAAGGCCCAGCTCGGCCTCCTCGACGCCCGCCACCTCGCGGGCGACACCGGCCTCGTCACCTCCCTGCGCACCACCGTCCTCGCCGACTGGCGCAACCAGGCCCCCCGACGCCTCCCCGAACTCGCCGCGCTCTGCCGCGACCGCGCCGAACGCGCCGGCGAACTCCGCTTCCTCCTCGAACCCGACCTCAAGGAGGCCCGCGGCGGCCTCCGCGACGCCCAGGCCCTGCGCGCCGTCGCCGCCTCCTGGCTCGCCGACGCCCCCCGCGAGGGCCTCGACACCGCCCGCCGCCGCCTCCTCGACGCCCGCGACGCCCTCCACCTCGCCACCGGCCGCGCCACCGACCGGCTCGCCCTCCAGGACCAGGACGCCGTCGCCCGCGAACTCGGCCTCCTCGACGCCGACACCCTCCTCCGCGAGGTGTACGAGGCCGCCGGCACCGTCTCGTACGCCTCCGACATCACCTGGCGCGAGGTCAACCGCGTCCTCAAGGCCCGCTCCGCCCGCCCCCGCCTCCGCTCCCTCCTCGGCGGCCGGACCGGCGGCAAACCCCCCGTCGAACGCACCCCCCTCGCCGAAGGCGTCGTCGAGATGGACGGCGAAGCCGTCCTCGCCCGCACCGCCCGGCCCGAACGCGACCCCGTCCTGCCGCTGCGGGCCGCCGCCGCGGCCGCCCAGTCCGGACTGCCGCTCTCCCCGCACGCCGTACGCCGCCTCGCCGCCACCGCCACACCCCTGCCCGTACCGTGGCCCGCCGAGGCGCGCGAGGAACTCGTCACCCTCCTCGGCGCCGGCGAACCCGCCGTACCCGTCTGGGAGGCCCTGGAGGCCGAAGGCCTCGTCACCCGGCTCCTGCCCGACTGGGAACGCGTCCGCCACCGCCCCCAGCGCAACCCCGTCCACACCTGGACGGTCGACCGGCACCTCGTCGAGACCGCCGTCCGCGCCGCCCACCTCACCCGCCGCGTCGGCCGCCCCGACCTCCTCCTCGTCGCCGCCCTCCTCCACGACATCGGCAAGGGCTGGCCGGGCGACCACTCCGTCGTCGGCGAGACCATCGCCCGCGACCTCGCCGCCCGCATCGGCTTCGACCGCACCGACACCGCCACCCTCGCCACCGTCGTCCGCCACCACCTCCTCCTCGTCGAGACCGCCACCCGCCGCGACCTCGACGACCCCGCCACCATCCAGGCCGTCGCCACCGCCGTCGGCACCGTCGGCACCCTGGAACTCCTCCACGCCCTCACCGAGGCCGACGCCCTCGCCACCGGCCCCGCCGCCTGGTCGAGCTGGCGCGCCCTCCTCGTCGACGACCTCGTCAAACGCGTCGCCGGCGTCCTCGCGGGCGAACCCCTGCCCGACCCGGAGGCCGCCGCCCCCAGCGCCGAACAGGAACGCCTCGCCGTCGAGGCCCTGCGCACCGGCGAACCCGTCCTCGCCCTCCACGCCCGCGACGAGAACCCCGTCGACGCCGCCGACCCGGACGAACCCGCGCCCGTCGGCGTCGAACTCGTCCTCGCCCTCCCCGACCAGCCCGGCGTCCTGCCCGCCGTCGCCGGCGTCCTCGCCCTCCACCGGCTCACCGTCCGCGCCGCCGACCTGCGCGCCATCGCCCTCCCCACCGAGCTCGGCGCCGGCTCCGTCCTCGTCCTCGACTGGCGCGTCGCCGCCGAATACGGCTCCCTGCCGCAGGAGACCCGCCTCCGCGCCGACCTCGTCCGCGCCCTCGACGGCTCCCTCGACATCCCCGCCCGCCTCGCCGAACGCGAGGCCGCCTACCCGCGCCGGCGAGGCACCCAGGCCCCGCCGCCCCGCGTCACCGTCGCCCCCGCCGCCTCCCACAGCGCCACCGTCATCGAGGTCCGCGCCCAGGACGCCCCCGGCCTCCTCCACCGCATCGGCCGCGCCCTGGAAGGAGCGGCGGTACGGGTCCGCAGCGCCCACGTGTCGACGCTCGGCGCCAACGCCGTCGACACCCTCTACGTGACCCGCCCGGACGGCTCGCCCCTCGCCGACGAGGAGGCCGTGGACGTGGCCCGCGTCCTGGAGCGGGCGCTGCGGTGACGCCGTGACCGCCCCGACCCCGCCCGCCGAATCCGGCGGGCGTGGGCACACACTTCGGGCGGCCCGATACCCTGGAGGGCAATCCGACCGCCCCCGACACCTGAGGATCCGCGACCGCCGTGTTCGATACCCTCTCCGACCGCCTTGCAGCGACCTTCAAGAACCTCCGCGGCAAGGGCCGTCTGTCCGAGGCGGACATCGACGCCACCGCGCGCGAGATCCGTATCGCCCTGCTCGAGGCGGACGTCGCCCTCCCGGTCGTCCGCGCCTTCATCAAGCAGGTCAAGGAGCGCGCGCTCGGCTCCGAGGTCTCCCAGGCCCTGAACCCGGCCCAGCAGGTCATCAAGATCGTCAACGACGAGCTGGTCGCCATCCTCGGCGGCGAGACCCGCCGGCTGCGGTTCGCCAAGACCCCGCCCACCGTGATCATGCTCGCCGGTCTCCAGGGTGCCGGTAAGACCACCCTCGCCGGAAAGCTCGGCCTCTGGCTCAAGAGCCAGGGCCACTCCCCGCTGCTCGTCGCCTGCGACCTCCAGCGCCCCAACGCCGTCAACCAGCTCTCCGTCGTCGCCGACCGCGCCGGCGTGGCCTTCTACGGCCCCCAGCCGGGCAACGGCGTCGGCGACCCGGTCCAGGTCGCCAAGGACTCGATCGAGCACGCGCGGACCAAGCTCTACGACGTCGTGATCGTCGACACCGCCGGCCGCCTCGGCATCGACCAGGAGCTGATGCAGCAGGCCGCGGACATCCGCGACGCCGTCAGCCCCGACGAGATCCTCTTCGTCGTCGACGCCATGATCGGTCAGGACGCGGTCAACACCGCCGAGGCCTTCCGCGACGGCGTCGGCTTCGACGGCGTCGTGCTCTCCAAGCTCGACGGCGACGCCCGCGGTGGTGCCGCGCTCTCCATCGCGCACGTCACCGGCAAGCAGATCATGTTCGCCTCCAACGGCGAGAAGCTGGACGACTTCGACGCGTTCCACCCGGACCGCATGGCGTCCCGCATCCTCGGCATGGGCGACATGCTCTCCCTCATCGAGAAGGCCCAGCAGACCTTCGACGAGGAAGAGGCCGCCAAGATGGCCTCCAAGCTCGCGTCGAAGAAGGGCCAGGACTTCACGCTCGACGACTTCCTCGCCCAGATGGAGCAGGTCCGCAAGATGGGCTCCATCTCCAAGCTCCTCGGCATGCTGCCCGGCATGGCGCAGATGAAGGAGCAGATCAACAACATCGACGAGCGCGACGTCGACCGCACGGCCGCGATCATCAAGTCGATGACCCCGGCCGAGCGCCAGGACCCCACCATCATCAACGGCTCCCGCCGTGCCCGTATCGCCAAGGGTTCCGGCGTCGAGGTCAGCGCCGTCAAGGGCCTGGTCGAGCGGTTCTTCGAGGCCCGCAAGATGATGTCCCGCATGGCCCAGGGCGGCGGGATGCCCGGCATGCCGGGCATCCCGGGCATGGGCGGCGGCCCCGGCCGCCAGAAGAAGCAGGTCAAGCAGGCCAAGGGCAAGCGCAAGAGCGGCAACCCGATGAAGCGGAAGGCCGAGGAGCAGGCCGCCGCGCAGCGCCGCGAGGAGGCGCAGGCGGGCGGCGCGTTCGGCCTCCCGGCGGCCGGGCAGAGCCCCAAGGACTTCGAGCTCCCGGACGAGTTCAAGAAGTTCATGGGCTGACGACCCTCCCGTACGGGAAGGGGCCCGGGCGCGGCGACCGCCCCGGGCCCCTTCCCGTATGCCGCGGGTCCCTTCCCGTACGCCCAGGGCCCCTCCCCGTACGCCCTCGGCGCCACGCCGGTCCCCTCCGCACCCCCCTCGCATCGCGTCACCCCTGCGAACCGCCCGCGATGCCGGGAATGTCCCGCTCTTCGATACTGGGGCCACAGCCGCCTCGAGGAGAGCCACGTGGCCAACCCCGTACCCCCGCGCGACCGGACCGATCAACCCTGGCGCTCGGAAGGGGCCCCGCCGCCCCCGCCGCCCAAGCGGAAGATGCCCGGAGGCTGGGGCGGCCTCATCGTCACCGCGCTCGTCGTCTACCTCCTCGCCAACATCGTCCTGTCGTTCTTCGACGAGGGCGACGGCCCGACCGTCTCGTACACCGAGTTCAGCAAGCAGGTCGCCGCCGGCAACGTCACCACGATCTACTCCAAGGGCGACGCCATCCAGGGGCAGCTGAAGGACGAGCGGCCCGTCCCCGGCGGCAAGGGCGACTACACGAAGTTCCAGACCCAGCGGCCCGCCTTCGCCGACGACGACCTCTGGGCGCAGCTCACCCGGCAGAACGTCACCGTCACCGCCGAGCCCGTCGTCAAGGAACGCAGCTTCCTCGCCAACCTCCTCATCTCCCTGGCACCGATGCTGCTCCTCGTCTTCCTGTGGGTCTTCATCGCCCGCCGGATGAGCGCGGGCATGGGCGGCGCGGGCGG
This sequence comes from Streptomyces sp. NPDC003327, assembly GCF_053589515.1. Classification (NCBI taxonomy): domain Bacteria; kingdom Bacillati; phylum Actinomycetota; class Actinomycetes; order Kitasatosporales; family Streptomycetaceae; genus Streptomyces; species Streptomyces sp. NPDC003327. The sequence continues at coordinate 83,370 of NZ_JBSFSA010000027.1, read as the reverse complement.
CATGCTCGGCCGCAAGCAGCCGCCGAAACCCGTCGAACTGGAGGGCGGCCGGCGCACCACCTTCGCCGACGTCGCCGGCATCGACGAGGTCGAGGACGAGCTCAACGACGTCGTCGACTTCCTGAAGAACCCGCAGGCCTACCGCGACATGGGCGCCAGGATGCCCCGCGGCGTCCTCCTCGCCGGTCCGCCCGGCACCGGCAAGACGCTCCTCGCGCGCGCCGTCGCCGGAGAGGCCGGGGTGCCGTTCTTCTCCGCCTCCGCGTCGGAGTTCATCGAGATGATCGTCGGCGTCGGCGCCTCCCGCGTCCGCGAGCTCTTCGCCGAGGCCCGCAAGGTCGCCCCCGCGATCATCTTCATCGACGAGATCGACACCATCGGCCGGGCCCGCGGCGGCGGCTCCGGCATGGGCGGCCACGACGAACGCGAACAGACCCTCAACCAGATCCTCACCGAGATGGACGGCTTCACCGGCTCCGAGGGCGTCATCGTCCTCGCCGCCACCAACCGCGCCGACGTCCTCGACCCCGCCCTCACCCGGCCCGGCCGCTTCGACCGGATCGTCCACGTCAACCCGCCCGACCGCGGCGGCCGCGAGGCCATCCTCAGGATCCACACCCGCTCCATCCCGCTCGCCAAGGACGTGGACCTGGAGCAGGTGGCCCGCACCACCCCCGGCATGACCGGCGCCGAACTCGCCAACCTCGCCAACGAGGCCGCCCTCCTCGCCGTCAAGCGCGAACAGACCGCCGTCACCCGGTCCGACCTCTCCGACGCCCTCGAAAAGGTCCAGCTCGGCGCGGAACGGCCGCTCGTCATGCCGCTCGAGGAACGGCGCCGCACCGCGTACCACGAGAGCGGCCACGCCCTGCTCGGCATGCTCCAGCCCGGCGCCGACCCCGTCCGCAAGATCACCATCGTGCCGCGCGGCCGGGCCCTCGGCGTCACGTTGTCCACACCCGACGCCGATAAATACGCTTATACGGAGGAGTATCTGCGCGGCCGCATCATCGGCGCCCTCGGCGGCATGGCCGCCGAGCAGGTCGTCTTCGGCGTCGTCACCACCGGCGCCGAGAGCGATCTCGAACAGGTCACCACCATCGCCCGCGGCATGGTCGGCCGCTGGGGCATGAGCGCGAGCGTCGGCCGCCTCACCGCCATCCCGGGCGACGCCCAGCAGGCGTACGGCCTCTCCGCCGCCCCCGCCACCCTCGACGCCGTCGACGCGGAGATGCGGCGCATCGTCGACGAGTGCTACGAGAGCGCCGTACGGCAGCTCCGCACCCACCGCGACCGGCTCGACGCCCTCGCCGAGGCCCTCCTCGCCAACGAGACCCTGGAGGAGGACGCGGCCTACCGCGCGGCAGGCATCCCGCGCGGCACGACACCGGAGGCGACGCCGGGGGAGTGAGCGACCGACCGCCGGGGCCAGGGCCGCGCGGGGCCGGGCGTGCGGGGGAGAGGGCGCGCGAGGGCCGGGCGTACGGGGGAGAGCGGCGTGCGGGGAGCGATGAGCGCGCGTGCGCCGACGGCCCGGAGCCCGTCCGCGCCGGGCCCCGGGCCGCCGACCCGTCCCCTACGGGACGAGACCGATCACGTACCGGAAGACGTTCGGCATCCACACCGTCCCGTCGGGACGCACGTGCGGCGCGAGGGCCTCCTCGATCTCCTTCTCCACCTGCCCGAGCTCCGTCGCCCGCACCGCCTCCTCGAACACGCCCGTCGACAGCAGCCCGCGCACCGCGCTCGCCGCGTCCGCGTACCCGAAGGGACAGGCCACCCGGCCCGACCCCGCCGGACTCAGGCCCACCGCGGCCGCCACCGCGTCCAGGTCCTGACGGACGTCCGCCGCGCCGTCCGCGAGCCGCGCGGCCACCCGCAGGACCGGCTCCGTCGCGCAGCGCTCCGGCGGACCCCAGCCCGCCAGCACGACCGTCGTACCCGACTGCGCCGAACGGGTGAGCTCCGCCAGGTCCCGGCCGACCCCGGCCCTCGCGTCGAACGCCGTGACCACGTCGTACGGAGCACCCTCCGGCACCCCGTCGAACCCGTCCGCGACCACCACGCTCCGCGGCAGCCGCTCCCTGGCCAGCTCCACGCGCGCGTGGTCCCGGTCCACACCGGCGACCGCGGCCCCGCGCGCCGCCGCCATCAACAACGCGAGGCCGGAGCCGCAGCCCAGCCCCAGCACGCGGGTCCGCGGCCCCACGCGGAGCCGCTCGTAGACGGCCTCGTACAGCGGCACGAGCATCCGCTCCTGGATCTCGGCCCAGTCGCGCGCGGGGTGGTACGGGACGAGCGTAGGTGTCATGAAGGAACGCCCCAATCCGTGACGGAACGACAGCCCCCCGTAGCCCAGGGAACTGCGCATCCCGGCCCGCGTCCAGTGCTCGGGCCGGACGGATTGCTCCGGAACGGGACCCGGTGCGCCGCCTTGCGGGAGAACCCGGTAATGTGCCCGCAACAATGCCCCCCGCGGCATCCCCGCGGCTCCCGCGGGAGCGCGCACGCGCCACGCGCACGCCGGGTCGTATGCGCCGCTACGCACCGGCTTGACGCCCCCTGCGCGGCTTCTCCGCAGATCGGCGCACTGGCCCTCGTCAGGACGCATCAACGGCAACTGACGGGTACGTGCAAATTATTTGAGATGCCCCGGAATGGAACCCGAGGGCGCATCGGCTCGTTGTAAGCGACGTGAGCACGACACCACCTGTTCTCGCCGCAGAGCTGGCACAGGCGTGGGCCGACATTCAGCGGCACCACCCCGAGCTGCCCGACCTTGCCGCGCCCGAGTCCCTGATCGGAGAGTCCTCGTCCGCCTGCGGCGCCGAGCTCTCCTTCGAGCGACTGCTCCACGAGGCAGTCCACGGCATCGCCGCCGCCCGAGGAGTCCGCGACACCTCCCGCGCCGGCCGCTACCACAACCGCAGATTCCTCGCGATCGCCGAGGAGATGGGCCTCGACCATCCCGAGGAGCCGCACGCCAGCAGCGGCTTCTCCCTGGTCACGCTCAACCCCGAGGCGAGGCGGCGCTACCGCCCCACCATCGAGCGGCTCCAGCGCGCCCTCAAGGCCCACACCGTCGCCACGGCCGCCGACACCAAGCGCTCCTTCCGCGGACCGGCCGCCCGGCACGGCTCCTCGGGCGGCGGCGTCCGCGTCAAGGCCGTCTGCGACTGCGGGCGGAACGTGCGCGTGGTGCCGTCGGTGCTGGCCCAGGCCCCGATCGTCTGCGGCGGCTGCGGCAAGCCCTTCCGCATCCCGGAGACGGTGGGCGCCGCCAACTGACCCGGCGGCGTGTGGCACAATGGCTAGCTGTACTCGACAGTCGCACAGGACCCCTCTCTCCTCCGGCTGACGCGTCCATCGGGCACCCGAGTACCGCAACCCCACGTGGCATCTCAAGTGCCCAACCACGTCAAGACCAGGAGACACCACTTCAGTGGCAGTCAAGATCAAGCTCAAGCGCCTCGGTAAGATCCGCCAGCCGCACTACCGCATCGTCGTCGCCGACTCGCGCACCCGCCGCGACGGTCGCGCGATCGAGGAGATCGGCCTCTACCACCCGACGTACAACCCGTCGCGTATCGAGGTCGACTCCGAGCGCGCGCAGTACTGGCTGTCCGTCGGCGCCCAGCCGACCGAGCCCGTCCTCGCCATCCTGAAGCTCACCGGCGACTGGCAGAAGCACAAGGGCCTCCCGGCCCCGGAGAAGCCGCTGCTGGCCCCGGCCACCAAGGAGGCGAAGCGCGCCTCGTTCGACGAGTTCGCGAAGACCCTCGAGGGCGGCGACGACAAGGGTGAGGCCATCACCCCCAAGGCCAAGAAGGCCGACAAGAAGGCTGACGAGGCCGAGGCCGCGTCGACCGAGTCGACCGAGGCCTGAGCATGCTCGAGGAGGCTCTCGAGCACCTCGTGAAGGGCATCGTCGACAACCCCGACGATGTGCAGGTCGCCTCGCGCAACCTGCGTCGCGGCCGCGTGCTCGAGGTCCGGGTCCACCCCGACGACCTCGGCAAGGTGATCGGCCGCAACGGCCGCACCGCGCGTGCGCTGCGCACGGTCGTGGGCGCCATCGGCGGCCGCGGCATCCGCGTCGACCTCGTCGACGTGGACCAGGTTCGCTGACCGAGGTCGGCCGCGTTACCCAGAGAAACGCCGGCACGGGCCGGGGAGGGCTTTCGAGCCCGCCCCGGCCCGTCGTCGTCCCCCGACAGGAGAGTGTGTAAGTCGTGCAGCTGGTAGTCGCGCGGATCGGCCGCGCCCACGGCATCAAGGGCGAGGTCACCGTCGAGGTACGGACCGACGAGCCCGAGCTGCGGCTCGGACCCGGCGCCGTCCTGCTCACCGACCCGGCCTCCACCGGGCCGCTGACCATCGAATCCGGGCGCGTGCACAGCGGCCGGCTCCTGCTGCGCTTCGAGGGCGTCCGCGACCGCAACGCCGCCGAGGCCCTCCGCAACACCCTCCTGATCGCCGAGATCGACCCCTCCGAGCTGCCCGAGGAGGAGGACGAGTACTACGACCACCAGCTCATCGACCTGGACGTGGTGCTCGCCGACGGCACCGAGATCGGAGTGATCACCGAGATCTCGCACCTGCCGTCCCAGGACCTCTTCATCGTGGAGCGGCCCGACGGCACCGAGCTGATGATCCCCTTCGTCGGCGAGATCGTCACCGAGATCGACCTGGAGGAGCAGCGAGCCGTCATCGCCCCGCCGCCGGGCCTGATCGACGACCGCGCCGAGATCGCCTCCGCCCGCGACGCCGAGGCCGACGCCCGCGACGCCGAAGGCGGCGACACCGAGCCGGGTGAGCGCGCATGAGGCTCGACGTCGTCACGATCTTCCCCGAGTACCTGGAGCCGCTCAACGTCTCCCTCGTCGGCAAGGCCAGCGCCCGCGGCGTCCTCGACGTCCACGTCCACGACCTGCGCTCCTGGACGTACGACCGGCACAACACCGTCGACGACACCCCGTACGGCGGCGGCCCCGGCATGGTCATGAAGACCGAGCCCTGGGGCGACGCCCTCGACCAGACCCTCGCCGACGGTTACGAGGCGGGAGCCCACGGCCCCGTCCTCGTCGTCCCGACCCCCAGCGGCCGCCCCTTCACCCAGGAGCTGGCCGTCGAACTCTCCGAGCGGCCCTGGCTGATCTTCACCCCGGCCCGCTACGAGGGCATCGACCGCCGCGTCATGGACGAGTACGCGACCCGGATGCCGGTCTACGAGGTCTCCATCGGCGACTACGTCCTCGCCGGCGGCGAGGCGGCCGTCCTCGTCGTCACCGAAGCCGTCGCCCGCCTCCTTCCCGGCGTCCTCGGCAACGCCGAGTCCCACCGCGACGACTCCTTCGCCCCCGGCGCCATGGCCAACCTCCTGGAGGGGCCGGTCTACACCAAGCCCCCGGAGTGGCGCGGCCGCACCATCCCCGACGTGCTCCTCAGCGGCCACCACGGCAAGATCGCCCGCTGGCGGCGCGACGAGGCCTTCCGGCGCACGGTCGCCCACCGGCCCGACCTCATCGAGCGCTGCGACCCCGCCACCTTCGACAAGAAGGACCGCGAGATCCTCTCGATGCTGGGCTGGGCCCCCGAACCCGGCGGCCGATTTTGGCGCAGGGTCGCGGACGTGGAAGAATAGGCCGCTGTCGTCCGTCCGGCGCGCGCCCCTGCCACAGGGGGAAGACGCCCGCCAGGCACGGACGGCGCTTCCATCGTTTCGAACGTTCCGCTGATGACCTGTGGCATCAGCGAGGAAAGAGACCTCCATGGCCTCCCTGCTCGACCAGGTCAACGCGGGTTCGCTCCGCTCCGACCTCCCCGCCTTCCGTCCCGGCGACACCGTGAACGTCCACGTGCGCGTCATCGAGGGCAACCGCTCCCGTATCCAGCAGTTCAAGGGCGTCGTCATCCGCCGCCAGGGCTCGGGCGTCTCCGAGACCTTCACGGTCCGCAAGGTCTCGTTCTCCGTCGGCGTCGAGCGCACCTTCCCGGTGCACAGCCCGATCTTCGAGAAGATCGAGCTCGTCTCCCGCGGTGACGTCCGTCGCGCCAAGCTCTACTACCTCCGTGAGCTGCGCGGCAAGGCCGCCAAGATCAAGGAGAAGCGCGACAACTGAGCTCCGGCTCACCGGTCGCGCGGCGCTTCCGACTCCTCGCACAGGCTGGCCGGATAGGCTCTGCCACCGATGGATACCGAAGCACAGCACACGGAGCGCGACCCCTCTTCCGACGAGGAGGGGTCGCGCTCCGCGCGTGTTTCCGGGGCCTCGGGGGAGGTCTCCGGTGACGCCGCCGCGGAGGCCCCCGGAGCCCCGGCCGCGGACGCGGGACCCGGCGGGGAGGCCCCCGGAGCCCCGGCCGCGGAGAACGGACCCGCCCGGTTCGTGAACTCGTGGCGCAGGACCGGACTCCTCGGCGCCGCCTGCGTGGTCTTCCTGCTGCTCCTCAGCCACTTCGTGGCGCAGCCCTTCCTCATCCCCAGCGGCTCGATGGAACCCACCCTGCGGGTCGGCGACCGCATCCTCGTCAACAAACTGGCGTACCGTTTCGGCAACGCCCCGCACCGCGGTGACGTCGTCGTCTTCGACGGCACCGGCTCCTTCGTGCGCGAGGACACCGCAGGCGATCCCCTCACCGGCCTGCTGCGCGAGGCGGGCGCCGCGCTCGGCCTCGCCGAACCCGACGAGACCGACTTCGTGAAGCGGGTCGTCGGCACCGGCGGCGACCGCGTCGTCTGCTGCGACAAGGACGGACGCCTCACCGTCAACGGCACCCCCGTCCCCGAGACGTACGTGATGCCGGGCGACCGGCCCTCCGACGTGCCCTTCGACATCGTCGTACCCGCCGGAACCCTCTGGGTCATGGGCGACCACCGCAGCCAGTCCAGCGACTCCCGCGACCACCTCGGCAGTCCCGGCGGCGGCATGGTCCCCGTCGAGCGGGTCATCGGACGCGCCGACTGGATCGCCTGGCCCTTCGACCGCTGGACCACCGTCCCGGCGACCGACGCCTACGACGCCGTGCCGGCCGCCCCGGCGGATCCCGCGCACGGGAACGGAACCGGGGCGGGAGCCCATGGGTAGGCGGGGCAGGCCGCCCGCCGGGCGCCCCGGACACGCCCCGGCCCAGGACGCCGCGCCGCCCGGGCGGGCCGAGCGGCGCAGGCTCGCCCGCAAGGTCAAGCGACGCCGGCAGCGCTCCGCGATCCGCGAGATCCCCGTCCTCGTCACCGTCGCCGTCCTCATCGCGCTCGTCCTCAAGACCTTCCTCGTCCAGGCGTTCGTCATCCCCTCCGGCTCGATGGAACAGACGATCCGCATCCAGGACCGGGTCCTCGTCGACAAGCTCACCCCCTGGTTCGGCTCACGCCCGCAGCGCGGCGACGTCGTCGTCTTCAAGGACCCCGGCAACTGGCTCCACCAGGACACCGCCCCGGCCGCCGACGACCCGGTCGGCGTCAAACAGGTCAAGCAGGCCCTCACCTTCATCGGACTGCTGCCCTCCGCCGACGACCGCGACCTCATCAAACGGGTCGTCGCCGTCGGCGGCGACACCGTCCGCTGCTGCGACAAGGACGGGCGGCTCACCGTCAACGGCGTACCCCTGAACGAGCCGTACCTCCACCCGGGCAACAAGCCCTCCACCATCCCCTTCGAGGTGAAGGTCCCCGAAGGCCGGATCTTCGTCCTCGGCGACCACCGCTCCGACTCGGCCGACTCCCGCTTCCACCTCGACGAGAAGGACCACGGCACCGTCGCGGAAGAGCAGGTCGTGGGCCGCGCCGTCGTGATCGCCTGGCCCCTCGGGCACTGGCGCCGCCTGGAGGAGCGCCAGACCTTCGCCGCCGTACCGGACGCACGTACGAGTTCCGAGCCCGCGCTCGGTCTGTCGCATAGTGTGTCCCCGCGCGATCTCAACGGATTGCCCGACCTCCCGACCCCTGCGGAACTTCTGCTCGTTATGGGAGTGGTGGGCCTGTCCCTGTTCCGGGACGGGCGATTGCACGGAGTGAGGAGTGGATGTGGGGGATTTGGCCGTCGGCGCACGATCCGGACACGACGAGCCCGAGAAGAGGGCCGACGGGGCCACAGGCGATGACGTGACAGGTGACGAGATGACCAGCGACGACACGTCGCACGGCGACGGGACGGACCAGCCCGGCGGCCAGGACACCCCCGGCAGCGGCCCGAAGAAGCCGCGTTCCTTCTGGAAGGAACTGCCGCTCCTCATCGGCATCGCCCTGCTGCTCGCCCTGCTCATCAAGACCTTCCTCGTGCAGGCGTTCTCCATCCCGTCGGAATCGATGATGAACACGCTGCAGAAGGGTGACCGGGTCCTCGTCGACAAGCTCACCCCCTGGTTCGGCTCCGAACCCGAACGCGGCGAGGTCGTCGTCTTCCACGACCCGGGCGGCTGGCTGGAGGGCGAGGAGACCCCCGAGCCCAACATCGTCCAGAAGTTCCTCAGCTTCATCGGCCTCATGCCGTCCGCCGAGGAGAAGGACCTCATCAAGCGGGTCATCGCCGTCGGCGGCGACACCGTCTCCTGCAAGGTCGGCGGCAAGGTCGTCCTCAACGGCAAGGAGCTCGACGAGAGCGCCTACCTGTTCCCCGGCTCCGTCCCCTGCCAGGACTCCTTCGGCCCCGTCAAGGTCCCCGAGGGCCGCATCTGGGTCATGGGCGACAACCGGCAGAACTCCCTGGACTCCCGCTTCCACCAGGAGCTCCCGGGCGCCGGCACCGTCGCCAACGACCTGGTCGTCGGCCGCGCCGTCGTCATCGCCTGGCCCGTCACCCGGTGGGCCACCCTCCCCGTCCCTGAGATCTTCGACCAGCCCGGACTCGACCGGGCCATGACCGCCGCCCCCGCGGGCGCCGCCGGCCTCGCCGGAGCCCTCCCGCTGGTCCTCTGGCGCCGCAAGAAGCGGCACGCGGGGCATACCGCCGAGTAGCGACCCGCGGGTAGGGTGCCGTCCCGGAACGTCGACGGACCCCTGGGGTGTGCGCATGAGCGGCAACATACGAACGGACGGCGGCCACGGCCGCCTCGGCAGGTTCCTGTCGGGGCTGGCCGTGGCCGTCGGCTGTCTGCTCTTCGTCGGCGGATTCGTCGGCGGAGCCCTGCTCTACCGGCCCTACACCATCCCCAGCGACTCCATGACCCCCACCATCGAGGTCAACTCGCGCGTCCTCGCCGAACGCATCGACGGCAGCGAGGTCCGCCGCGGCGACATCGTCGTCTTCCGCGACCCCCTCTGGGGCAACGCCCCCATGGTCAAGCGCGTCGTCGGCATCGGCGGCGACACCGTCGTCTGCTGCGACGCCCAGCGCCGCCTCACCGTCAACGGCACGGCCGTCGACGAGCCGTACCTCCGCCCCGGAACCGACCTCATCGCCTCCGCCGGCGAGGAGTTCTCCGCCACCGTCCCCGCCGACGGTCTCTTCCTCCTCGGCGACGACCGCCACACCTCCCTCGACTCCCGCAGCCACCTCGAAGACGCCGGACAGGGCTCCGTGCCCCGCTCCGCCGTCGACGCACGGGTCGACGCCGTCGTCTGGCCCGCCAAGGGCGTCATCGACCGCCCCGCGGGCTTCGCCGCCCTCCCCGGCGGCACCTCACAACCCGGCCCCCTCGGCCTCCTCCTCACCGCCATCGGCGCCGGAGCCCTCCTGATCTTCGGCGGATCGGCGTACGGGCCGGTGGCACGCGCCCTCGGGCGCCGCCGCAGCACCCCTGGCGCGAGCACCGGCCCGCGCGCCAAGGTGGGAACATGACGGAAAGCGCCACCCGGAGCGCGACCGACGGCGGCGGGGCCGGCGACCGGTCCGCGGGCGTCGGCGTGCCCGCGACGGAGCTGCCCGTGTCCGAGCTGCCCGCGACGGAGCTGCCCGCGTCCGCGCTGCCCGCGACCGACGGGCCGCAGCTGAGGCAGGTCGCCCGGGTCATCCTCCTCGACCCCGACGACCGCATCCTCCTCATGCACGGACACGAACCCGACGACCCCACCGACACCTGGTGGTTCACCCCCGGCGGCGGCCTCGAAGGACAGGAGACCCGCGAACAGGCCGCCCTGCGCGAACTCGCCGAGGAGACCGGCCTCACCGACGTCGACCTCGGCCCCGTCCTCTGGCAGCGCCACTGCTCCTTCCCCTTCGCCGGCCGCCGCTGGGACCAGGACGAGTGGTACTACCTCGCCCGCACCCGCCACACCACCACCCCGCCCGGGCCCCAGGCCCTCACCGAACTCGAGACCCGCAGCCTCGCGGGCCTCAGATGGTGGACCTGCGCCGAACTGTCGGCGGCCCGTGAGACGGTGTACCCGACCAGACTCGCCGAGCTGCTCCGAAAGCTCCTCGACGAGGGACCCCCGAGCGCCCCCGTGGTTCTCGCCCCCGAAATCGTTTAGGGGCGCGCACCACTGGCGCACAATAGGGGGACGCACGGCTGAAGGGGAACATGCCATGAGCGCCGAGGACCTCGAGAAGTACGAGACCGAGATGGAGCTGAAGCTCTACCGGGAGTACCGCGACGTCGTCGGGCTGTTCAAATACGTGATCGAGACCGAGCGGCGCTTCTACCTCACCAACGACTACGAGATGCAGGTCCACTCGGTACAGGGCGAGGTCTTCTTCGAGGTCAGCATGGCCGACGCCTGGGTGTGGGACATGTACCGGCCGGCCCGCTTCGTCAAGCAGGTCCGCGTCCTCACCTTCAAGGACGTGAACATCGAGGAGCTCAACAAGAGCGACCTCGAACTCCCCGGCAGCTGACCCCCGCCGGGACCCCCGCCCGGCGGCACGCGCGCGCCACCACGCCATCCCCGCGGGACCACCCCCACGGGTGAGCCGGATATCCACAGCCCCCGCCCCCTCCACAGGGCCGCACACCCCGCCGCCACCCCCGTCACAGTGGGTGACGGAGGTGGTACCGCATGAACGCGACCCAAGCCCTCGGACGGTACGGAGAAGAGCTGGCGACCCGCCGACTCACCGCGACCGGAATGCACATCCTCGCCCGCAACTGGCGCTGCGGACGGACCGGAGAAATCGACATCGTCGCCCGCGACGGCGACACCCTCGTCATCTGCGAGGTCAAAACCCGACGCCACGGCGCCTACGAACACCCCATGGCCGCCGTCACCCCCCACAAAGCCGCACGGCTCCGCCGACTCGCCGACTGCTGGCTCGACCGCACCCACACCCCCGCCCCCACCGGCGGCATCCGCATCGACCTCATCGGCATCGTCCTGCCCCACAAGGGCGCCCCCGTCCTCACCCACGCCCAGGGGGTGGCCTGATGGGATTCGCCCGCACCTGCTCCGTCGCCCTCGTCGGCGTCGAAGGCGTCGTCGTCGAAGTCCAAGCCGACCTCGAACCCGGCATCGCCGCCTTCACCCTCGTCGGCCTCCCCGACAAAAGCCTCACCGAAAGCCGCGACCGCGTCCGCGCCGCCATCGCCAACTCCGGCGCCGAATGGCCCCAGAAAAAACTCACCGTCGGACTCAGCCCCGCCTCCGTCCCCAAAAGCGGCAGCGGCTTCGACCTCGCCATCGCCGCCAGCATTCTCGGCGCCGCAGAACGCATCGACCCCCGCTCCATCGCCGACCTCGTCCTCATCGGCGAACTCGGCCTCGACGGCCGCGTCCGACCCGTACGAGGCGTACTCCCCGCCGTCCTCGCCGCCGCCGACGCCGGATACCGCCAGGTCGTCGTCCCCGAACAGACCGCGGGCGAAGCCTCCCTCGTCCCCGGCGTCTCCGTCCTCGGCATCCGCAGCCTCCGCCAACTGATCGCCGTCCTCACCGACGAACCCGTCCCCGACGAAGAACCCACCGAACCAGGCCGCCCCGACGCCATGCTCGCCGGACTCCTCGTCCCCGGCGCCGGCATCGGCACCGGACTCTCCGCCGCCCCCGGCGAAGGCCCCGACCTCGCCGACGTCGCAGGACAGCACACCGCACGCCGCGCCCTCGAAGTCGCCGCCGCCGGCAGTCACCACCTCATGCTCTCCGGACCCCCCGGCGCCGGAAAAACCATGCTGGCCGAACGCCTCCCCGGCATCCTCCCGCCCCTCACCCGCCAGGAATCCCTCGAAGTCACCGCCGTCCACTCCGTCGCCGGCATCCTCCCGCCCGGCGAACCCCTCGTCCGCTGCGCCCCCTACTGCGCACCCCACCACTCCGCCACCATGCAGTCCCTCGTCGGCGGCGGAAACGGCCTCCCCAGGCCCGGCGCCGTCTCCCTCGCCCACAAAGGCGTCCTCTTCCTGGACGAAGCACCCGAATTCTCCACCAAATCCCTCGACGCCCTGCGCCAACCCCTCGAATCCGGACACGTCGTCATCGCCCGCGCCGCCGGAGTCGTACGCCTCCCCGCCCGCTTCCTCCTCACCCTCGCCGCCAACCCCTGCCCCTGCGGCCGCCACACCCTCGCCGGCGCCGGCTGCGAATGCCCCTCCTCCCTCATCCGCCGCTACCAAGCCCGCCTCTCCGGACCACTCCTCGACCGCGTCGACCTCCGCATCGAAGTCGAACCCGTCACCCGCGCCGACCTCCTCGGACAAGGCGGCCGCGGCGAAAACACCGCCACCGTCGCCGACCGCGTCCGCGAAGCCCGCGACCGCGCCGCCACCCGACTCGCCGACACCCCCTGGACCGTCAACAGCGAAATCCCCGGCCACGAACTCCGCACCCGCTACACCGCCGCACCCGGCGCCCTCGCCGCCGCCGAACGCGACATCGAACGCGGACTCCTCACCGCACGCGGCCTCGACCGCGTCCTCCGAGTCGCCTGGACCGCCGCCGACCTCGCAGGCCACGACCGCCCCGACAGCCACGACCTCGCCCTCGCCCTCGAACTCCGCACCGGCATCGCCCGCGGCGTCCCCGCCGGAACGGGGGCACCCCGATGACCCACCCCCACCACCCCCGACCGACCGGCGCCACCACCGACGACCCCCTCACCCACGAACGGCACGCCCGCGCCGCACTCAGCCGCATCGTCGAACCCGGCGACGAACACGCCGGCCGCTGGCTACGCACCTACGGAGCCCCCCACCTCCTCCACCTCCTCACCCACCACCCGGCCGACCCCGTCCCCGACACCGGCCCCGACCCCTTCCCCGGCACCGGGGACAAACGCGTCGCGAGCTGGCGACGCCGCGCCCACGACGCCGACCCCGCCCACGACCTCGACCGCATCCACCGCCTCGGCGGCCGCTTCCTCATCCCCGGCGACACCGAATGGCCCCGCCAACTCGACGACCTCGGCGACGCCCGACCCATCGGCCTCTGGACCAGAGGCCCCGCCGACCTCCGCACCTGGGCCCTCCGCTCCGTCGCCCTCGTCGGCGCCCGCGCCTGCACCCCCTACGGCGCACACATCGCCGCCGACCTCGCCACCGGACTCGCCCGCCGCGGCTGGGTCGTCGTCTCCGGAGCCGCCTACGGCATCGACGCCGCCGCCCACCGCGGCGCCCTCGCCGCCGACGGAGCCACCGTCGCCGTCCTCGCCAGCGGCGTCGACACCCCCTACCCCAAAGGCCACGCCCACCTCATCGACCGCATCGCACAGCAAGGCCTCGTCATCGGCGAACTCCCACCCGACAGCCACCCCACCCCCAGCCGCTTCATCCTCCGCAACCGCGTCATCGCCGCCCTCACCCGCGGCACCGTCGTCATCGAGGCCCAACACCGCAGCGGCTCCCTCGTCACCGCCCGCGCGGCGGCCCGGCTCGGCCGCCACACCATGGGCGTCCCCGGCCCCGTCACCAGCGCCCTCTCCGCAGGCGTCCACGAACTCCTCCGCGGCGACGCCACCCTCGTCAGCGACGCCGACGAGATCACCGAACTCGTCGGCGCCATGGGCGAACTCGCCCCCGCCCGCAGAGGCCCCGTCCTGCCCCGCGACCTCCTCGCACCCGCCACCGCACACATCCTCGAAGCCCTGCCCGCCTGGAGCCCCACCCCCACCCCCACGACCACCGTCGCCCGCCGCGCCGGCACCACACCCGACGAGACCCTCGCCAAGCTGTACGAACTCCACTCGCTCGGCTTCGTCGAGCGGTACGGAGACGGATGGAGGTTGACGAACACCGCGACCGAAGGGTCGAACAAGCGGCGAGGCGGTACTTGACCCGGAGCATTCGGCTGAAATGGTGATGCCGATGAGCAACCCAGTCCGCTCGGCCGCACCCGACGGGCCCGCACGCGCCACGGCCCGGTTTCGAAGGTGTGGCCGACGGCGTCCCCCCGGACCGGCGCCATCCGTCGACGTTCGCTCACCGCGACACCGCACTCACGCTACGCTCACGAGCAACCCCCACAGGACACCCAGCAATCCCCCCAGGACACCCAGACCGACGCACCCGACAGCAGAACGGCTCAAGGCAACGCATGCCCCAGCACACCTCCGGGTCTGACCGCGCTGCGGTGCCCCCAGCAGCCCGGGGCACCGTGCGACCACCGGCACCGACCACGCTCGACGAGCTGTGGCGCTCGTACAAGGACACCGGCGACGAGCGGCTGCGGGAGCAGCTCATCCTCCACTACTCGCCGCTCGTCAAATACGTCGCGGGACGCGTCAGCGTGGGGCTGCCGTCCAACGTCGAGCAGGCCGACTTCGTCTCCTCCGGAGTCTTCGGCCTCATCGACGCCATCGAGAAGTTCGACGTCGAGCGGGCCATCAAGTTCGAGACGTACGCCATCACCCGCATCCGCGGCGCCATGATCGACGAACTCCGGGCGCTCGACTGGATTCCCCGCTCCGTACGACAGAAGGCCCGCAACGTCGAGCGCGCCTACGCCACCCTCGAAGCCCAGCTCCGCCGCACCCCCTCCGAGAGCGAGGTCGCCGCGGAGATGGGCATCCCCATCGAGGAACTGCACGCCGTCTTCAGCCAGTTGTCGCTCGCGAACGTCGTGGCCCTCGAAGAACTCCTGCACGTCGGCGGCGAAAGCGGCGACCGGCTGTCCCTCATGGACACCCTGGAGGACACCGCCGCCGACAACCCGGTCGAGGTGGCGGAGGACCGCGAGCTGCGACGCCTCCTGGCCCGCGCCATCAACACGCTCCCCGAGCGGGAGAAGACCGTCGTCACGCTCTACTACTACGAGGGCCTCACCCTCGCCGAGATCGGCCAGGTCCTCGGCGTCACCGAGAGCCGCGTCAGCCAGATCCACACCAAGTCCGTCCTCCAGCTGCGCGCCAAACTGGCCGACGTCGGGCGCTGACCCACGGCCGGCCGGTCGTAGAGTGGAGGCGTGCCCAGGATTCGAGCGGCCTCGGTGGCCGAGCACCGGACGATGCAGCGCGGCGCCCTGCTGGACGCCGCGCGTTCCCTGCTGTCCGAGGGCGGGACGGAGGCGCTGACCTTCCCCGCCCTCGCCGAGCGCACGGGCCTGGCCCGCTCGTCGGTCTACGAGTACTTCCGCTCGCGCGCCGCCGTCGTCGAGGAACTGTGCGCGGTCGACTTCCCCCTCTGGGCCGCCGAGGTCGAGGCCGCGATGGCCCGCGCCGAAACCCCCGAGGGCAAGGTCGAGGCGTACGTCCGCACCCAGCTGGAACTCGTCGGCGACCGGCGCCACCGTGCCGTCGTCGCCATCTCCGCCAGCGAACTCGACGACGGCGCCCGCGAGAAGATCCGCGCGGCCCACGGCGGCCTCGTCGCCATGATCGTCGAAGCCCTCGCCGCCCTCGGCCACCCCCAGCCCCGCCTCAGCGCCATGCTCCTCCAGGGCGTCGTCGACGCCGCGGTCCGCCGCATCGAACTCGGCGCGGCCGAGCACCCCGCGGAGATCGCCGAGACGGCCGTCGCCATGGTGCTCCACGGCGTCACCCCCGCGGATCCCTCCGCGGCCGCCGGCTCCACCACCCTCGGCGCCCCCACCGACTCCTGACCCTCCCCGGGGGCCTCCCCCCCCGCCCCCTCCCCCCACCCCCTCCGCCCCTCCCCGTTTTTCGGTTGTTGGTCGTGGGTGGTCAGGTGCGCAGGGGCAGCAGGCGGCTCGGTGGGCGGTGGAGGAGTCGGAGGGGGTTCAGGTAGGTGTCGCCGCGGAGCAGGCCCCAGTGGAGGCAGGACTCCGGGCAGTGCGTGCCGGTGGACACGCGCGCCAGAGGTGTGCCGGGTGCGACCCGGGTGCCGGGGGCGATGAGTGGGGTCACCGGGGAGAAGGTGGTGCGCAGCGGGGGAGTGCCCGTACCGGTGAGGGTGAGGGTGACGACGCCGCGGCCGCCGACCGGGCCGGCGAAGGTGACCGTCCCCGCGGCCGGCGCCAGGACCGGGGCGCCCGGGGGTGCGGCGAGGTCGACGCCGCGGTGGCCCGCGGCGTACGGGCCGGGTGGTGGGTGCCAGCCGCGCAGGATGTCCGGTGGCGGTGGGCCCACCGGCCACAGCGCGGTCAGGGTGGTCAGTGTGGTCAAGGTGGACAGGGTGGACAGTGCGGTCGCCGGGGTGAGGCCGAGGCCGCTCAGGAACGTCGTGATCAGGTGCATGGGGACAGACTTCCCGGGCCGGGAGGCGCGTGGGGGCCGGGCGGCGGATCTGTGGACGACGGGTGGGTTGTGGACAGTGCCGTCACCCGTCGCTCCCGGGGTCCCGTACACTTCCTATGGCGATCCGGGTCACCGGGTCGACTTCGCACGCCCCGCCACCACCCTCACCGGTCGTGGCAGCGCCTTTCGGTCCCTCGTGGGCATGGCGCGCCGGGGCGTCAGGAACACAACCGAGAACTCAAGGAGATACGGCCATGGCCGTCGTCACGATGCGGGAGCTGCTGGAGAGCGGCGTCCACTTCGGTCACCAGACCCGTCGCTGGAACCCGAAGATGAAGCGCTTCATCTTCACCGAGCGCAACGGCATCTACATCATCGACCTGCTCCAGTCGCTGTCGTACATCGACCGCGCCTACGAGTTCGTCAAGGAGACCGTCGCGCACGGCGGCTCCATCATGTTCGTCGGCACGAAGAAGCAGGCGCAGGAGGCCATCGCCGAGCAGGCGACCCGCGTCGGCATGCCGTACGTCAACCAGCGCTGGCTGGGCGGCATGC
Organism: Streptomyces sp. NPDC003327; assembly: GCF_053589515.1. Classification (NCBI taxonomy): domain Bacteria; kingdom Bacillati; phylum Actinomycetota; class Actinomycetes; order Kitasatosporales; family Streptomycetaceae; genus Streptomyces; species Streptomyces sp. NPDC003327. Next base: position 66,319 of record NZ_JBSFSA010000027.1, on the reverse strand, counting down.
TCACCAACTTCTCGACCGTCTACAAGCGTCTGCAGCGCCTCAAGGAGCTCGAGCAGATCGACTTCGAGGACGTCGCCGCCTCGGGTCTCACCAAGAAGGAGCTCCTGGTCCTCTCGCGCGAGAAGGCCAAGCTGGAGAAGACCCTCGGTGGTATCCGCGAGATGCAGAAGGTGCCGAGCGCCGTCTGGATCGTCGACACCAAGAAGGAGCACATCGCCGTCGGTGAGGCGCGCAAGCTCCACATCCCGGTCGTCGCGATCCTCGACACCAACTGCGACCCCGACGAGGTCGACTACAAGATCCCGGGCAACGACGACGCGATCCGCTCCGTCACCCTGCTCACCCGCGTGATCGCCGACGCCGTCGCCGAGGGCCTCATCGCCCGCTCCGGCGCCGCGACCGGCGACTCGAAGCCGGGCGAGAAGGCCCAGGGCGAGCCGCTCGCCGAGTGGGAGCGCGACCTGCTCGAGGGCGAGAAGAAGGCCGACGAGACCGTCGAGGCCCCGGCCGCCGAGGCGCCCGCCGCCGAGGCTCCGGCTGCCGAGGCCACCGAGGCCGAGGCTCCGGCCGCGGACGCCGAGCAGGCCTGACCCTTCAGGTTCCTCAGGACCTTCGGGTGACGACGGCGGGGGCCCACGAAGCCCCCGCCGTCCACCCGTGGACCCGCCCGATCTTTCAGACTTCGAGAGAGAAACAGACTCATGGCGAACTACACCGCCGCTGACGTCAAGAAGCTCCGCGAGCTCACCGGCGCCGGCATGATGGACTGCAAGAAGGCCCTGGACGAGGCCGACGGCGACGTCGACAAGGCCGTGGAGGCCCTGCGCATCAAGGGCCAGAAGGGCGTCGCCAAGCGTGAGGGCCGCTCCGCCGAGAACGGCGCCGTGGTCTCCCTCATCGCCGACGACAACACCTCCGGCGTCCTCGTCGAGCTGAAGTGCGAGACGGACTTCGTCGCCAAGGGTGACAAGTTCATCGCCGTCGCCAACGCGCTCGCCGCGCACGTGGCCGCCACCTCCCCGGCCGACCTCGAGGCGCTGCTCGCCTCCGAGATCGAGGCCGGCAAGACCGTCCAGGCGTTCGTGGACGAGGCCAACGCCAACCTCGGCGAGAAGATCGTCCTCGACCGCTTCGCGCAGTACGCCGACGGCTACGTCTCCGCGTACATGCACCGCACGATGCCGGACCTCCCGCCGCAGATCGGTGTCCTCGTCGAGTTCGACAAGGAGAACGCCGAGGTCGCCAAGGGCGTCGCCCAGCACATCGCCGCCTTCGCGCCGAAGTACCTCACCCGTGAGGACGTCCCGGCCGAGGTCGTCGAGTCCGAGCGTCGCATCGCCGAGGAGACCACCCGTGCCGAGGGCAAGCCCGAGGCCGCGATCGCCAAGATCGTCGAGGGTCGCGTGAACGGCTTCTTCAAGGACGCGACGCTGCTCGGCCAGCCGTACGCCCTGGACAACAAGAAGTCCGTCCAGCAGATCCTGGACGAGGCCGGCGTCACCCTGAAGCGCTTCACGCGCATCAAGGTCGGCATCTGAGTCCGCTCGCGTACGCGACGGACACCGGACCCCGGTAGGGTCTGAAGCAGTCGTCCGCGCCCGCGCAGGACGACCGCAGATCTGACGAGGAGGCCATTGCCGTACGGGACACCCCACGAGGACCCCAGGCAATGGCCTTCTTCGTATGTGCACGAGGAGATCTCCATGAATCAGGGCGCCGTACAGGGCGACGACAAGACCGGCAAAAAGGTCGGCCGCTACATGCTGAAGCTGTCCGGAGAAGCCTTCTCCGGCGGTACCGGCCTGGGCGTCGACCCCGACGTCGTGCACGCCATCGCGCGCGAGATCGCGGCCGTCGTCCGCGACGGCGCCGAGATCGCGGTGGTGATCGGCGGCGGCAACTTCTTCCGCGGCGCCGAGCTCCAGCAGCGTGGCATGGACCGGGCCCGCTCCGACTACATGGGCATGCTCGGCACCGTGATGAACTGCCTCGCCCTCCAGGACTTCCTGGAGAAGGAGGGCATCGACTCCCGCGTCCAGACCGCCATCACCATGGGCCAGGTCGCCGAGCCGTACATCCCGCTGCGCGCCGTGCGCCACCTGGAGAAGGGCCGCGTGGTCATCTTCGGTGCGGGCATGGGCATGCCGTACTTCTCCACCGACACCACGGCCGCCCAGCGCGCCCTGGAGATCGACGCCGAAGCCCTGCTCATGGGCAAGAACGGCGTCGACGGCGTGTACGACTCCGACCCCAAGACCAACCCCGACGCGGTCAAGTTCGACGCGCTGGAGTACGGCGAGGTGCTCTCCCGCGACCTGAAGGTCGCCGACGCCACCGCCATCACGCTCTGCCGCGACAACGCCCTCCCGATCCTCGTCTTCGAACTGCTCGCCGCGGGCAATATCGCGCGCGCGGTGAAGGGTGAGAAGATCGGCACGCTCGTGAGCGACCAGGGCACCCGGGCCTGACCCGAACCGGGAACCACCCCGCCAGGGGATGGACGACAGCCCTGCCGGTCGTACACCGTGCAGGACACAACGCGACGACACGCAGGAGCAACTGGTGATCGAAGAGACCCTCCTCGAGGCCGAGGAGAAGATGGAGAAGGCCGTCGTGGTCGCCAAGGAGGACTTCGCCGCGATCCGCACCGGCCGTGCGCACCCGGCGATGTTCAACAAGATCGTGGCCGACTACTACGGTGCCATCACGCCCATCAACCAGCTGGCGTCGTTCTCCGTTCCGGAGCCGCGCATGGCCGTGGTGACCCCGTTCGACAAGAGCGCCCTGCGCAACATCGAGCAGGCGATCCGGGACTCGGACCTGGGCGTCAACCCGAGCAACGACGGCAACATCATCCGCGTGGTGTTCCCCGAGCTGACCGAGGAGCGCCGCCGGGAGTACATCAAGGTCGCCAAGGGCAAGGCCGAGGACTCCAAGATCTCGATCCGCTCGGTGCGCCGCAAGGCCAAGGAGTCCATCGACAAGCTCGTCAAGGACGGCGAGGTCGGCGAGGACGAGGGCCGTCGTGCGGAGAAGGAGCTCGACGACACCACCGCGAAGTACGTCGCGCAGGTGGACGAGCTGCTCAAGCACAAGGAAGCCGAGCTGCTCGAGGTCTGATGAACGACTCTTCCTGGGGGGCGCCGGCCGGTTCAGGCCTCGGCGGACCCGACCAGGGGCCTGCCCCGGCGGGTCCCGCACACGATCGGCGGCAGGCGGCGCAGACTCGGCCCATGCCCATCGTGCCCGACGTTCCCGCCGGCGGATTCCAGGACGGTCACGGCCGGGGGGCCGCTCACCCGAGCGGTCCCCTGTTCCGTGACGAGACGCCGCACGAGCACCCGCAGGAGCCCATGCCCAGCCCCACCCCGCCTCCGCCGCCCGGGCCGTCGGCGCCCCGGCAGAAGAAGAGCGCGGGGCGGGACCTGGGCGCGGCCATAGGGGTCGGGGTCGGCCTCGGCGCCGTCATCATCGCGTCGCTCTTCATCTGGAAGGCGGCGTTCGTCGGAGTGATAGCGGTCGCCGTCGTGGTCGGCCTCTGGGAGCTGACCTCCCGCCTCCAGGAGCGCAAGGCGATCAAGGCGCCGCTGGTGCCGCTCGCCGTCGGCGGTGCGGCGATGGTCGTCGCCGGATACGTGCGGGGCGCGGAGGGCGCGTGGGTGGCGATGGCCCTCACGGCGCTCGCGGTCCTCGTGTGGCGGATGACGGAGCCCCCCGAGGGCTATCTGAAGGACGTCACCGCGGGCGTGTTCGCCGCGTTCTACGTCCCGTTCCTGGCGACGTTCGTGGCGCTGCTGCTCACCGCCGACGACGGGCCGCAGCGGGTGCTGACGTTCCTGATCCTGACCGTGGTCAGCGACACCGGGGCGTACGCGATCGGCTGGCGCTTCGGGCGGCGGAAGCTGGCGCCGCGCATCAGCCCCGGGAAGACCCGTGAGGGTCTGCTCGGTGCGGTGACGTTCGCGATGGCGGCGGGCGCGCTGTGCATGGAGTTCATGATCGAGGACGGTGTCTGGTGGCAGGGTCTGGTCCTCGGTCTGGCGGTGGCGGCCAGTGCGACGCTCGGTGACCTGGGCGAGTCGATGATCAAGCGGGACCTGGGCATCAAGGACATGGGCACGCTGCTGCCGGGGCACGGCGGCATCATGGACCGGCTGGACTCGCTGCTGCCGACGGCGCCGGTGGTGTGGCTGCTGCTCGCGCTCTTCGTCGGCACCGGCTGACCTGGGGTTTCTTGCTGAGGGGCCCGTTGTCCACAGGACGGCGGGCCCTTCGCCGTATCTCTGCGACACTGGTAGGACCATGCCCAAGCCCGGAGAACTCACTTTCGTCGCGCCCCGCGGAGCCAAGAAGCCGCCGCGGCACCTCGCCGACCTCACGCCCGCCGAGCGGAAGGAAGCCGTCGCCGCGATCGGCGAGAAGCCCTTCCGTGCCAAGCAGCTGTCCACGCACTACTTCGCGCGGTACGCGCACGATCCCGCGGAGTGGACGGACATTCCGGCCGCCGCGCGGGAGAAGCTGGCGGGGGAGCTGCTGCCCGATCTGATGTCCGTCGTGCGGCACGTGTCGTGCGACGACGACACGACCCGTAAGACGCTGTGGCGGCTGCACGACGGCACGCTCGTGGAGTCGGTGCTCATGCGGTACCCGGACCGGGTGACCATGTGCATCTCCTCGCAGGCCGGCTGCGGGATGAACTGCCCGTTCTGCGCGACCGGGCAGGCGGGGCTCGACCGGAACCTGTCGACCGCCGAGATCGTGCACCAGATCGTCGACGGGATGCGGGCGCTGCGCGACGGCGAGGTCCCCGGTGGGCCCGCGCGGCTGTCGAACATCGTCTTCATGGGGATGGGCGAGCCGCTCGCGAACTACAAGCGGGTCGTGGGGGCGATCCGGCGGCTGACCGACCCCGAACCGGACGGTCTCGGGCTGTCGCAGCGCGGCATCACGGTGTCGACGGTCGGTCTCGTCCCGGCGATGCTGCGGTTCGCCGACGAGGGCTTCAAGTGCCGTCTCGCGGTGTCGCTGCACGCCCCGGACGACGAGCTGCGGGACACGCTGGTGCCCGTCAACACGCGGTGGAAGGTCCGTGAGGTCCTCGACGCGGCGTGGGAGTACGCGGAGAGGTCCGGGCGCCGGATCTCCATCGAGTACGCGCTGATCCGGGACATCAACGACCAGGCGTGGCGGGGCGACCTCCTCGGGCGGCTGCTCAAGGGGAAGCGGGTGCACGTGAACCTGATCCCGCTGAACCCGACGCCGGGGTCGAAGTGGACGGCGTCGCGGCCCGAGGACGAGAAGGCGTTCATCGAGGCGATCGCCGCGCACGGGGTGCCGGTGACCGTCCGCGACACCCGCGGTCAGGAGATCGACGGGGCCTGTGGACAGCTCGCGGCCGCCGAACGCTGACCTTGTACGCTGTGCTCGAACACATCTCCATATTCCGACAGGGGAGCGCCACAGCGCTGAGAGTGCGGTTGAGGTGCCCGGGCCCGGGTGACGGGCGGGGCAGCGGCCGCAGACCCTCTGAACCTCGCCCAGGTCATTCTGGGTAGGAAGTTCGGTCGACAACTCAAGCTGTTGCGCCCTGCCCGCGCCCGGTCCGCCGGTCGTGGGCAGGGCCGCGTCTCTTCCTGGACATGCCCAGGAGGAAATTCCAGTGAGCACCAAGAAGACGGCGGCCGTCGCGTTCGTCGCGGCGCTGGGCGTCACGGCCCTCGCCGGCTGTGGCACCGAGGACGTCCGGGACGCGGCCGGCAAGAGCGGTGGGCCCGCGCCGAAGACGGTGACGCTCGTGAGCCACGACTCGTTCAACGCCTCCAAGGAGGTGCTGGCGGAGTTCACGAAGCGGACCGGGTTCACGGTGAAGGTCCTGAAGGCCGGTGACGCGGGCGAGGCCGTCAACAAGGAGATCCTGACGAAGGGCTCGCCGCAGGGCGACGTGTTCTTCGGGGTCGACAACACGCTGCTGTCCCGGGCCCTCGACAACGGGATCTTCGAGCCGTACGAGGCGAAGGGCGTCGACCGGGTGCCGGCCGCGTACCGGCTCGACAAGGAGAACCGGGTCACGCCGGTCGACTCCGGCGACATCTGCGTCAACTACGACAAGAAGTACTTCGCGGACAGGAAGCTGGCGCCGCCGGTGACGTTCGACGACCTGGCGAAGCCGGAGTACAAGGACCTGCTGGTGGTGGAGAACCCCGAGCGGTCGTCCCCCGGTCTCGGCTTCCTCCTCGGTACGGCGGCGAAGTACGGCGACGACGGCTGGCCGGCGTACTGGGAGAAGCTGAAGGCGAACGGCGTGAAGACCGTCGACAGCTGGGAGCTCGCCTACAACCAGGAGTTCTCCGGTTCGGCCGGCGGCAAGCAGGCCAAGGGCGACCGGCCGCTGGTCGTGTCGTACGCGTCCAGCCCGCCGGTGGAGGTGCTGTACGGCGAGCCGCAGCCGAAGGTGGCGCCGACGGGCGTGTCCACGGGGACGTGCTTCCGGCAGATCGAGTTCGCGGGGCTGCTGAACGGGGCGAAGAACCCCGAGGGCGGCAAGGCGCTGATCGACTTCCTGATCTCGAAGACGTTCCAGGACGACATGCCGCTGCAGATGTTCGTCAACCCGGTGGCGAAGGACGCGGCGCTGCCGGAGCTGTTCACGAAGCACGGCGTGGTGGTCGACGCGCCGGAGACGATGGCGCCGGAGAAGATCGCCGGGAAGCGCGACGCGTGGATCCAGCAGTGGTCGTCGCTCGTTCTGAAGTGACCCGCGACCTCAGGGGGAGCGCGGCGCGGCTGGGCCTGATGGTCCTGCCCGTCGCGTTCTTCGGGGTCTTCTTCGCCTGGCCCGTCGTGTCGATCGTGGAGCGGGGGCTGCGACCCGACGGGGTGTGGCGGTTCGGCCGGATCGGGGAGACCCTGTCGCGGCCGGACATCGTGGACGTGCTCGGGTTCACGGTGTGGCAGGCGCTGGCGTCGACGGCGCTGACGCTGCTGCTCGCGCTGCCCGGCGCGTACGTCTTCGCGCGCTTCGACTTTCCAGGCAAGGGCGTGCTGCGGGCGGTGGTGACGGTGCCGTTCGTGCTGCCGACGGTCCTGGTCGGCACGGCGTTCCTGGCGCTCGTCGGCCGCGGCGGGCTCACGGACGAGCTGTGGGGGCTGCGGCTGGACACGAGCGTGTGGGCGATCCTCCTCGCGCACGTGTTCTTCAACTACGCGGTGGTCGTGCGGACCGTCGGCGGGCTGTGGGCGCAGCTGGACCCGCGGCAGGAGGAGGCCGCCCGGGTCCTGGGGGCCTCGCGTTGGACGGCGTGGCGGTCGGTGACGCTGCCGGCGCTGGTGCCCGCCGTGTCGGCGGCGGCGCTGATGGTGTTCCTCTTCACGTTCACCTCCTTCGGTGTGGTGCAGATCCTCGGTGGTGACGCGTACACGACGCTGGAGGCCGAGATCTACCGGCAGACCGCGCGGCTGCTGGACCTGCCGACGGCGGCCGTCCTCACGATCGTGCAGTTCGCGGCGGTGGGCGCGGTCCTGGCCGTGCACGCCCGGACGGTGCGGCGCGGGGAGAGCGCGCTGCGGCTCGTGGCACCGGAGTCGACCGCGCGCAGGCCGCGCGGGGCCGGGCAGTGGGCGCTGCTCGGGGGCGTGCTGCTGTCGGTGGCGCTGCTGGTGCTGCTGCCGCTGGGGACGCTGGTGGAGCGGTCGTTCGCGGCGCCGGACGGGTACGGGCTGCGCTACTACCGGGCGCTCGGGTCGCTCGACGAGTCGGGCACGTTCCTGGTGCCGCCGCTGGAGGCGATCGGGAACTCACTGCGGTACGCGGTCGTCGCCACCGGGATCGCGGTGGTGGTCGGCGGGCTCGCGGCGGCGGCGCTGACCCGGCGGGCCGGGCGGCTGGTGCGGGGGTTCGACGCGCTGCTGATGCTGCCCCTCGGGGTGTCGGCGGTCACCGTCGGCTTCGGGTTCCTCATCACGCTCGACGAGCCGCCGTTCGACCTGCGGGCCAGCTGGATCCTGGTGCCGCTGGCGCAGGCGCTGGTCGGTGTCCCGTTCGTCGTGCGGACGATGCTGCCGGTGCTGCGGGCGGTGGACGAGCGGCTGCGGGAGGCGGCGGCCGTGCTGGGGGCGTCGCCGTGGCGGGCGTGGCGGGAGGTGGACCTGCCGCTGGTGCGGCGGGCGTTGCTGATCGCGGCCGGATTCGCCTTCGCCGTCTCGCTCGGCGAGTTCGGCGCGACGGTCTTCATCGCCCGGCCCGACAGCCCGACGCTGCCGGTGGCGGTGGCGCGGCTCCTCGGCCGTCCGGGCGAGCTCAACTACGGGCAGGCGATGGCCCTGTCGACGATTCTGATGGTGGTGTGCGCGGTGTCCCTGCTGCTGCTGGAACGGCTGCGCACCGACCGGACCACCGGGGAGTTCTGATGCTGACGCTCGACGACGCGACCGTACGGTTCGGGGCGCGGGCCGCGCTGGACGGCGTGGACCTGGAGGTCGCCGCGCACGAGATCGTGTGCGTGCTGGGGCCGAGCGGGTCCGGGAAGTCGACCCTGCTGCGGGTGGTTGCCGGTCTGCAGCCGCTGACGTCCGGCCGGGTGCTGTTGGGCGGCGCCGACCAGGCGGGGGTGCCGACGCACCGGCGCGAGGTGGGCCTGATGTTCCAGGACCACCAGTTGTTCCCGCAGCGGGACGTCGCCGGCAACGTGGCCTTCGGGCTGCGGATGCGGGGTGCGGGCCGTGCCGAGCAGCGGGAGCGGGTCGCGGAGCTCCTGGACCTGGTGGGCCTGCCGGGGGCGGAGCGCCGGGCGGTGTCGGCGCTGTCCGGCGGGGAGCAGCAGCGGGTGGCGCTCGCGCGGGCGCTGGCGCCGCGGCCCCGGCTGCTGATGCTGGACGAGCCGCTGGGGCAGCTCGACCGGGGGCTGCGGGAGCGGCTCGTGGTGGAGCTGCGGGAGCTGTTCGGGCGGCTCGGGACGACGGTGCTGGCCGTCACGCACGACCAGGGCGAGGCGTTCGCGCTCGCCGACCGGGTCGTGGTGATGCGGGACGGTCGCGTCGCCCAGTCGGGGGCGCCGCTGGAGGTGTGGCGGCGGCCGGCGTCGGAGTTCGTGGCGCGGTTCCTGGGCTTCGACAACGTGGTGGCGGCGACGGTGACCGGGGTCGTGGCGCGGACGGTGTGGGGGAAGGTCCCGGTGCCGGAGGGCTCGCCGCAGGGGGAGCGGCGGGTGCTCGTGCGGCCGGGCGGGGTGCGCCTCGCCGGAGCCGGAGCCGGGGCTGACGCTTGGGCGGGGGCCGGAGCGGGGTCCGAGGCCGCCGGGGCCGGGGTCGGGGCCGGGGTCGGGGACGGCTGGACGGTGGAGTCCCGCACCTTCCGGGGTGCCCGGGTCGCGGTCCGGCTGCGGCCTTCGGACGGCCCGCCGCTGGAGGCGGAGTTCGCCCTGCGGGAGGCGCCGGAGGTGGGCGCGGTGGTGGCGGTGGAGTTCGACCCCGCGGAGATCGTGGTCCTCGGCGCGGGGTGACCGCCGGGGGCGCCGGGCCGGCCGACCGGCGCACCGCCGGGGCGCCGGAACGGCCGGGGCGTCAGGGCGCGGAGAGGCGGGCGAGGGCCGCCGGGGCCTCGTCGATCGAGTCGACCAGGGCGATGCGGGCCGCCATCGGCCGGCCGGCCGCCAGGGCCTCCAGGAGCGGCCAGGCCGGGAGGCGTGCGGTCCAGTGGTCGCGGTCGACGAGGACCATCGGGGTGGGCGCGCCCCGGGAGGCATAGTAGTTGGGGGTCGCGTTGTCGAAGATCTCCTGGACCGTGCCGGCCGCGCCCGGCAGGAAGACGACGCCCGCCGTGGAGCGGGCGAGGAGACCTTCCTCGCGGGTGGCGTTGGCGAAGTACTTCGCGATGCGGGCGGCGAAGGGGTTCGGCGGCTCGTGGCCGTAGAACCAGGTGGGGATGCCGATCGAGTCGCCGCCGCCGGGCAGCCGGCTCCGTACCTCGAAGGCGGCGCGGGCCCAGTCGGTCACGGACGGCGCGAACGACGGGGCCTTGGCGAGCAGGTCGAGCGCCTCCGGCAGGGCCGCGTCGGGGAGCGGGGCCAGATAGGCGCCGAGGTTGGCGGCCTCCATCGCGCCGGGCCCGCCCCCGGTGGCGACCGTGAGCCCGGAGCGGGCGAGCGTCCTGCCGAGACGGGCGGCGCCCGCGTAGGCGTCGGTGCCGCGGCCCGTCGCGTGGCCGCCCATGACGCCGACGACCCGGGCCCCTTCGAGGTGTTCGTCGAGGGCGTCGGAGACGGCGTCGTCGTGGAGCGAGCGGAGCACGGCGGAGAAGATGTCGCCGTCGGTGGCGGTCCGGCCGAACCACTCGTAGGCCAGGAAGTCCGGGGTGGCCTCGTACTCCCGCTCGGCGATCCCGGCGAAGAGCTCGTCGGGGGTGTAGAGGTGGCCCCGGTACGGGTCGAACGGCAGGTCCGGGACGGGCGGGAAGACCAGGGCGCCGTCGGCGCGGACCTTGGCCGCGGCCTCGGGCTGCATGGGGCAGCCGAGGAAGACGGCGTCCGTGGTGGACGCGGCCAGCAGGGCGAAGGTCCGGTCGGTGAGGTCGACCGACTGCACCCGGTGTCCGGCGAGGGAGCCGTGCCGGGCGAGCGCCGCGTCGAACTCGGCCTGGGTGTGGATCTCGCGCCCGGGGCCGCGCGGTCCGCGCGGCCGGTAGGCGGGTGGGGGCGTCGCCATGGGCCCACGATAGGCGGCGGCCGGGTGGGCGGCCCCCAGGTTTTTCAGGGTCCTCACCCCGCCGGGGGGCTCCTCACACGCCGTCCACGACTCAGGCCGTGAGCGGCAGCGCGGCGAGTTCGCCCACCAGCCAGGTGAGGGGCAGGAAGACGGCGAGGAGGGTGCCGGCCCGCATGAGGGCGGCGGTGCGCAGGACGGTCGGCGGGGCGCCGAGCCGCAGCAGCGCCTCGGTGGTGTGGGTGCGGCCCTGCCGGGACTCCAGGGCGGCCGTCAGGAGCGTCGCGGTGGTGCAGGCGACGAGGAGGGTCGCGCCGAGGCCGGTGAGCGGCCCGAAGGCGCTGCCGTCGCCGCCCGGCCCGTACACGGTGGTGGCGGCGAGGACGCCGGAGAGCACCGCGCAGACGACGCCGAGGGGCCGGCCGATGCGGCGGGCCTCGTCCATGAGGACGCGGCCGGCGAGCAGCCGGACCGCGCCGGGCCGGACGGCCTGGAGGAGGCGGCCGCAGCCGTACGCGATGCCGGGGCCCGCGACGGCGAGGCCGAGCGCGGTGAGGACCCAGCCGGCGAGGACCCCGGCCGGGCCGCCGTCGAAGCGGCCGGGCAGCGGGACGACGGAGCCGGAGCCGCCGCGGCCCGCGTACGTCTCGACGGCGAGGCCCACGGCGACGAGGGCGACGCCCCAGGGCAGACCGGACGGCACCGGCCGCTCGGCGCCCTCCGGGGCGGCCGGCCGGGTCCTGGGGCGCAGGGCGAGGCCCGCGGCGACGGCGGCGGTGACCGGCAGGACCGCGAGGAGGGTGAGGGCGGCGGCGAGCGGCACGGGCTGGTCGGCGGCGAGGAGGCCGGCCGCCGCCCCGTCGAAGGGCAGCCCGGTGATGTCGCCGCGCAGGTGGAGGTAGAACAGCAGCGCGACGGCCGAGCCGAGGGTGCAGGCGACGGCGGTGGAGGTGGCCGCGATCGCGGTGAGCCGGGCGGGGCCGAGGCCGACGGCGGACAGGCCGGGCCGGGGCCGGGTGCTGGGGTCGGTACGGGCGACGGCGACGGCGAACTGGACGGTCGCCGCCAGCGGAAGGACGCACCACAGCAGCCGCAGGGCGGCGGTGGCGGACCGATCCGGGTGCCCGACGGCGTACCCGAGGGTGCACAGGAGCAGGAAGCCCACGCCGGCGGCCGCCGCGGCGACGAGGAGCCGCCGCAGCTGGACGAGCGGGTGGGTGCCGCGGACTAGACGGAGAGCGAGCACGCGGCGACGCCCTCCGCCCCTGACGCCGGGGGTACGGTGCCGACCCGGCGTCCGTCGAGGAGCGCGACCGTCCGGTCGGCCAGCGCCGCGACGTCGGGGTCGTGGGTGGCGAGGAGCACCGTGATCCCGTGGGAGCGGGCGGCGGCGGTGAGGGTGCGGAGCACCTGGGCGCCGTCGGCCCGGTGGAGGGAGGCGGTGGGTTCGTCGGCGAAGAGGACCGACGGGGTGGTGACGAGGGCGCGGGCGAGGGCGATCCGCTGGCCCTGGGCGCGGGTGAGCGCGTGCGGCCGCTTGCGGGCGGCGGCGCCGACGTCGAGGCGGTCCAGCCATTCGACGGCGGCGGTCTTCGCGGCCCGGTGCGAGACCCCGCGCAGGAGCAGGGGGAGGGCGGCGTTCTCCCAGCCGGTGAGTTCGGGGACGAGGCCCGGTTCGGGGCCGAGCCAGGCGAAGCGGTCACGGCGGAGCCGTTCGCGCTGGGCGGCGCCGAGGGTGTGGACGGGGGCACTGTTGAACCACACCTCGCCCTGCTGGGCGACGAGCTGGCCGGAGAGGCAGCGCAGCAGGGTCGTCTTGCCGCTGCCCCGCGGGCCGACCAGGGCGAGGATCTCGCCCTCGCGGACGCCGAGGGAGACGCCGCTGAGGGCGTCGGAGCCGTTCAGGGCGCAGTGCAGGGAACGCGCCCAGAGCACGTCGTTGTCCGGTGGGGCCACCATCGCGTACACCTCGAAGTCGGATCTGATGTGTATCCCCCGTGGTCCCCCGTACGGGGGAACGAGGAGACGGGCCTGTGGGTCACTCGGCACCGTAAGGATTCAGATCCGCTTGTACGGACAGCACACGGCCCGGGTCGCCGCCATCCACTCGGATGGCGGCATACCCGGGCCGGGGTCACGCCGTGAGGGCGGCGTGATGCTGCGGGGGCCGTGCGGCCGTTACAGCTTGGTCCACGCCTCGGTGAGGGTGGCGCGGAGGATCTGCTCGATCTCGTCGAACGTGGACTGGTCCGAGATCAGCGGCGGCGCCAGCTGGATGACCGGGTCGCCACGGTCGTCGGCGCGGCAGTACAGGCCGTTGTCGAAGAGGGCCTTGGAGAGGAAGCCGTACAGGACGCGCTCGGTCTCCTCGTCGTTGAAGGACTCCTTGGTGGCCTTGTCCTTCACGAGCTCGATGCCGTAGAAGAAGCCGTTGCCGCGGACGTCGCCGACGATCGGCAGGTCGTGCAGCTTCTGCAGCGTCGACAGGAAGTTGCCCTCGTTGTCGAGCACGTGCTGGTTGAGCTTCTCCTTCTCGAACAGGTCGAGGTTGGCGACGCCCACGGCCGCGGAGACCGGGTGGCCGCCGAAGGTGTAGCCGTGCAGGAAGGTGTTGTCGCCCTTGTAGAACGGCTCGGCGAGCCGGTCGGAGACGATGCACGCGCCGATCGGGGAGTAGCCCGAGGTCATGCCCTTGGCGCAGGTGATCATGTCCGGGACGTAGCCGAACTTGTCGCAGGCGAAGGTCGTGCCGAGGCGGCCGAAGGCGCAGATGACCTCGTCGGAGACGAGCAGCACGTCGTACTGGTCGCAGATCTCGCGGACCCGCTTGAAGTACCCGGGCGGCGGCGGGAAGCAGCCGCCGGCGTTCTGCACCGGCTCCAGGAAGACCGCCGCGACGGTGTCGGGGCCCTCGAAGAGGATCTGCTGCTCGATCTGGTCGGCGGCCCAGCGGCCGAAGGCCTCGGGGTCGTCGCCGTGGATCGGGGCGCGGTAGATGTTGGTGTTCGGGACCTTGTGCGCGCCGGGGACCAGCGGCTCGAAGGGGGCCTTCAGGCCGGGCAGGCCGGTGATGGACAGGGCGCCCTGCGGGGTGCCGTGGTAGGCGACCGCGCGCGAGATGACCTTGTACTTGGTGGGCTTGCCGACCAGCTTGAAGTACTGCTTGGCGAGCTTCCAGGCGGTCTCGACGGCCTCACCGCCACCGGTGGTGAAGAAGACCTTGTTGAGGTCGCCCGGGGCCTCGTTCGCGAGGCGCTCGGCGAGCTCGACGGCCTTCGGGTGGGCGTAGGACCACACCGGGAAGAAGGCGAGCTCCTGGGCCTGCTTGGCGGCGACCTCGGCGAGCTCGGTACGGCCGTGGCCGGCCTGGACCACGAACAGGCCGGCGAGGCCGTCGAGGTACTTCCTGCCCTTGTCGTCGTAGATGTAGGTGCCCTCACCGCGGACGATGGTGGGGACGGGGTTGTTCTCGTACGACGACATGCGGGTGAAGTGCATCCACAGGTGGTCGTAGGCGGTACGGGAGAGGTCCTTGCTCACGGCTATCGGGTTCCCCACATGTAGGTCTGCTTCTTGAGCTTCAGGTAGACGAAGCTCTCGGTGGAGCGCACGCCGGGGAGCGTGCGGATCCGCTTGTTGATCACATCGAGAAGGTGGTCGTCGTCCTCGCAGACGATCTCCACCATGAGGTCGAACGAGCCCGCGGTCATCACCACGTACTCGCACTCGGCCATGGCCGTCAGCGCCTCGGCGACCGGATCCAGGTCACCCTCGACGTTGATGCCGACCATCGCCTGTCGCCGGAAGCCCACGGTGAGGGGGTCGGTGACGGCGACGATCTGCATGACGCCCTGGTCGAGCAGCTTCTGGACGCGCTGTCGCACGGCCGCCTCGGACAGGCCGACGGCCTTGCCGATGGAGGCGTACGGACGGCGTCCGTCCTGCTGGAGCTGCTCGATGATCGCCAGGGAGACGGCATCGATCGTCGGGGACGAACCGGTTCCGGTTCTGGAGTCTGCGCTTCGACTGGCCACGCCTTCACTGTGCACCGAGATGCTCCGTCTTGCAAGCCGGGAGCGATGAAATTCGTTGTGATCCGCTCGCGATCTCACCGAATCCGAAGTTGGAAGGGCTCAGGCCTGTTGAAAGCGTCGGTGAAGCGATTAGGCTGAGGTGTCTCGCCCATCGGGACAGCGCACAAGGACGTGCGACGACAGAACGTGACAGGAGGGGTGGCAAGTGACCACCGAGCTGCGCCGGCTGCGCAACTACATCAACGGGGAGTTCCGGGACGCGGCCGACGGCCGCACGATCGACGTGATCAACCCCGCCACCGGTGAGGTGTACGCGACGTCCCCGCTCTCCGGCCAGACCGACGTCGACGCCGCCATGGAGGCCGCCGCGGCCGCCTTCCCCGCCTGGCGCGACACGACGCCGGCCGAGCGCCAGAAGGTGCTCCTCAAGATCGCCGACGCCTTCGAGGAGCGCGCCGAGGACCTGATCGCCGCCGAGGTCGAGAACACCGGCAAGCCGGTCGCCCTCACCGCGAGCGAGGAAATCCCCCCGATGGTGGACCAGATCCGCTTCTTCGCGGGCGCCGCCCGGCTGCTCGAGGGCCGTTCAGCCGGCGAGTACATGGAGGGCATGACCTCCATCGTCCGCCGCGAGCCCGTCGGCGTCTGTGCCCAGGTCGCGCCCTGGAACTACCCGATGATGATGGCCGTGTGGAAGTTCGCCCCGGCGCTCGCCGCGGGCAACACCGTCGTCCTCAAGCCCTCGGACACGACCCCCGCGTCGACCGTCCTGATCGCCGAGATCATCGGCCAGATCGTCCCCAAGGGCGTCTTCAACGTCATCTGCGGCGACCGCGAGACCGGCAAGGCCATGGTCGAGCACCCGGTCCCGGCGATGGCCTCCATCACCGGCTCCGTCCGCGCCGGCATGCAGGTCGCCGAGTCGGCGGCCAAGGACGTCAAGCGCGTCCACCTGGAGCTGGGCGGCAAGGCCCCCGTCGTGGTCTTCGAGGACACCGACATCGCCAAGGCCGTCGAGGACATCTCCGTCGCCGGCTTCTTCAACGCCGGCCAGGACTGCACGGCCGCGACCCGCGTCCTCGTCCACGAGTCCATCCACGACGAGTTCGTGGCCCAGCTCGCCAAGGCGGCGGCCGACACGAAGACCGGCCGGCCGGACGACGAGGACGTGCTCTACGGCCCGCTGAACAACGCGAACCAGCTGAAGCAGGTCGCGGGCTTCATCGACCGCCTCCCGGCGCACGCCAAGGTCGAGGCCGGTGGCCACCGCGTCGGCGAGCAGGGCTACTTCTACGCCCCGACCGTCGTCTCCGGCCTCAAGCAGGACGACGAGATCGTCCAGAACGAGGTCTTCGGCCCGGTCATCACCGTCCAGTCCTTCACGGACGAGGCCCAGGCCCTGGAGTTCGCCAACGACGTCGAGTACGCCCTGGCCTCCTCCGTCTGGACCAAGGACCACGCCCGCGCCATGCGCATGTCCAAGGCCCTCGACTTCGGCTGCGTGTGGATCAACACCCACATCCCGCTCGTCGCCGAGATGCCCCACGGCGGCTACAAGAAGTCCGGCTACGGCAAGGACCTCTCCGCGTACGGCTTCGAGGACTACACGCGCATCAAGCACGTGATGACCTCGCTGGGCTGATGCCCTGAGGCACCGTCACGAGGGGCGGCCGGAACCCGGTTCCGGCCGCCCCTCGGCGTTTCCCGGCGGGGCCAGCGGGCGTGCCCCGCTCACCCCGGCGTTTCCCGGCGGGCCCCCTGTTTTTGAACATGTTCAGAGTGGGCGTAGGGTGGCGGCATGAGCGACCCGAACGGGCCGAGAGCCCTTCTCGCGCGCATCCGCGCCTGGCTGATCGTCTTCGTCGTCTGCCTCGTCCTCAGCGGGGTCACCGCCTTCCCGCTCGTCACCGAACTCCGCCTCCTCGACGGCGCCCTGGCCGGCTGGGCGTCGCCGGTCGCCGACGCCCTCCCCGGCCTCGCCGAGTGGATCCACCGGGTACGGGGCGGACTGGAGACCGCCGACGCCGACGCCCCGTACCTCCTCTACGGCACCGACTGGCTGGCCTTCGCCCACCTCGTCATCGCCGTCGCCTTCTGGGGCGCCTACCGCGACCCCGTCCGCAACGTCTGGGTCGTCGAGTTCGGCATGATCGCCTGCGTCGGCATCATCCCGCTCGCCCTGATCTGCGGGCCGATCCGGGACATCCCCTTCTGGTGGTCCGTGATCGACATGTCCTTCGGGGTCGTCGGCATCCTGCCGCTGCTCCACGTCCGCCGGCTGATCAAGCGCCTGGAGGCGGCCGCCCCCGAGGTCACTCCGACGGCGTCCCGAACGTCGCCAGCGTGATCTCCAGCGCCGTACGGTTCGCGTCCTCGCCCTTCGCGTCCGTCGCGTTGACGCTGTAGACCAACGTCCGCTCCCCGTGGCGGGTCGAGGCGATCGCCGCGTTGTACCCCCAGCGGCCACCCGTCTTCCCCCACACCTCCCGCCCACCGAGCCGCCGCATCCCCAGGCCGACGGCGTACGCGGCGGGCTCGCCGGTCCTGAGGTCGGTGACCCCGGGCAGCGTGAACATCTCCTCAAGCAGCGGACCGCGCACCACCCGGCCCCCGAACAGGGCCCGCGTGAACCGCTCCAGGTCGGCGGTGGTCGACACCAGGTCGCCCGCCGCCCACCCGTCCGTCGTCCCCCAGACGGAGACGTCCCGCAGGCCCGTCGCGCCGTCGTCCAGGCGCATCGTCTGGTAGCCGTGGTTGTACGGGCCGCGGATCTCCGGCTCCCCACCCGGGAAGTACGTGTCCCGCAGCCCCAGCGGCCGCAGGACCCGGCGCTCCACCTGCCGCTCGAACGCCTCGCCCGTCACCCGCTCCACCAGGAGGCCGGCGATCGTGTAACCGATGTTCAGGTAGTGCTGGCGGGTGCCCGGCCGGAACTCCCGCGGCTTGGCGGTCGCCGAGCGGACCATCGCCTGCGGATCGTGGACGTCGAAGCGGTGCGCGTACCACTCCTCCACGGTCCGGCCCGGGAAGTCGGGCGCCGGGATGCCGTGCGTGTGGTTGAGAAGCTGACGCACCGTCACCGTCGCGTACCGGCCGGGAATCAGCTCCGGGAGGTACGAGCGGGCCGACCGGTCCAGGTCGATCCGGCCCTCCGCCGCGAGGTGCAGCACCGTCGCCGCCGTGAACACCTTCGTCACCGAACCGGCCCGGAAGCGCGCCCCCGGGTCCGCCGGGAGCCCCGACTCCAGATCGCGCACCCCCGCGCTGCCCCGCCAGGAGCCCTCCGTGCCGCCGATCCGCACCAGCGCCGCCGTCGCGTCCGCGCGCGGCAGGCCCGCGATCACCGCGCTCGGATCCGGGGCCGCCGTCCCGGTCACCGCCTCCGCCGGTCCGGTCGCCACCGGCGCGGAGGCGAAGGCCGGGGCGAGCGACGGACCCGCGGCGACGCCCAGGACCAGACTCGCGGCGAGCAGGGCGCGGGTGGTCTTCCTCATGGTCAACTCCGTTGGTGTGAGCCTTCGTTCTCGACGGCTCCATCCTGCTGACCCGCGGCGACGCGCGGATCGCCCGCACCGGCGGTCTTCGCCGTGTCAGTTCCTCACCGGCGCGGGGGAGGGCCCCGGGCCCCCGGCTCCCCCGGGCGGGGGAGGAGCGGGCGCCACGAGACCCGTCTCGTACGCGCAGATCACCGCCTGGATCCGGTCCCGCAGCCCCAGCTTCGCGAGGACGTTCCCGACGTGCGTCTTCACCGTGTGCTCGCTCACCACCAGCTCGGCCGCGATCTCCGCGTTCGACAGGCCCCGCGCCAGCAGCAGCAGCGTCTCCCGCTCCCGGCCGGTCAGCGCCTCCAGCCGCACGTCGGGGACCGTCCTGCGCGGGCCGCCCGCCGTGTACTGCTCGACGAGCCGCCGCGCCACCGACGGCGCCAGCAGCGCATCGCCCGCCGCCACCACCCGCACCGCGTGCACCAGGTCGTCGCGCCGCACGTCCTTCAGGAGGAAGCCGCTCGCCCCCGCGTGCAGCGCCTCGTACACGTACGCGTCGGTGTCGAAGGTCGTCAGGATCACCGTCCGGCAGGCGCTCTCCGCGCCGATCGCCCGGCACGCCTCGATGCCGTCCATCCGGGGCATCCGGACGTCCAGGAGCGCCACGTCCGGGGCGTGCGCGCGGACCGCCTCCACCGCCGCCGCGCCGTCGCCGGCCTCCGCCACCACCTCGATGTCCGGCTGCGCGTCCAGGATCATCGCGAAGCCGCTGCGCACCAGCTCCTGGTCGTCGGCCACCACCACGCGGATCGTCACGTCCCCACCTCCGCCGAGGAGGGTACGGGGAGCCGCACCCGCACCTCGAAGCCCCTCCCGTCCGGGCCCGGGCCCGCCGTGGCCGTCCCGCCGTGCGCGGCGGCCCGCTCCCGGATGCCGACCAGGCCGTGGCCGTGGCCGCCGACGGGCGCCCCCGGGCGGGGGCCGCGCCCGTCGTCCCGCACGAGGACGGTGAGCCGCCCGTCGGCGTGGTCGAGCCGCACGGTCGCCGTGCGGGCCCCGGCGTGCCGGACGACGTTGGTCAGCGCCTCCTGCACGATCCGGAAGACGGTCGCGCCGGTCGCGGAAGGCAGCGCCCTGACCCCGCCGGTCGTCTCGTACGCGACGTCGAGGCCGCCGGCCCGTACCCGCTCCAGGAGGCCCGGCAGTTCGGCGAGGTCCGGCTGCGGCGCGCGCGGCGCCGACACCGTCCCGTGCCCGCCGTCCCCGTCCCCCTTCCCGTACCCGTACCGGGCCGTCGCCCCGGCGGGGGGTCCGGTCACCGGACCGCCGTCGCGCAACACGCCCAGCATGCGCCGCAGTTGGTCCATCGCCTCGCGGCCCGTCGCCGAGATCGCCTCGAACGCCGCCTCGGCCCGCTCCGGTGCCGCGCGGACCGCCACCGGGCCCGCCTCCGCCTGCACCACCATCAGGCTCACGGCGTGCGACAGGATGTCGTGCATCTCCCGGGCGATCCGGGCCCGTTCACGCGCGGCGGCCCGCTCCGACTCCACCCGCTGGGCCCGCTGCCGGGCGTCGGTCAGCCGCCCGAAGACGTACGCCGCGCCGAACACGAAGAGCGAGAAGGTCAGTTCGCGCGCCGACCGGGTGTTGAGCCACACCGACACCGGGACGGCGACGAGCATCAGCACCGCCGTCGTCAGCCGCTGCCACCCGGGCGCGAGCGCCGCGACCGTGTGCACGGCCACCAGGCCCGTGTACGGCAGCGGCTGCCCCGGCCCGTCCACGGCCAGCTGGTACAGCGCGCTCGCGGCCATGATCGCCAGCAGGACGGCGAGCGGCGCGCGCCGCCGCCAGACCAGCGGCAGCACGGTGAGCGTCGTCAGGCCGTACGCCGCCCAGGTCGCCGGGGGCAGCCCGGGCGCCCGCGGCACCACGAACGGCATCGTCACCGCCGCCTGCACCAGCAGCGCGACCCCGATGTCCACCGCCCACGGGTTGGCCGCCCCCCAGCCCCGCGCCCGCTCCCACCGGCCCCGCACCTCCCCCCGTATGCCCATGGATCACGCCCGGCCCTTCCGCAGCACCGCGGCGAGCGCGTCGACCCGGTTGGTGGTGATCGCGTCGGCGCCGCTCGCGACGAGCCGGCGCATCGTGCGGGAGGTGTCGGCGGTCCACGCCGAGAGCAGCAGGCCGTCCCGGTGCACCCGCTCGGCCAGGGCCCGGCTCACCAGACCGAAGCGGTAGTTGAGCCACCGCGGCCGCACCGCGTCCAGGAGCAGCTTCCGCGGCGGGGCCAGCGAGGTCCAGGTGAGCGCGATCTCCGCGTGCGGGTCGGCCGCCCGGACCTGGAGCATGGCGACGGCGCCGGCGCAGTAGTAGACGCGCTCGCCGGCCCCGGCCTCGCGGACGGTCCCGACGATCGTGCGGACCGAGTCCTCGTTCCCGCCGGGCAGGTCCAGCATCAGCCGGTGGTCCCCGGCCGTGATCAGCGCCTCCCGCAGCGTCGGCACCCCGCCGCGGGTCACCTCCCCGACCTCCGCGTGCGTGAGCGAGGCCAGCGGCCGGTCGTGCCCCCACAGCCGCTTCAGGGTGTCGTCGTGGAGGAGGACGGGCACCCCGTCCCGGGTGAGCCGGACGTCGACCTCGACCGCGTCCGCCCCTCGCTCGATCGCCGAGGCGATCGAGGCGAGCGTGTTCTCCCGGACGCGGTACGGGTCGCCGCGGTGACCTACGACAGTGACGATGCGCATGCCCCCATTCTCGACGCCGTCAGCGGGCCAGCCAGGCGTCCGTGTACGTGTCGATCTCGGCGGCCAGCCGCGCCTTGCCCGCCGGGTCGAGGAACGAGGCCTCCACCGCGTTCTTCGCGAGGGCGGCGAGGCCGCGCTCGTCGAGGCCGAGGAGCCGGGCGGCGACCGCGTACTCGGTGTTCAGGTCGGTGCCGAACATCGGCGGGTCGTCGCTGTTCACCGTCACCAGGACCCCGGCGTCCACCATCTGCCGGATCGGGTGCTCCTCCATGGTCGCCACGGCCCGGGTCGCGATGTTCGAGGTCGGGCAGACCTCCAGGGCGATCCGGTGCTCCGCCAGGTACGCGAGCAGCTCCGGGTCCTGGACGGAGCTGGTGCCGTGGCCGATGCGCTCGGCGCCCAGGTCGCGGATCGCGTCCCACACGGTGCCCGGTCCCGTCGTCTCGCCCGCGTGCGGGACGGAGTGCAGACCGGCCGCGCGGGCCAGGTCGAAGAACGGCTTGAACTGCGGCCGCGGTACGCCGATCTCCGGGCCGCCGAGGCCGAAGGAGACCAGGCCCTCGGGGCGCAGCCCGTCGGTGGTGGCGAGCCGTGCCGTCTCCTCGGCGGAGACCAGTCCGGCCTCGCCGGGGATGTCGAAGCACCAGCGCAGGACCGTGCCGAACTCGGCCTCCGCGGACTTGCGGGCGTCCTCGATGGCCGCCATGAAGGCCTGCTCGTCGATGCCGCGGCGGGTGGAGGAGTACGGGGTGATGGTCAGCTCGGCGTAGCGGATGTTCTGCCGGGCCATGTCCCGGGCGACCTCGAAGGTCAGCAGGCGCACGTCCTCCGGGGTGCGGACCAGGTCCACGACGGAGAGGTAGACCTGGATGAAGTGCGCGAAGTCGGTGAACGTGAAGTAGTCGGCCAGCGCCTCCGGGTCCGTCGGAACCTTGGAGTCCGGGTGCCGGGCCGCGAGCTCGGCGACGATCCGGGGGGACGCGGAGCCGACGTGGTGGACGTGCAGCTCGGCCTTGGGAAGGCCCGCGATGAAGGGATGGAGATCGCTCATCGGGTCATCGTAGGCCGGACGATTCCCCCCGCGGAGTGAAGCCGTAGCATGGCGGGACCACGATGGGGGAGGGCCCATGTCAGACAACCGAGAGCAGAGGCCGGGGGACTTCGACCCGGCGGACCCGTGGGCTCCGCCCAACCGCGACGGGGTCGAGGTCAGCAAGGGGGCCGTGCCGCCCGCCCCGCCGGTGCACGACCAGCCGACCATGACGTCCATGCCGCTCGGCGGCGGCCCGGCCGGGGACGTCCCGCCGCCCCCGGTGGCGCCCGGCGGCCCGGCGGCCGGCGCGGGGACGTACGGCTACCCGCCGGCGGCCACGCCGTCGACGCCCGCCTACGGCTACCCGACGACCCCGGCCGCGCCGGCCACGCCCTCGTACGGCTACCCGCCCTCGTACGGCGGCGGCTACGGGGGCCAGCCCGGCTGGGGCGCGGCGCCGCAGAACGGCATGGGCACCGCGGGCATGGTCCTCGGCATCCTGGCCATCGCGCTCTTCTGCTTCTACGGCGTGCCGAGCCTGGTCCTGGGCGCGCTCGCCCTGATCTTCGGCATCCTCGGCCGCAAGCGGGTCCAGCGCGGCGAGGCGAACAACAGCGGGCAGGCCACCTCCGGCATCATCATGGGCGCGATCGGCATCGCCCTGGGCATCCTGATGATCGCCTTCTGGGGATGGTTCATCGCCAACATCGAGAAGTTCGAGGACACCGACTCCGGCGACCCGTACGGGTCGAGCCTCGTCGTGGACGCGGACCGCTGAGCCCCACGAGCGCTCCCGCGTGACGGGCCCCGCACCCCCGCCGGGTGCGGGGCCCGTCCCCTGAGCCCCCGCCCGGGTGCGGGCACGCCCCGTGACCCCCGGACAGCGCCCGCACCGTCAGAGCGAACCGCCGCGCAGCCGGTCCCTGGCCTCCATCAGGGCGAAGCCCAGGAGGTTGAGCCCCCGCCACGCGGACGGGTCGTGGGCGCGCCGGTCGTCGGCGGCCAGCCCGATGCCCCAGATCCGGTCCAGCGGGCTGGCCTCCACCAGGACCCGCGTGCCCGTGCCGAGCAGATACGCCCGCAGGGACTCGTCCGAGGCGAACTTGTGGACGCTGCCCTCGACGACGACGCCGAACCGCTCCCGCTCCCACACCGCGTCGTCGAAGCCCCGCACCAGCCGGCCGGCCTTCTTCGCCTCCGCCGGGGTGCGGGCGTCCAGCGCCGCCCGCTCCGCCTCGGCGTCGCCGAAGAGGCGGGCCTTGCCGGCCATCATCCAGTGCTCCGCCGTCGCGTACCGGACGCCGTCGACGGTGAAGGGCGACGGCCACCACTGGCTGAGACAGCTCTGTGTGAGCCGTCCGTCGGGGTGCGGACGGTGGCCCCAGAAGTGCAGCCACTTCACCCGGTCACCCCGCCTGACCTGCTCCGTCAGCGTGTCGATCGTGTTCATGCACGCGAGTCTGGCAGCCGCCACGGACACTCCGTACGGAGATTTTTCGGCCGCCTCGACACATGGTCGACCGATTCCGTCGCGTAACCAAAAGGCAACAACGGAATCCCTTGTTGGGCCGGGATCACTCTGTCAGGATCGGCACTCAATTCGAGCTGGGACAACGGAGAGCGTCATGGGCAACCGCTTCCAGGTGACGGACCGCTTCGCGGACGGCGCGCAGTACATCGGCGGGCGGCTGCGGCCCGGAACGTCGGGTGAGGACCACAGCGTGATCGACCCGGCGACGGGGGAGAGCGTGCTCACCTACGCGCTCGCCTCCACCGCCGACGTCGACGCGGCCGTCGCCGCCGCCCAGGAGGCGTTCCCCGGCTGGGCGGGCGCCACCCCGGGCGAGCGCTCCGACGCGCTGCACCGCCTCGCCGGCGTCCTCGCCGAACGGGCCGAGGACTTCGCCCGCGTCGAGTCCCTCCAGTGCGGCAAGCCCCTCAAGCTCACCACCGAGTTCGACGTGCCCGGCACGATCGACAACACCGCGTTCTTCGCCGGGGCGGCCCGGCACCTCCAGGGCCAGTCGGCCGGCGAGTACAGCGGCGACCACACCTCGTACGTACGGCGCGAGCCGATCGGGGTCGTCGGCTCCATCGCCCCCTGGAACTATCCGCTCCAGATGGCCGCCTGGAAGATCCTCCCGGCCGTCGCCGCCGGCAACACCATCGTCCTGAAGCCGGCCGAGCTGACCCCGCTCACCTCGCTGATGTTCGCGCAGGCGGTCACCGACGCCGGCATCCCCGACGGGGTCGTCAACGTCGTCACCGGCGCCGGACGGACCGCGGGCGAGCACCTCGTCGGCCACGACGGCGTCGCCATGACCTCCTTCACCGGCTCCACCCCGGTCGGCAAGCGGGTCGCCGAGATCGCCACCTCCACCGTGAAGCGGCTCCACCTCGAACTCGGCGGCAAGGCCCCCTTCGTCGTCTTCGACGACGCCGACCTGGAGGCCGCCGCCCACGGCGCCGTCGCCGCCTCCCTCATCAACAGCGGCCAGGACTGCACCGCCGCGACCCGCGCCTACGTCCAGCGCCCGCTCTTCGACGCCTTCGTCGCCCGGGTGGCCGAACTCATGGAGACCGTCCGGCTCGGCGACCCGTTCGACCCGTCGACGGACCTCGGCCCGCTCGTCAGCTTCGCCCAGCGCGACCGGGTCGCCGCCTTCGTCGAGCGCGCCCGCGGCTGCGCGACGGTCGTCACCGGCGGCGAAGCCCCTGGTGGCGCGCTCAAGAACGGCGCATACTACCGTCCCACCCTGATCACCGGCGCGGCGCAGGACAGCGAGGTCGTGCAGTCGGAGATCTTCGGACCCGTCCTGGTGGCCCTGCCCTTCGACGGCGACGACGAGGGCATCCGGCTCGCCAACGACACCCCGTACGGCCTCGCGGCCTCCGCCTGGAGCACCAGCGTGTACCGGGCGAACCGGGCCACCCGCGAGCTCAGGGCGGGCTGCGTCTGGGTCAACGACCACATCCCGATCATCAGCGAGATGCCGCACGGCGGCTCCAAGGCCTCCGGCTTCGGAAAGGACATGTCCGCGTACTCCTTCGAGGAGTACACGCAGGTCAAGCACGTGATGTACGACAACACGGCGGTGGCGGCCAAGGACTGGCACCGCACGATCTTCGGGGACCGATAGCAGATCAGCCGCCCGACCAGCGGCCTACCCATCCCGAAAGGGCACAGCGCATGGAGCAGTACGAGCCCGACCGCCTGTCCGCAGCGCAGCTGGCGGCCATACGGCGCAGCATGACGAGTGGCCGCGGCGCCCTGAGCCGCCGGTCGATGCTGCGCGCGGGCGGTGTCGGCGCCCTCACGATCGGCGGCCTCGCCGGTCTGAGCGCCTGCGGCATCCCGCCGGCGAAGCGGGAGGGCCAGGGGCCCGCCTCCACGGACTTCTCGGCCAAGGAGAAGAGCCTCTCCTTCTCCAACTGGACCGAGTACATGGACGTCAGCGAGGACGAGAAGTCCCGGCCGACCCTGGAGGCGTTCACGAAACGCACCGGGATCAAGGTCAAGTACACCGAGGACATCAACGACAACGTCGAGTTCTTCGGAAAGATCAAGCCGCAGCTCGCGGCCGGCCAGGACACCGGCCGCGACCTGATCTGCGTCACCGACTGGCTGGCCGCCCGCATGATCCGCCTGGGCTGGGCGCAGAAGCTCGACCCGTCGAACCTGCCCAACGCGTACGCCAACCTGTCCGCCCAGTTCCGCCGCCCCGACTGGGATCCGGGCCGGTCGTACTCGTATCCCTGGACCGGCATCTCCACCGTCATCGCGTACAACGTGAAGGCGACCGGCGGGAAGAAGGTCGACTCGGTCACCCAGCTCCTCGACGACCCCGCCCTCAAGGGCCGGGTGGGCTTCCTCACCGAGATGCGGGACTCCGTCGGCATGACCCTGCTCGACATGGGCAAGGACCCGGGGAAGTTCACCGACGCCGACTACGACGCGGCCATCGGGCGCCTCCAGAAGGGCGTGGACAAGAAGCAGATCCGCCGCTTCACGGGCAACGACTACACCTCGGACCTCGACAAGGGCGACATCGCCGCCTGTCTGGCCTGGGCCGGTGACGTCATCCAGCTCCAGGCGGACAACCCGGACATCCGGTTCTCGATCCCGGCCGCCGGCTACATCACCTCCAGCGACAACCTGCTGGTGCCCACGCAGGCCCGCCACAAGGCGAACGCCGAGAAGCTCATCGACTACTACTACGAGCTGCCGGTGGCCGCGCAGCTCGCCGCGTACATCAACTACGTGTGCCCGGTCGACGGGGTGAAGGACGAGCTCGCCAAGATCGACCCCGAGCTCGCGAACAACACGCTGATCCTCCCGGACAGGGCGATGGCGAAGAAGTCCCGCGCCTTCCGCTCGCTCACCAGCGCGGAGGAGACGGCGTACGAGGAGAAGTTCGCCAAGCTCATCGGCGCCTGAGCCGTCGTCGTCCACCCCTCTCACCCCTCGGGACCACCACCCATGACTGACAAGAACACCGGCGGCGACGTCCGTCTCACCGGGATCAGCAAGACGTACGGCGCCTTCACGGCGGTCCACCCGCTCGACCTGACCGTCCCCCAGGGCTCCTTCTTCGCCCTCCTCGGCGCCTCCGGCTGCGGCAAGACCACCACCCTGCGGATGATCGCCGGCCTCGAGGACCCCAGCACCGGCTCCGTCTTCCTCGGCGACCGCGACGTCACCGACCTGCCGCCGTACAAGCGGCCGGTCAACACCGTCTTCCAGTCCTACGCGCTCTTCCCGCACATGGACATCTCCGAGAACATCGCCTTCGGTCTGCGCCGGCGCGGCATCACGTCCGTGAAGAAGCAGGTCGACGACATGCTGGAGCTGGTCCAGCTCGGCGACAAGGCCCGCCACAAGCCCCACCAGCTCTCCGGCGGCCAGCAGCAGCGCGTCGCCGTCGCCCGCGCGCTCATCAACCACCCGCAGGTGCTCCTCCTCGACGAGCCGCTCGGCGCCCTCGACCTCAAGCTGCGCCGCCAGATGCAGCTGGAGCTCAAGCGCATCCAGACCGAGGTCGGCATCACCTTCGTGCACGTCACCCACGACCAGGAGGAGGCCATGACCATGGCCGACCAGGTCGCGGTCATGAACGGCGGCCGGGTCGAGCAGCTCGGCGCCCCCGCCGACCTGTACGAGAACCCGCGCACCACCTTCGTCGCCAACTTCCTCGGCACCTCCAACCTCATCGAGGCCGAGGTCGTCGAGACCGGCGCCGACGTGGTCGTCACGGCCGGCGGCGGCACGCTCAGGGTGCCCGGCGACCGCTGTACCTCCGCCGCCCGCAAGGGCGGCAAGGTGCTCGTCGGCGTACGGCCCGAGAAGATCTCCCTCGCCCGCGCCGACGAGGCCGGGGCCGTCGCCGACGGCCGCAACCGGGTCACCGGCCGGATCGTCGACTCCTCCTTCATCGGCGTCTCCACCCAGTACGTGGTGAACTCGCCGGCCGGCGCCGAGCTCCAGGTGTACGAGCAGAACGTCGACCGCCGCGCGGGGCTCCTCCCGGGCGCCGAGGTCGTCCTGCACTGGAACCCGGCGCACACCTTCGGCCTCGACGCCGCCCAGGACATCGACGCGGGCGTGGAGACGGTGGAGGACGCCGCGTGAGCGCCACCCTGGCGAAGGAGGCGCCCGGACCCGTCGAGGAACCGGTTCTGCGCAAGCCCTCCGCCCGCAAGCGCCTCGTCCCGTACTGGCTGCTGCTGCCCGGCATCGTCTGGCTGCTCGTCTTCTTCGCGCTGCCGATGGTCTACCAGGCCTCGACGTCCGTGCAGACCGGCGACCTCGAATCGGGCTTCCGGGTCACCTGGCACTTCCGGACCTACGTCGACGCCTTCGCCGAGTACTGGCCGCAGCTCCTGCGCTCCGTGCTGTACGCCGGGACCGCGACCCTGCTCTGCCTGCTGCTCGGCTACCCGCTCGCGTACCTGATCGCCTTCAGGGCCGGCCGCTGGCGCAACCTGCTCCTCGTCCTCGTCATCGCGCCCTTCTTCACCAGCTTCCTCATCCGGACGCTGGCGTGGAAGACGATCCTGGCCGACGACAGCGTCGTCGTGGACGTGCTCAACACCCTCCACGTCCTCGACGTCACCAGCTGGATCGGCTGGACCGAGGGCGACCGCGTCCTCGCCACCCCGATGGCGGTCGTCTGCGGCCTCACGTACAACTTCCTGCCCTTCATGATCCTGCCCCTCTACACCTCCCTGGAGCGGATCGACGGCCGGCTGCACGAGGCCGCGCAGGACCTGTACGCCTCCCCGGCCACCACCTTCCGCAAGGTGACGTTCCCGCTGTCGATGCCCGGCGTCGTCTCCGGCACCCTGCTCACCTTCATCCCGGCGAGCGGCGACTACGTCAACGCGGAACTGCTCGGCTCCACCGACACCAAGATGATCGGCAACGTCATCCAGTCGCAGTTCCTGCGCGTCCTCGACTACCCGACGGCCGCCGCCCTCTCGTTCATCCTCATGGCGATCGTCCTGGTGATGGTCAGCCTCTACATCCGCCGGGCCGGAACGGAGGACCTGGTCTGATGCGCTGGCTCCGCAAGAACCTCGTCGCCCTCGCGGGACTGCTCACCCTCGCGTACATGATCGTGCCGAACGTCGTCGTGATGGTGTTCTCGTTCAACAAGCCGAACGGGCGCTTCAACTACGCCTGGCAGCAGTTCTCGCTCGACGCCTGGAAGGACCCCTGCGGCGTCGCCGACATGTGCGAGTCGCTCACGCTCTCGCTCCATCTCGCCGCCTGGGCGACGCTCGGCGCGGTCGTCCTCGGCACGATGATCGCCTTCGCGCTCGTCCGCTACCGCTTCCGGGCGCGCGGCGCGATCAACTCGCTGATCTTCCTGCCGATGGCGATGCCCGAGGTCGTGATGGCCGCCTCGCTGCTCACCCTCTTCCTCAACATGGGGATCGAGCTGGGCTTCTGGACGGTCCTCATCGCCCACATCATGTTCTGTCTGTCGTTCGTCGTGACGGCGGTCAAGGCCCGGGTCCTGTCCATGGACCCGAGCCTGGAGGAGGCCGCGCGCGACCTCTACGCCGGGCCCGCGCAGACCTTCCTGCGGGTGACCCTGCCGATCGCCGCGCCCGGCATCGCCGCCGGCGCGCTCCTCGCCTTCGCGCTCTCGTTCGACGACTTCATCATCACCAACTTCAACGCGGGCAACACCGTCACCTTCCCCATGTTCGTCTGGGGATCGGCACAGCGCGGCACGCCCGTCCAGATCAACGTCATCGGCACGGCCATGTTCGTCATCGCCGTCCTGGTGGTCGTCACCGGTCAGATCATCACGAACCGGCGCAAGAAATCGGCAACGGCCTGACCGAACCACGGTCAGGCACCGAAGGAGTTGGAAACCATGGCCCCAGTCGCCATGCGTCTCGCTGCACCCTCTCTCTCCGACGCCCAGCCCGTCCCCTTCTGGCTGGAAGACCCCGGCAAGCCCGCCGCCCTGCCCGCCCTCACCGGCACCGAGAAGTGCGACCTCCTCGTCGTCGGCGGCGGCTACAGCGGACTGTGGACCGCGCTCCTCGCCAAGGAGCGCGACCCCGCACGGGACGTCGTGCTGATCGAAGGCCGTGAGGTGGGCTGGGCCGCCTCGGGCCGCAACGGCGGCTTCTGCGCCGCCTCCCTCACCCACGGCTTCGGCAACGGGCTCGCCCGCTGGCCGGGCGAGCTGCCGAAGCTGGAGCGGCTCGGCGAGCGCAACCTCGACGCCATCGAGGAGGCGGTCGCCCGCTACGGGCTCGACTGCGAGTTCGAGCGCACCGGCGAGATCGACGTCGCCACCGAGCCGTACCAGGTCGACGAGCTCTACGCCTGGTACGAGGAGGCCGACCGGCTCGGTCTCGCCGAGGGCCTCGAACTCCTCGACCGGGACGCCGTACGGGCCGAGGTCGCCTCGCCGACCTTCCTCGGCGGCCTCTGGGACCGGCGCGGCGTGGCCATGCTGCACCCCGCCAAGCTCGCCTGGGGCCTCAAGCGGGCCTGCCTCGACCTCGGCGTCCGGATCTTCGAGAACACCCCCGGCCTCGACCTGGTCTCCGCGGGCGCCGGTCTCGCCGTCCGCACCCCCTACGGCCGGGTCGCCGCCCGCCGGGTCGCCCTCGGCACCAACGTCTTCCCGTCCCTGGTCAAGCGGGTCCGTGCCTACACCGTCCCGGTGTACGACTACGCCCTCATGACCGAGCCGCTCAGCGCCGAGCAGCTCGCCTCCGTCGGCTGGAAGAACCGCCAGGGTCTCGGCGACTCCGCCAACCAGTTCCACTACTTCCGCATCACCGCCGACCACCGCATCCTGTGGGGCGGCTACGACGCGGTCTACCGCTTCGGCGGCAAGGTCACCGCCGAGATGGACCACCGCCCCGAGACGTACCTCAAGCTCGCCGAGCACTTCTTCACCTGCTTCCCGCAGCTGGAGGGGCTCCGGTTCACCCACGCCTGGGGCGGCGCCATCGACACCTGCTCGCGCTTCTCCGCCTTCTTCGGCACGGCGCACCAGGGCAAGGTGGCGTACGCGGCGGGCTTCACCGGCCTCGGCGTGGGCGCCACCCGCTTCGGCGCCGACGTGATGCTCGACCTGCTCGCGGGCGAGCGCACCGAGCGCACCGAGCTGTCGATGGTCCGCTCCAAGCCGCTGCCGTTCCCGCCCGAGCCGATCGCCTGGGCCGGCATCGGCCTCACCAAGTGGTCCCTGGCCCGCGCGGACGCCAACGGCGGCCGGCGCAACCTGTGGCTCAAGGCGATGGACCGGCTCGGCCTCGGCTTCGACAGCTAGGGCGCCCCTTCCGGACCGGTCCGGATGAGGGAGCGGAGCCCGGCGGGGTCACGGAGTGCTTCGTGGCCCCGCCGGCCCGTTCCCGGTGACCCCGGCCAGCGCGCCCTCGCCCTCGGTGTCCAGGTGGGGCAGGACGCGGTCCAGCCAGCGCGGGGTCCACCAGGCCCTGGGGCCGAGCAGCGTCATCACGGCGGGCACCAGCAGCAGCCGGGCGACCGTGGCGTCGATGAGCACGCTCGCGGCCAGACCGAGGCCCATCATCTTGACGACGATGTCGTCGCTGACGACGAAGGCGGCGAAGACGCTGACCATGATGAGCGCCGCGCAGGTGATCACGCGCGCGGTGATCTCCAGCGCGTGCGCGACGCTCGCCCTGGCGTCGCCGGTCCGCAGCCACGCCTCGTGGACACGGGACAGCAGGAAGATCTCGTAGTCCATGCTCAGGCCGAAGACGATGGCGAACATCATCATCGGCACGTAGCTCTCGATCGGGACCTCTCCGGAGACGCCCAGGGCCGGGCCGCCCCAGCCCCACTGGAAGACGGCCACCACCACGCCGTACGAGGCGCCGATCGAGAGCAGGTTGAGGACCGCGGCCTTGGCGGCGACGAGCGGGCCGCGGAAGACGACCAGGATCACGAGGAACGCCAGGGCCACCACCACGGCGATGATCAGCGGCAGCCTGCTGGAGACGATGTCGAGGAAGTCGACCTGCGCGGCGGTGGTGCCGGTGACGTACGGGGTGGCCTCGGTGCCGCCGACGGCCCGGGGCAGGACGGTGTCGACGAGGTCGTTGGCCAGCCGCGTGGTCCGCTCGTCCTGCGGCGCCGCGACCGAGTACGCGGTGGCGACCAGGACGTCCCCGTCCGGGGTCGGCGTCAGGGGGGTGATCAGGGCGGCGTCCGGCACGCCGGTGAGGGCCTTCTGGGCTTGCGCGGCGAGGGCGGACCGGTCGGCGGCGGGCACCGCGGTCTGGTCGATCACCAGGGTCAGCGGCCCGTTGGAGCCGGGCCCGAAGGCCGTGGACATCAGGTCGTAGGCGCGCCGGTCGGTGAAGGACTCGGGATCGGCGCCGTCACCGATGTGCCCGAGCTGGATGAAGAACAGGGGGATCGCGAGCACCACCAGCACCACGACACCGGCGGCCAGGAACCACCACGGCCGCCGCTCGACGCGCTGGGCGTAGCGGTGCCACGCCCCGTGCTCCTCGCCCGCCGCGACGTCGGCCTCGGCGATCGGGGTGCGCACCCGCAGCCGGTCGATCCGCCGCCCGATCAGCCCGAGCATCGCCGGTACGAGTGTGAGCGCGCCGAGCACGGCGGTCACCACGGTGGACGTCGCGGCGAGGCCGAGCAGCCCGATGAAGGTGAGCCCGGAGACCCACAGGCCGGACAGGGCGATGACGACCGTGCACCCGGAGACGAGGACCGCGCGGCCACTGGTGGCGGTGGCCGCCGCGGCGGCCGTCACCGGATCGGCGCCGTTCATCAGGAGCTGGCGGTGGCGGGTGATCAGAAACAGCGCGTAGTCGATGCCGACGCCGATGCCGATCATCGTCGCGAGGGTCGGCGAGACGGTCGCGAAGGTCCACGCGGCGGCGAGCAGCCCCAGCAGGCCGAGGCCGCAGAGGGCCGCGAAGAGCGCGGTGACCAGCGGGAGGACGGCGGCGAGCGCGCTGCCGAAGCCGATCAGGAGCACCACGATCGCGACCCCGAACCCGATCGCCTCGCTGAGCCGGTCGTTGGCCTCGGGGCGGGCCAGCTCACCGAGCGAGCCGCCGTACTCGACCTGGATCCCGGCGGCGCGCAGCGGCGCCACGGCGCTGTCCACGCCGTCCAGGTAGGCGGCGTCGAGGGTGGAGGGCTGGACGGCGAAACGCATCGTGATGTAGCCGGTGCCGCCGTCCGTCGAGAGGGGGCCGGGGTTCGGCGTTCCCTGCGGCACGGTCGGCGGCGTGGTGCCCGGGGCCGGCAGCGGGCTCTGCACGCTCAGGACGTCCGGCAGCTTCCCGAGGGAGGTGACCGCGGCGGAGATCTGGTCGCCCATCTCGGTGAGCGGCTTCTCGGCGTCGTGCAGCACCACCTGCGCGCTGTAGCCGCCGGCGGCCGGATCGTGCGCCCGCAGCACGTCGAGTCCCTCGGCGGACTGGGTGCCGGGCAGGGCGTAGTCGTCGGAGTACTCGCCGCCGTACACGTGCTCCAGGGTCAGGAGGGCGGCCAGTGCCACGATCCACGCGGCGATCACCAGGACGAAGTGGCGGGCCGACCAGGCGCCGAGCCGCCACAGCACCCCCTTCGCGCGGGGACGTCGGGGCGCGTGGTCCGGGGACGGCGGGGTCGGCATGGCGGGTACTCCCGTCGCGGGGTGGAGGAGCGGAGGTGGCGGAGCGGAGGCTCATCCGACCACGCGGACGGCGGCGGGACGCCGAAGCCGCCGTCCCGGCCCGGCGCCGTCCACCCGATCGGACGCCCCCGCGCCGGAGGTGTGACCCACATCACCCACACCTCCGGCGACCGGTGCTCCGAACCCGCGTCATGACCGTCGCCGCCCGCGCTCTCTGTGGGTGGACGACGTGTCCGCACACGGAGGGGAGTTCAGAGGTCATGACTGGTTCAGGACGGGCCAAGACCGCGGTGGAGTGGCTGGCGTCGGCGGCGCCGGATCCCGACGCCTGCCGCTGGGAGTGGGAGCGCAACCCGCACGGGGTCGCCCTGCTCCCGGCCGGCCGGCGCTGGGACGTGCTCATCCTGCCCGCCGAACTCGGCTACCCCACCCTGGACGTACTGACCCGGCTCGTGGACCGGCCGGGCCCCGTCCTCGCCGACTTCGGCGACGCCCGGACGGGCTTCTTCGTGCCGCCCGGCACCGCCGCCCGCTGGGTCGGCACGGGCGTCCGCAGTGCGGGCCGGGGCACCTGGATCGTGGTGCCGTACCCGGGGCGGTCGACCGGGGGAGTGCGCTGGCTCGTCACGCCGGACGGCGTGGGCACGCTCACCGACGCCACGCTCCTGGAGCTGGCGATGCACGAGGCGGCGGGCCAACTGGCCCGGGACGAACGGGGAGAGAGGTCTTGACCACTCGATTGGTCTGGACCATGCTGTGCGCGCTCCACCTCGATTCCCCCATGCCCGGAGGCAGTTGTGGACCGCACCAGACCGCTCACCCTGCTCCTCGCCGGCGCCCTGGCCGCCGGCGGGCTGATCGCGCTCACCCCGCCCGCCGGGGCCGCCGACGCCGAACTCGCCCGCAACGGCGGCTTCGAGGCCGGCCTCGACGGCTGGACCTGTACGGCGGGCAGCGGAGCCGTCGTCACCTCACCCGTCCGCAGCGGTACGAAGGCGCTCCAGGCCACCCCGGCGGGCGCCGACAACGCCCGCTGCTCCCAGACCGTGACCGTGAAGCCCCGCTCGACGTACACCCTCAGTGGTTGGGTCCGCGGCAGCTACGTCCACCTGGGCGCCACCGGCACCGGCACCACGGACGTCTCCACCTGGACGGCCTCGGCCCCCGACTGGCAGAAGCTCAGCACCAGCTTCACCACCGGCGCCTCCACCACCTCGGTCACCCTCCACACCCACGGCTGGTACGGCACCCCCGCCTACCAGGCCGACGACCTGTCGCTGTACGGCCCCGGCGGCGACCCCGTCACCGTCCCGGCCGCCCCCACCGGTCTCACGGCGGGCTCACCGACCTCCAGCACCGTGCCGCTGACCTGGACCGCGGTCCCCGGCGCCACCTCGTACCACGTCTACCGCGGCACCAGCCGGGTCCTGACGGTCACCGGCACCGCCGCCACCGTCACCGGACTCGCGGCCGCCACCCCGTACACCTTCCAGGTCACCGCCGCCAACAGCGCGGGCGAGTCCCCGAAGTCCGCCGCCGTGACCGCCACCACCTCCGCGGGCGGCGGCAACCCCGGCACCGGCCTGCCCGCCCACGCCCTCGTCGGCTACCTCCACGCCGGCTTCGCCAACGGCTCCGGCTACACCCGCATGGCCGACGTGCCCGACTCCTGGGACGTCATCAACCTCGCCTTCGGCGAGCCCACGTCCGTGACCTCCGGCGACATCCGCTTCAGCCTCTGCCCGCCGACCGAGTGCCCGAACGTCGAGACCCCCGCGGAGTTCAAGGCGGCCGTCAAGGCCAAGCAGGCCGCGGGCAAGAAGGTCCTCATCTCCATCGGCGGCCAGAACGGCCAGGTCCAGCTCGCCACCACCGCCGCCCGCGACGCCTTCGTCACCTCCGTCTCGAAGATCATCGACGAGTACGGCCTCGACGGCCTCGACATCGACTTCGAGGGCCACTCCCTCTCGCTCCAGAACGGCGACACCGACTTCCGCAACCCGACCAGCCCGGTGATCGTCCACCTCGTCCAGGCGGTGAAGACGCTCAAGGCGAAGTACGGCCCCGGCTTCGTCCTGACGATGGCCCCCGAGACCTTCTTCGTCCAGCTCGGCTACCAGTACTACGGCTCGGGCCCCTGGGGCGGCCAGGACCCGCGCGCCGGCGCCTACCTGCCGGTCATCCACGCCCTGCGCGACGACCTCACCCTGCTCCACGTCCAGGACTACAACTCCGGCCCGATCATGGGCCTCGACAACCAGTACCACTCCATGGGCGGCGCCGACTTCCACATCGCCATGACCGACATGCTCCTCACCGGCTTCCCCGTCGCCGGGAACGCCGAGCGCTTCTTCCCGGCCCTCCGCCCCGAGCAGGTCGCCATCGGCCTGCCCGCCTCCCCCCAGGCGGGCAACGGCCACACCGCCCCGGCCGAGGTGAACAAGGCGCTCGACTGCCTGACGAAGGGGGTCGGCTGCGGCACCTACCGGACCCACGGCACCTGGCCCGACCTGCGCGGCCTGATGACCTGGTCCATCAACTGGGACCGCTACAACCAGTGGGAGTTCAGCCGGAACTTCGACGCGTACCGCTGGAACTGACCGCCAGGACCAGCAGACTGAGGCAGAGACTGGCGAACACGTCCAGCGGCCAGTGGAAGCCCCGCAGCACCAGACCGGTTCCCGTCACCGCCGTCAGCACGGCGGCGACGGGAACCAGCCGGTTCGAGACGAGGAAGGCCGCGCCGAAGTAGGCCACCGCGGCCGTCGCCGTGTGGCCGGACGGGTAGTAGCCGTGCGCCCAGGGCTCCAGCGGGCCGGGGCGGGCGGTCCACTCCTTCAGCGGAACGACCAGGAGGGGTACGGCGGCCATCGCCAGGCCCGCGTACAGCGCGGCGCGCCGACGGCCGCGCCACACCGCGTACGCCATCGCGCAGACGAGGACCGGGACCGCGACCGTCAGGTTGCCGAGGTCGGAGGCGAGTTCGCTCAGGCGCCGGGGGACCGAGTCCACCACCGCGCGGGACACCCGCTCGTCGAGCCTGGCCAAGGGGCCGTGGACGAGCACCTGCCAGGTCACGACGGCGAGGGCGACGAGCGCCGAGAAGAGAGCCGGCCGTCCTGGAACAGGGGGGGTGGCTCCAGGACGGCCGAGGGGATCGGGCTGCCGCGCGCCCCGGGGGGTGTGGGGCGGGCGGCCATCCGATCGGTGAGGAGTTCCGGAGCACTCGTCTCCGGGGGTGTGCGCGAAGGCACGGTGTGGACGTCGCTGGGGAGGCTCCGTCCGGGGTGTTTCTCTCATCTGCGGAAACCGTACGCCAGAGAAGAGGGGACCGACAGCGGGATGCGCATCCCGCCATCGGCCCCCCACAGAGTCTTCACACGGAGTGCGGAGTCCGGCCCCGGTCAGATGCCGGCGAAGGCCGTCTCGATGATGTCGAGGCCCTCGTTCAGCAGGTCCTC
Organism: Streptomyces sp. NPDC003327; assembly: GCF_053589515.1. Classification (NCBI taxonomy): domain Bacteria; kingdom Bacillati; phylum Actinomycetota; class Actinomycetes; order Kitasatosporales; family Streptomycetaceae; genus Streptomyces; species Streptomyces sp. NPDC003327. The sequence goes on along the minus strand of NZ_JBSFSA010000027.1, from coordinate 29,714 downwards.
GCCGATGACCAGCGGCGGCAGGAAGCGCAGCACGTTGCCGTAGGTGCCGCAGGTCAGGACCAGCAGACCCTCGGCGTGGCAGGCCTTCGCCAGGGCCGCGGCGGCCTCCGCGTACGGCTCCTTCGTCGCCGGGTCCTTCACCAGCTCGATGGCGATCATGGCGCCGCGGCCGCGGATGTCGCCGATGACCGGGTACTTCTCCTGCATCGTGGCGAGGCGGGCCTTCATGACCTCCTCGATGCGCTTGGCCTTGCCGTTGAGGTCGAGCTCCTTCATCGTCTCGATGGCGCCGAGCGCACCGGCGCAGGCCACCGGGTTGCCGCCGTAGGTGCCGCCCAGACCGCCGCCGTGGACGGAGTCCATGATCTCGGCGCGGCCGGTGACGGCGGCGAGCGGCAGACCGCCCGCGATGCCCTTGGCGGTCGTGATGAGGTCCGGGACGATGCCCTCGTCCTCGCAGGCGAACCACTGGCCGGTGCGGCAGAAGCCGGCCTGGATCTCGTCGGCGACGAAGACGATGCCGTTGTCGTTGGCGAACTTCACGATCGCCGGCAGGAAGCCCTTGGCCGGCTCGATGAAGCCGCCCTCGCCGAGGACCGGCTCGATGATGATCGCGGCGACGTTGTCGGCGCCGATCTGCTTGGAGATCTGGTCGATCGCCTGGGCGGCGGCCTCGGGGCCGCAGTTCTCGGCACCGGTCGGCCAGCGGTAGCCGTAGGCCACCGGCACGCGGTAGACCTCGGGGGCGAACGGACCGAAGCCCTGCTTGTACGGCATGTTCTTCGCCGTCAGCGCCATGGTGAGGTTCGTACGGCCGTGGTAGCCGTGGTCGAAGACCACGACGGCCTGGCGCTTGGTGTACGAGCGGGCGATCTTCACCGCGTTCTCGACCGCCTCGGCGCCCGAGTTGAACAGCGCGGACTTCTTGGCGTGGTCGCCCGGGGTCAGCTCGGCGAGCGCCTCGCAGACCTCCACGTAGCCCTCGTACGGCGTCACCATGAAACAGGTGTGGGTGAAGTCCTGGAGCTGCGCGGACGCGCGGCGCACGACGGCCTCGGCGGAGGCGCCGACCGAGGTCACGGCGATGCCGGAACCGAAGTCGATCAGACGGTTGCCGTCGACGTCCTCGATGATGCCGCCGCCGGCCCGCTGGGTGAAGACGGGCAGCGTGGAGCCCACGCCACCGGCGACCGCGTCGAGACGACGGGCCTGAAGCTCCTGCGACTTCGGACCGGGGATGGCGGTGACGACGCGCCGCTCCTGCGGGACAGCGTTCATGCGTGGCTCCTGGGGGTGATCTGGACGCACTTGCGGGTTTCTTCCGCAGGCTAGGCGCGGGGGAGGGGTGCGGGCATGCGCCGATCGGGAGTGGTCGCGGGTGTGTCGTTGTCCGCGATGGACAGGGTGACCCTTCCGCCCCCGCCCGGCGAAACCCCTCCGGGGCGCGCCCGGCCCACTAGATTGACGGGGGCACAGTGGCGGCGACCTGGCTGTTCAGGGGGCAGGGGTACATGGAGACCGACGGCACGTACGACTCGCGCGACACCAGGGACCCGTCGGTCCCCCGCCCGACGACCCCGCCGGCCGACGCCCGGCCGCCGGGGGCTGCGCCGGGCGCGCCGGGCGGCGCGCCGGGGGCGGGCCTGCCGCAGGTGCCGCCGCGCCCGGCGCACGGGCCCGCGCATCCGCTCGCGCACGCGCCGGTTCCCGCGCCGCCCGCGCACGCCCCGGGAACCCCCGCGGGCCCGGCCGGTCCCGCCGCCCCCGCCCCGCCGAGCGCCCCGCCGCCCCCGCCCGGCCGGGCGCCCGCCGTGCGGGCCCCCGTCGCCGACTGGCTGGACGCCCCGCGCCCCGAGACGGCCCCCGGCATCTGGCGCCTCCGGCACGTGCCGCCCGCCCCGCCCCGCGAGGCGCGGCGCCTCGCGCCGATCACCCTCGCCGGGCTCGTCATCCCGCTCCTCGTCGGCCTCGTCCTCTGGTCCGTCTGGCGCCGCGGCGGCGTCCCGTACCTCTGGATCCCGCTGACCGCGCTCACCCCGGAGGAGTGGTGGTACGCCCCGACGACCACGCCCCGCGACTGGCACGGACGGGCGGCCCACGTCGTCTACAGCGGCGTCGTCTTCGGCCTGATCGTGTGGGCGGTGGCCACGCTCGGCTCCTGGGGCCAGGTGGCCCGCCACCTCCTGGAGCCGTACCGGCCGCCCGCCCGGGCCGCCCTCACCGGCGGCGCGGCCCTGATCGCGCTCATGTTCGTCTGGCCGGAGGCCTTCCCCTTCGTCGGCTGGGAGCCGCTGCCCGTCGCCACACCCGTGCTGTACCTCGTGGCGCTGATCGGCGGAGACCTCGCGATCTTCTCCTCGCCCTTCCTCACGTACGGCGTGTACGCCCTGGTCACCGCCGCCGTCCTGTGGCCGTTCGCGCGGCTCGGCGGCTGGCCGGAGCTCGCCCGCACCTGGCTGCGCACCCGGCGGGCGGACGCGGAGGCCGCCCCCGCCCCCGGCGTCCCCGTCCCCCCCTCGCAGTGGCCCGCCCTCCGCGCCGCCGGGCAGCACAGCGCGGCCGACCTCCTCACCGCCGAGGTCTCGGCCGGACGGATGAACGAGGTCGACTGCGCCCGCGTCCGCCGCCGCTGGGACAGGGCCCACGGCGACCCCGGCCGCCTCGCCGGCTTCGTCGACACCGTGCTCCGGCACGGCGCCGCCGCCTGGGCTCACCCCTCCGGCGACCGCGACCTGCCGCGCCGCACCGCCACCCACGACCTGCTCCTCGGCCAGGTCCGCCTCGGCCGCTGCGACGCGGGCGCCCGCAACCCGGCCGCCTACCGGGGCGCCGGTCTCGCCCTCGACACGGCCGCCCTCGGCACCTCGCTCCTGGTCGTCGGACCCTCCGGCGCGGGCAAGACGGAGCGGCTCACCCGGCCCGTGGCCGAGTCCCTCGCCCTCCAGGCCCTCACCGGCGCGTGCGCGGTCGTCACCGTCGGGTCCGCCGACGCGCCGCTCGGTCCCCCCGACGCGTACGACGTCGTGATCCGGCTCGGCGACCCGACCTCGCCGTACGACCTCGACCCCTACGCGGGGCTCACCGAACCCGACGAGGCCGCCGCCCTGCTCGCGGAGGGGCTCGTCGGCGACGTCGACACGGTCGACGCCCGGCGCGCCGCCACCGTCCTCGCCCAGCTGATCGGCCCCTACCGCGCCGCGCACGGCCGCTTCCCGACCGTGCCCGTCCTGCGCGAGCTCCTCGAAGCGGGTCCCGCCGCCCTGTCGGCGCTGCTCGACCTGCTCCCGGCGGACGCGGCGCCCACCATGCGCCGCGAGCTGGAGGCCCGGATCCGGCAGGCGGGCGCCCCCTCCGACCCGGGTCCCCTCCTCGCCGACCGGCTCTCGCTCCTCGACCGGCCGGTCTTCGCCGACTTCTTCGGCGCCCGCGTGCCCGGGGACGGCGTGCCCGGGGACGGCGCGGCGGCCGCCGCCGGGGGCGCCCGGCCCTTCGCGCTGAAGTCCGTCCTCCACCACCCGCTGCGCGTCCTCGTCCAGCTGCCCGACCGCGGCCACGAGGAGGCCTCGCGGCTGCTCGCCCGCCTGCTCCTCGCCCAGTTCCTGACGGCCGTACGCGGCGGGGGCGCCCGCCCCCACTTCGTCTGCCTGGTCCTCGACGACGCCACCGGCGCCGTCACCACCGGCACCGTCCGCTCCCTCCAGCGGCTCCGCCCGCAGAACGCCGGCGTCGTCCTCGGCCTGCGCACGCTGGCCGACGTGCCCGAGTCCCTGCACGGCCCGCTGCTCGGCGCCGTCGGCTGCCGCGTCGCCTTCGCCGGGGTCACCACCTGGGACGGCCGGGGGTTCGCCGAGGCCTGGGGCACCGAGTGGGTGGAGACCGAGGAGGTCGCCCACCACACGGTCTTCGCCAACCAGCCCATGACCCGGGCCTACCACGCCCTGCGCAAGAAGGTCACCGGGAAGGCGGTCACCACCGACGCCGTCACCGTCAGGAAGGTCGAGCGCCCGCGCTGGTCCGCCTCGGACCTGGCCCACTCCGTCCCCGCCGGACACGCCGTCGTCTCCCTGACGACGACCCGCGGCGACCACACCCCGCCGGTCCTGGTCGACCTGCGGGGCTGACCGCCACCCGCGCGGCGGGCGGGCGCGGGCGGCCCGGGGCCCTGGCACAATCGGGGGCGCCGCTCGGTTGAGCGGCGTCCTCCCCGCGCCGTGCACGGCTGGCCGTGCGTGGTCCTCGCTCAAAGGTCCGACGGTCCCCAATGCCGCCCACCCTCGCCTCGCTCGTCCAGCACTCCTCCCTCAAACTCGTCGTCCGCGCCGGCGAGGACCGTCTCGACACCCCCGTCCGCTGGGCCCACGTCAGCGAGCTGGCCGACCCCGTCCCGTACATGGAGGGCGGCGAGCTGCTCCTGACCACCGCGCTCCAGCTGGACGCGGAGGACCCGGAGACGATGCGCCCGTACGTCCGGCGGTTGCTCGCGGCCGGGGTCGTGGGGCTCGGGTTCGCGGTGGGCGTCAACTACGAGGACATCCCGGCGGCGCTGCTCGACGCGGCGCGCGAGGAACACCTGCCCCTCCTGGAGGTGCCCCGCAGGACGCCGTTCCTGGCGATCAGCAAGGCGGTGTCGGCGGCGATCGCGGCCGACCAGTACCGGGCGGTGACCGCCGGTTTCGAGGCCCAGCGGGAGCTGACCAGGGCGGCCCTCGCCGAGGGCCCGGACGCCGTCGTCGCCCGGCTCGCCGCGCACGTGGACGGCTGGGCCGCGCTGTACGACACGTCCGGCACCGTCGTCGCCGTCTCGCCCGAATGGGCGGCGCGCCGGGCCGCCCGGCTCACCTCCGACGTCGAGCGGCTGCGCGAGCGCCCCGCTCCGGCGAGCGCGGTCGTCGGCGGCACCGACGACCGGGTGGAGCTGCAGTCGCTGGGGACCGGGCGCCGGGTGCGCGGTGCGCTGGCCGTCGGCACGGGCGCGCCGCTCGGGACGGCCGAGCGGTACGCCGTGCACTCGGCGATCGCCCTGCTCACCCTGACGACGGAACGCTCCCGCTCGCTCCAGGCCGCCGAGCAGCGGCTGGGCGCCGCCGTGCTGCGCATGCTGCTCGCCGGTCAGCCGGACCACGCGCGGGCGGTCGCCGGCGACGTGTACGGCGGGCTCCTCGACGCCCCCTTCCGGCTGCTCATCGCCGAACCGGCCGGCTCCGAGTCCGCCGGCGAGGCGCCGCTCCCCGTGCTCGCCGAGACCCTGGAGACCGCCGCGGCCCGCGCCGGGGAGGCGGTGCTCACCGTGCCCGAGGGCGAGGACCGGCTGGTCGTCCTCGCGGGCGACGGGGGAGCGGTCGTCGCCGCCTGCGAGGGGTACGCGGAACGGGAGGCGGAGGACGCCGGTCTGGTCGTCGGCCTCTCGGCCCCGGCCGGGCCGGTCGCCACCGCGGGCGCCTACCGGCAGGCGGAGCAGGCCCTCTCCGTGGCGCGCCGCCGCGGCCGCGCGCTCGTCGAGCACGAGGAGCTGGCGGCCGGTTCGGTCCTGCCGCTCCTCGCCGACGACGCCGTACGGGCCTTCGCCGACGGCATGCTGCGCGCCCTGCGCGACCACGACGCGACGGGCCGCGGCGACCTGGTCGCCTCCCTGCGGGCGTGGCTCTCCCGGCACGGCCAGTGGGACGCGGCGGCGGCGGACCTGGGCGTGCACCGGCACACCCTGCGCTACCGGATGCGGCGCGTGGAGGAGATCCTCGGCCGCTCGCTCGACGACCCGGACGTCCGGATGGAGCTGTGGCTGGCCCTCAAGGCGACGGGCGAGGACTCGGCGTAAGGGGTTCGGTTCCCCCGCCCCGGGTGTCGTCTCGTCCCGTCCCGGTGTCGTCTCGCCCGTCTCGTCGGGGTTTCGGGTCCGCATTCCGTCGACCCTGCCCGGATGCGGGCAATTTTCTTGGCTTCCGGGCCCGACGCTCCATAGTCTCCTGCACATGACAAGCCCCGCCGTCGACCCGGCCCCCACCGTCCAGGCCACCCCCACCGTCCCGGGCGCCCCCCGGCGGCGGATCACCGGCGCCGTCTGGCTCGCCCTCGGCATCGTGTACGTCGTGTGGGGCTCCACCTACCTCGGCATCCGGATCGTGGTCGAGACGATGCCGCCCTTCCTCTCCGCGGGCGCCCGCTTCGTCACCGCGGGGCTGATCCTCGCGGGGATCATCGCCTGGCGGCAGGGGCCCGCCGCGCTCAAGGTGACCCGCCGCCAGCTCCTCTCGGTCGTGGTCGTCGGCCTGCTCCTCATCCTCGGCGGGAACGGCCTCGTCGTCCTCGCCGAGACCTCCGTCCCCTCCGGCCTGGCCGCCCTGCTCATCGCCGTCGTCCCCGCCTGGGTCGTCATCCTCAAGGCGCTCTCCGGCGAACGGCCCACCGCGGGCGGCGTCACCGGTGTCCTCCTGGGCCTCGCCGGGCTCGCCGTCCTGACGCTCCCCGGCCTCAGCGGCGAGGTGCAGGTCGGCGGCGTCCTCCTGGTCATCGCCGCGACCCTCTGCTGGTCCGTGGGGTCCTTCTCCTCCTCGCGCGTTCCCATGCCGGCCAACCCCTTCGCCGCCAGCGCGTACGAGATGGTCGCCGGCGGCGTCGCGGGCCTCGTCGTGGGCCTGATCCGCGGCGAGCAGCACGGCCTCGACCTGGCCGAGGTCTCCACCCGCTCCTGGGCGGCCCTCGCCTACCTGGTCGTCTTCGGCTCGCTGCTCGCGTTCACCGCGTACGCCTGGCTCCTCCAGGCCGCCCCGCTCTCGCTCGTCGCCACCTACGCGTACGTGAACCCGGTCGTCGCCGTCGCGCTCGGCGCCCTGGTCCTGAACGAGGCCGTCAGCTGGCCCATCGCCCTCGGCGGCGCGATCGTCGTCGGTGGGGTCTGTCTGATCGTCTCGACCGAGCGGCGTCGCTGACGCCCGCCCGCGCGCACCCGCGTCCGCGGGCTCCCCCGCTTCGGCCAAAGCGGACAGGAACCCCCGCCCATCACTCCATCGCGGACAAGCGCCCCTCCGCCCCCTTCGCCCTAACGTGTCACGAGAGCGCGAGAACACCCCCTCACGCCACCCCCGCTACGGAACGGAAAGGGCCGGTACGCAATGACGACCACCCACGCCTTCTGGCTCGCCGGCCGCGAGGCCACCGGCGACGCCTCCTTCGACGTCACGAACTCGTACGACGGACGTCTGGTCGGCAAGGTCAGCGTGCCCACCGAGGCCCAGGTCGAGGAGGCCGTCGCCGCCGCGCACGCCGTCGTCGACGAGTTCGCCGCGACCCCGGCGCACGTCCGCGCCGCCGCCCTCGACCACGTGTCGAAGCGGCTCGCCGAGCGCACCGAGGAGATCGCCCAGCTGATCTCCGCCGAGAACGGCAAGCCCATCAAGTGGGCGCGCGGCGAGGTCGGCCGCGCCGTCTCCGTCTTCCGTTTCGCCGCCGAGGAGGCCCGCCGCTGGAACGCCGGCGAGGCCCAGCGCCTGGACACCGAGGCGGGCGGCGCGGGCCGCCTCGCCCTCACGCGCCGCATCCCCAAGGGCGTCGTCCTCGGCATCGCGCCGTTCAACTTCCCGCTGAACCTCAGCGCCCACAAGGTCGCCCCGGCCATCGCCGTCGGCGCCCCGATCATCCTCAAGCCGGCCCCGTCGACGCCGATCTCCTCCCTCATCCTGGGCGAGATCCTTGCCGAGACCGACCTGCCGGCCGGCTCCTGGTCGATCCTGACCGTCCCGAACGACCGCATGCCCGCCCTCGTCCAGGACGAGCGCCTCCCGGTCATCTCCTTCACCGGCTCGGACAAGGTCGGCTACGCCATCCAGCAGTCCGTGCCGCACAAGCACTGCACCCTGGAGCTCGGCGGCAACGCCGCGGCCGTCGTCCTGCCCGACTGGTCCTCCGAGGCCGACCTGGACTGGGCCGCGTCCCGCATCGCGACCTTCTCCAACTACCAGGGCGGCCAGTCCTGCATCTCCGTGCAGCGCGTGATCGTCGACGCCTCGCTCCACGACCGCCTGGTGCCCAAGATCGTCGCCGCCGTCGAGGCGCAGGTCACCGGCGACCCGGCGGACGACGCCACCGACGTCGGCCCGCTGGTCGACGAGGCCGCCGCCCGGCGCGTCGAGTCCTGGGTCGACGAGGCCGTCGCGGCCGGCGCGAAGCTCCTCGCCGGTGGCAAGCGCGAGGGCGCCACCTACGCCCCGACGGTCCTCACCGACCTCCCGGCCGACGTCACCCTGGCCCGCGCCGAGGTCTTCGGCCCGGTCCTGACGATCGCCACGGTCGACGGCGAGGCCGAGGCCTTCGCCGCCGTCAACGACTCCGACTTCGGCCTCCAGGCGGGTGTCTTCACCCACGACCTGCAGACCGCCTTCCGCGCCCACCGCGCCCTGGAGGTCGGCGGCGTGATCGTCGGCGACGTCCCCTCGTACCGCGCCGACCAGATGCCGTACGGCGGCGCCAAGCGCTCCGGCGTCGGCCGCGAGGGCGTCAGGTACGCGATGGACGACTACACCTACGAGCGCGTCCTCGTCCTCACGGGTCTCGCCCTGTAAGGGCGGTCCCTCCACGAGACCAGGCGGTCCGGGCCCACTGTGCGGGGGCCCGGGCCGCCTTCTCGTACGCCCCCGGCCCCGCCCCCCCCTCGGCCCCGCCCCCAGGCCCCGCTCGCGTCCCCGCGCTTTCCGAACCCACCGGTATCGGGTACGACGGACAAAAGCCCAAGGAGGCGTCCATGTCCGCATCGACCGAGCGGCCCAGGGTCACCGAGCGCGAGTCCCGGCAGGTCGCCGAGGCCGCGCGCGAGCGGGACTGGGGGAGACCCAGCTTCGCGAAGGAGCTGTTCCTCGGCCGGTTCCGGCTGGACCTGATCCATCCGCATCCGCTGCCCGCCGCCGAGGACGTCCGGCGCGGCGAGGCCTTCCTCGCCGTCCTGCGGGACTTCTGCGCGACCCGGATCGACGGCGCCCGCATCGACCGCGAGGCCCGCATCCCCGACGAGACCGTCGCCGGGCTCAAGGAGATCGGCGCGCTCGGGATGAAGATCGCCCCGAAGTACGGCGGCCTCGGCCTCACCCAGGTGTACTACAACCGCGCGCTCGCCCTCGTCGGCTCCGTCAGCCCCGCCGTCGGCGCCCTGCTCTCCGCGCACCAGTCGATCGGCGTACCGCAGCCGCTGAAACTCTTCGGCACCCAGGAGCAGAAGGACGCCTTCCTGCCCCGGCTGGCCCGCACCGACCTCTCCGCGTTCCTGCTCACCGAGCCCGACGTCGGCTCCGACCCGGCGCGGCTCGCCACCACCGCCGTGCCGGTCACGGACGCCGAGGGCGACGCGTACGTCCTCGACGGCGTGAAGCTGTGGACCACCAACGGCGTCGTCGCCGACCTGCTCGTGGTGATGGCCCGCGTCCCGGCCTCGGAAGGTCACCCAGGCGGCATCACCGCCTTCGTCGTCGAGGCCGACTCGCCCGGCATCACCGTCGAGCACCGCAACGCCTTCATGGGCCTGCGCGGCCTGGAGAACGGCGTCACCCGACTGCACCGCGTCCGCGTCCCCGCCGCGAACCGGATCGGTCCCGAGGGCGCCGGCCTGAAGATCGCCCTCACCACCCTCAACACCGGCCGGCTCTCGCTCCCCGCCGCCTGCGCCGGCTCCGCCAAGTGGTGCCTGAAGATCGCCCGCGAATGGTCCGGGGTGCGCGAGCAGTGGGGCAGGCCGGTCGCCCGGCACGAGGCCGTCGCCACCAAGATCTCCTTCATCGCCGCCACCGCCTTCGCCCTGGAGGCCGTCGTGGAGCTGGCCTCCCAGCTCGCGGACGAGGGCCGCAAGGACATCCGCATCGAGGCCGCGCTCGCCAAGCTGTACGGCTCCGAGATGGCCTGGCGCGTCGCCGACGAGCTCGTCCAGATCCGGGGCGGGCGGGGGTACGAGACGGCCGACTCGCTCGCCGCCCGCGGCGAACGGGCCGTCCCCGCCGAACAGGTCCTGCGCGACCTCAGGATCAACCGGGTCTTCGAGGGCTCCACCGAGATCATGCACCTGCTGATCGCCCGCGAGGCCGTCGACGCCCACCTGTCGGTCGCCGGGGACCTCGTCGACCCCGACCGGACGCCGGCCGAGAAGGTGCGGGCGGGCGCGCGGGCCGGCGGCTTCTACGCCCGCTGGCTCCCCGGGCTCGTCACCGGTCCGGGCCAACTCCCGGGCTCCTACCGTCAGTTCGGAGCCCTCGCCGAGCACCTGCGGTACGTCGAGCGGACCTCCCGCAAGCTCGCCCGCGCCACCTTCTACGGGATGACCCGCTGGCAGGGCCGCCTGGAGCTCAAGCAGGCCTTCCTCGGCCGGATCGTCGACATCGGCGCCGAACTGTTCGCCATGAGCGCGGCCTGCGTCCGGGCGGAACTGCTCCGCACCGGAGGCGACCACGGCCGCGAGGCGCACCGCCTCGCGGACGCCTTCTGCCGCCAGGCGCGGCTGCGCACCGAGGAGTTGTTCGGGCGCCTGTGGTCCAACACCGACGACCTGGACCGGCGGATCGTCGACGGCGTCCTCGACGGCCGCTACACCTGGCTGGAGGCCGGCATCCTCGACCCGAGCGGCGACGGCCCCTGGATCGCGGACGCCACCCCGGGCCCGTCGCGGGAGCGGAACGTCCACCGGAAGATCCCGTAACCGACCGCTGCCGCGGACGCCCGCTCCACCCGCGGCGGGAAAGCCCCGCCGCGGCAACCCGCCCGCCCGCGGCCGCATGCGCGGCAGCCCGCGCCCGCCGGCCCCGCCCCGCCCCGGCCCCCGCCGGCCCCCCGCGCCCGCAGGCACCCCCGTCCGAACGGCGGACGGCCCCGCCCGGCGACCGGCGGTCACGGCACCATGGCCCCGTGACCGTCATCGACATCCCCGGCTCCAAGTCCGTCACCGCCCGCGCGCTCTTCCTCGCCGCGGCCGCCGAGGGCACCACGACCCTCCTGCGCCCGCTCGTCTCCGACGACACCGAGGGCTTCGCCGAGGGCCTCACCGCCCTCGGCTACGCCGTCCGCCGCACGCCCGACGCATGGCACGTCGAGGGCCGCCCGGCCGGCCCCGGCGTGGACGCCGCCGACGTCTACTGCCGCGACGGCGCCACCACGGCCCGCTTCCTGCCCACCCTCGCCGCCGCAGGCCGCGGCACCTACCGCTTCGACGCCTCCGCCCAGATGCGCCGCCGCCCCCTCGGCCCCCTCAGCACCGCCCTGCGCGAGCTGGGCGTCGACCTCCGGCACGGCGAGAAGGAGGGCCACCACCCGCTCGCCGTCCACGCCGACGGCGTCAAGGGCGGCGCGCTCACCCTCGACGCCGGGCAGTCCTCCCAGTACCTCACCGCCCTGCTCATGCTCGGCCCGCTCACCGCCGAGGGCCTCGACATCACGGTCACCGACCTGGTCTCGGAGCCGTACGTCGAGATCACCCTCGCGATGATGCGCTCCTTCGGCGCCGACGTGACCGTGGTGGACGGCGGCGAGGGCGGCGCCCGGGGCCGTACCTACCGCGTCGCCCCCACCGGCTACCGGGCGCGGACGTACGCCGTCGAGCCCGACGCCTCCACCGCCAGCTACTTCTTCGCCGCGGCCGCCCTCGAACCCGGCCGCTCCGTCACCGTCCCCGGGCTCGGCACCGGCGCCCTCCAGGGCGACCTCGCGTTCGTCGACGTCCTGCGCCGGATGGGCGCCGACGTACGGATCGAGGCCGACCGCACCACCGTCCGCTCCACCGGCACCCTGCGCGGGCTCACCGTCACCATGCGGGACATCTCCGACACCATGCCGACGCTCGCCGCGATCGCGCCCTTCGCCGACGGCCCCGTCCGCATCGAGGACGTCGCCAACACCCGCGTCAAGGAGTGCGACCGCCTCGACGCCTGCGCCGAGAACCTCCGGCGCCTCGGCGTCACCGTCCGGACCGGACCGGACTGGATCGAGATCCACCCCGGCACGCCCACCGGCCCCGCCGAGATCGCCACCCACGGCGACCACCGCATCGTCATGTCCTTCGCCGTCACGGGCCTGCGCACCCCCGGGATCACCTTCGACGACCCCGGCTGCGTCAAGAAGACGTTCCCCGGCTTCCACCGAGCCTTCGACGCGTTCGCCCGCACCCCGTGAAGACCGCGCGGTCTTTGCGGCAAGAATGGGGGGCATGAGCGACCGCCCCTCCCCTCTCGCCGACCCGCACATCGCCTTCGACGTGTCCGAAGGACGTCGGGACATCGTCGTCCTCGGCTCGACCGGGTCCATCGGCACCCAGGCCATCGACCTGGTGCTGCGCCACCCCGACCGCTTCCGGGTCACCGCCCTGGCCGCCTCCGGCGGCCGGGTCGGCCTGCTCGCCGAGCAGGCGCACCGGCTGAAGGTCGCCGCGGTCGCGGTCGCCCGCGAGGAGGCGCTGCCCGAGCTGCGCGCGGCCCTGACGGCGCTGTACGGCTCCGAGCCGCTGCCCGAGCTGCTCGCGGGCCCCGACGCGGCCACGCAGCTGGCCGCGTCCCCGTGCCACACCGTCCTCAACGGCATCACCGGCTCCATCGGCCTCGCGCCGACCCTGGCGGCCCTGGAGGCGGGCCGCACCCTCGCCCTCGCCAACAAGGAGTCGCTGATCGTCGGCGGCCCGCTGGTGAAGGCGCTGGCCAAGCCGGGCCAGATCATCCCGGTCGACTCCGAGCACGCGGCCCTCTTCCAGGCGCTGGCCGCCGGCACCCGCGCCGACGTCCGCAAGCTGGTCGTCACCGCCTCCGGCGGCCCCTTCCGCGGCCGTACGCGCGAGGAGCTGGCGCACGTCACCCGGGAGGACGCGCTCGCCCACCCGACCTGGGCCATGGGCCCGGTCATCACCGTCAACAGCGCGACCCTCGTGAACAAGGGCCTGGAGGTCATCGAGGCCCACCTGCTCTACGACATCCCGTTCGACCGCATCGAGGTCGTCGTCCACCCCCAGTCGTACGTCCACTCGATGGTGGAGTTCACCGACGGTTCGACGCTCGCCCAGGCCACCCCGCCGGACATGCGCGGGCCCATCGCGATCGGCATCGGCTGGCCCGAGCGGGTCCCGGACGCGGCCCCCGCCTTCGACTGGACCACCGCCTCGACCTGGGAGTTCTTCCCCCTGGACACCGAGGCCTTCCCCTCGGTCGGTCTCGCCCGGCACGTCGGCGCACTGGGCGGCACCGCCCCCGCCGTCTTCAACGCGGCGAACGAGGAGTGCGTGGAGGCGTTCCTCGCGGGACGGCTGCCGTTCAACGGCATCATGGACACCGTCACGGCGGTCGTCACGGAGCACGGCACCCCCACCCGGGGAACCTCCCTCACCCTGCCGGACGTCCTGGAAGGGGAGACCTGGGCCAGGGCCCGGGCCCGGGAGCTCGCAGCGAAGGCAACGGCGGAGGCGCGCGCATGACCGAAGCACTTCTCTACATCCTCGGCATCGTGCTGTTCGCGCTGGGACTCCTCGTCTCCATCGCGTGGCACGAGCTGGGCCACCTCTCCACCGCCAAGCTGTTCGGCATCCGCGTGCCGCAGTACATGGTCGGCTTCGGGCCCACCCTCTGGTCGAGGAAGCGCGGCGACACCGAGTACGGCATCAAGGCCATCCCGGCCGGCGGCTACATCCGCATGATCGGCATGTTCCCGCCCGGCGACGACGGCCGCGTCGAGGCCCGCTCCACCTCGCCCTGGCGCTCCATGATCGAGGACGCCCGCGAGGCGTCGTACGAGGAGCTGCAGCCCGGCGACGAGACCCGGCTCTTCTACACGCGCAAGCCGTGGAAGCGCGTCATCGTCATGTTCGCCGGGCCCTTCATGAACCTGGTCCTGGCAGCCGCGCTCTTCTTCGGCTCGATGATGACGCTCGGCACCCAGATGTCGACGACCGAGGTCGCGGGCGTCCAGAAGTGCGTGCTCAAGCAGAGCGAGGCGCGCAAGGAGTGCCGCCCGGGCGACCCGGTCTCCCCCGCCTTCCAGGCCGGCCTCAAGGACGGCGACCGGATCGTCGCCCTGAACGGCCGCCCGGTGCCCGACTGGGACACCCTCTCGGACGGCATCCGCGCCACCCTCGGCCAGGCCACCCTGACCGTCGAGCGCGACGGGCAGCGGATCGACCTTCACCCCACGCTCGTCACCAACATGGTCGAGAAGAAGGACGCCGACGGCAACATCGTCCGGCCCGTCCAGTACGTCCCCGCCGGCTACCTCGGCTTCCAGCCGAAGAGCGAGGTCAGGGCGCTCACCTTCGTCGAGACCACCGACCGGATGGGCGACCTGCTGGAGAACGGCCTGGAGTCGGTCGTCGCGCTCCCCGGCAAGATCCCCGGCCTCTGGGACGCCACCTTCGGCGACGGCGAGCGCGCCGAGGACTCGCCCGTCGGCGTCGTCGGGGCCGCCCGCATCACCGGCGAACTGATGACCGTCGACGCACCTCCGACGACCATCCTCGTGATGTTCATGAACCTGCTGGTGTACTTCAACGTCTCGCTGTTCCTGTTCAACATGCTCCCGCTGCTGCCGCTCGACGGCGGCCACATCGCGGGCGCCCTGTGGGAGTCCGTCCGCCGCAACACGGCCCGGATCTTCCGCCGCCCCGACCCCGGCCCCTTCGACGTGGCGAGGCTGATGCCCGCCGCCTACGTGGTCGCCGGCGTCTTCGTCTGCTTCACCCTGCTCGTCCTCGCCGCCGACCTCGTCAACCCGGTGAAGATCACCTGAACCCCAGGGGGCCGCACCCGGTGGTGTCCGGCCCCCCGCCCCCGGGGCGGTAACCTCGGAGACCTGAGGCCCGCCGACGCACAACCTTGAGGTTGCACAACTGATGACCGCGATTGCTCTCGGTATCCCCACCGTCCCGACCCGGCTCGCCGAGCGGCGCAAGAGCCGCCAGATCCAGGTCGGCAGCGTGGCCGTCGGCGGCGACGCACCCGTCTCGGTGCAGTCGATGACGACCACCCGTACCTCCGACATCGGCGCAACGCTCCAGCAGATCGCCGAGCTCACCGCCTCCGGCTGCCAGATCGTGCGCGTGGCCTGTCCGACGCAGGACGACGCCGACGCCCTCGCCACGATCGCGAAGAAGTCGCAGATCCCGGTGATCGCCGACATCCACTTCCAGCCCAAGTACGTCTTCGCCGCCATCGACGCGGGCTGCGCAGCCGTCCGCGTCAACCCGGGCAACATCAAGCAGTTCGACGACAAGGTGAAGGAGATCGCCAAGGCGGCCTCCGCCACCGGCACCCCGATCCGCATCGGCGTCAACGCCGGCTCGCTCGACGCCCGCCTCCTCGCCAAGTACGGCAAGGCCACCCCCGAGGCGCTCGTCGAGTCCGCCCTCTGGGAGGCCTCCCTCTTCGAGGAGCACGGCTTCCACGACATCAAGATCTCGGTCAAGCACAACGACCCGGTCGTCATGGTCAACGCCTACCGCCAGCTCGCCGCCCAGTGCGACTACCCGCTGCACCTCGGCGTCACCGAGGCGGGCCCCGCCTTCCAGGGCACCATCAAGTCCGCCGTAGCCTTCGGCGCGCTGCTCTCCGAGGGCATCGGCGACACCATCCGGGTCTCCCTCTCCGCGCCGCCGGCCGAGGAGATCAAGGTCGGCATCCAGATCCTGGAGTCCCTCAACCTCCGCCAGCGCCGCCTGGAGATCGTCTCCTGCCCGTCCTGCGGCCGGGCCCAGGTCGACGTCTACAAGCTCGCCGAGGAGGTCACCGCCGGCCTCGACGGCATGACCGTCCCGCTGCGCGTCGCCGTCATGGGCTGCGTCGTCAACGGCCCCGGCGAGGCCCGCGAGGCCGACCTCGGCGTCGCCTCCGGCAACGGCAAGGGCCAGATCTTCGTGAAGGGCGAGGTCATCAAGACCGTCCCCGAGTCGAAGATCGTCGAGACCCTCATCGAGGAGGCCCTCAAGATCGCCGAGCAGATGGAGAAGGACGGGATCGCCAGCGGCGAGCCCACCGTCGCCGTCGCCGGCTGACCCCGCCCCTCCCCGGGGCCGTACGTCCGCAGCCCCTCCGTCCCGCCCCGGGACGGAGGGGTTCCGCATGCGCGCGGAGCCCCCTCCCGGCGGGTGGGGGTACAGTGCGGAGACCAGCAGATCCGTCCGTGAGGCCCCCCACGTGCTGACGCAAACCCACACCCGGGTCCTCGAACCCGCCGATCTCGGCGCCGCGCTCGCCGTCCTGGAGAGCGCCCCCGTCGAGAACGCCTTCGTCACCGCCCGCGTCCAGGCCGCCGGGCTCGACCCCTGGCGCCTCGGCGGCGAGATGTGGGGCTGGTACACCGACGGCCGGCTCCGCTCCCTCTGCTACTCCGGCGCCAACCTCGTCCCGCTCTGCGCCACCCCCGAGGCCGTCCGCGCCTTCGCCGAACGCGCCCGCAGGACCGGCCGCCGCTGCTCCTCGATCGTCGGCCCCGCCGAGCCCACCTCCGCGCTCTGGCGGCTCCTGGAACCCAGCTGGGGTCCCGCCAGGGACGTCAGGGCCTGCCAGCCGCTGATGGTCACCGAGACGCCCTCCGCCGAGATCGCCCCCGACCCGCTGGTCCGCCGCGTCCGCAAGGACGAGATGGACGTGATCATGCCCGCCTGCGTGGCCATGTTCACCGAGGAGGTCGGCATCTCCCCGCTCGCCGGCGACGGCGGACTCCTCTACCAGGCCCGCGTCGCCGAACTCGTCGGCGCCGGCCGCGCCTTCGCCCGCATCGAGGACGGCAAGGTCCTCTTCAAGGCCGAGATCGGTGCCGCCACCCGCCAGGCCTGCCAGATCCAGGGCGTCTGGGTCGCCCCCGAGCACCGCGGGAAGGGCCTCTCCGAGACCGGCATGGCCGCCGTCCTCCGGTACGCCCTCGCCGACGTCGCCCCCGTCGTCAGCCTGTACGTCAACGACTACAACACCCCCGCCCGCGCCGCGTACCGGCGCGTCGGCTTCCGCGAGACCGGCGCCTTCATGAGCGTGCTGTTCTGATCCCGGCGCGCCGTGCCGGTCCCCCGCTCCCCGGGCATCCGCCACGGAGCGAGGTGCCCCCGGACCCCGACCACTTGTAGGGTGCGCCGCATGGATGACGCACAGGTCGTGATCGGACCGGTCGAGCTCGCCGCCCGCGTGGACGAGGCCCTCGCCGTCCAGGCCGTCGCCTTCGGACTCGACGCCGACGAGGTCGCCGTACGCCGGCACATCGTGCTGCGCCACCTCATGAGCCCCGGCGCCCGCGCCCTCGGCGCCACCACCCCCGACGGCCGGCTCGTCGGCTTCGTGTACGGGATGCCCAACGACCGCACCCACTGGTGGTCGACCGTCGTGGAGCCGTACCTCCGCGCCAACGGGACGGACGACTGGCTCGACGGCTCCTTCGTCATCACCGAGCTCCACGTCCACCCCGACTTCCAGGGCAGGGGCCTCGGCCGCGGCCTGATCACGGCCATCACCGACACCGCGGAGGAGAAGCGCTCGATCCTCTCCGCGATCGACACCGACAGCCCGGCCCGCGCCCTCTACCGCTCCCTCGGCTACGCCGACCTCGCCCGGCCCGTGCACTTCCCCAGCGCCCCCCGCCCCTACGCCGTGATGGGCGCCCCCCTGCCGCTGCCCCGCCGGAACTGATTTCTCCGACCAGGGGCCGCCCGGCTAACCTCGGGGCCATCACCCTTTGTCCCGGCAGGAGTACGAGAACCATGGCCAACGCACCGGTCCAGCGCATGTCCCAGTTGATGGCGAAGACGCTGCGCGACGACCCGGCGGACGCCGAGGTCCTCAGCCACAAGCTCCTCGTCCGCGCCGGCTACGTGCGCCGCACCGCCGCCGGCATCTGGAGCTGGCTGCCCCTGGGCAAGAAGGTCCTCTCCAACGTCGAGCGGATCGTCCGCGAGGAGATGGACGCCATCGGCGCCCAGGAGGTCTCCCTCCCCGCGCTGCTGCCCCGCGAGCCGTACGAGGCGACCGGCCGCTGGGACGAGTACGGCGCGGAGCTCTTCCGCCTCCAGGACCGCAAGGGCGGCGACTACCTCCTCGGCCCCACCCACGAGGAGATCTTCACCCTCCTGGTGAAGGACCAGTGCTCGTCCTACAAGGACCTGCCGGTCATCCTCTACCAGATCCAGACCAAGTTCCGCGACGAGGCCCGCCCCCGCGCCGGCATCCTGCGCGGCCGCGAGTTCCTCATGAAGGACTCGTACTCCTTCGACACCGAGGACGAGGGCCTCGCCGCGTCGTACGGGCTGCACCGCCAGGCCTACCAGCGGATCTTCGAGCGCCTCGGCCTCGACTACCGCATCTGCGCCGCCACCGCGGGCGCCATGGGCGGCTCGAAGTCCGAGGAGTTCCTCGCCCCCGCCGAGGCCGGCGAGGACACCTTCGCCGACTGCCCGAACTGCGACTTCGCCGCCAACACGGAGGCCGTGTACCAGGAGGTCAAGGCCGTCGACGCCGCCGACGTCCCGGCCGCCGAGGAGATCCCGACCCCCGACACGCCCACCATCGAGACGCTCGCCGCCTCGCTCGGCGTCCCCGCCTCCGCCACGCTGAAGAACCTCCTCGTGAAGGTCGACGGCGAGATCGTCGCCGTGGGCGTGCCCGGCGACCGCGAGGTCGACATGGACAAGGTCGAGGCCCACTTCGCCCCCGCCGCCGTCGAGCTGGTCACCGAGACCGACTTCGCCGCCCGCGCCGACCTGGTCCGCGGCTATGTCGGCCCCCAGGGCCTGGAGAAGGTCACCTACATCGCCGACCCGCGCGTCGCCCCCGGCACGGCCTGGATCACCGGGGCCAACAAGGAGGGCACGCACGCGAAGAACGTCGTCGCGGGCCGCGACTTCGAGGTCTCCGCGTACGTCGACGTCGTCGTCGTCCAGGACGGCGACCCGTGCCCCAAGTGCGGCACCGGCCTCACGCTCGACCGGGCCATCGAGATCGGTCACATCTTCCAGCTCGGCCGCAAGTACGCCGACGCGCTGAAGCTCGACGTCCTCGGCCAGAACGGCAAGCCTGTCCGCGTCACCATGGGTTCGTACGGCGTCGGCGTCTCGCGCGCCGTCGCCGCCCTCGCCGAGCAGACCGCCGACGAGAAGGGCCTGTGCTGGCCGGCCGAGGTCGCCCCGGCCGACGTCCACGTCGTCGCCGCCGGCAAGGCGCTCCAGACCGAGCTGGCCCTGGAGGTCTCCGAGAAGCTCTCCGCCGCGGGCCTCCGGGTCCTCGTCGACGACCGCGCGGGTGTCTCCCCGGGCGTGAAGTTCACGGACGCGGAGCTGATCGGCGTCCCGAAGATCCTGGTCGCGGGCCGCCGCTCGGCTGAGGGTGTGCTGGAGCTGAAGGACCGCCGCACGGGCGAGCGCGAGGAGCTGACGGTCGCGGAGGCCCTCGACCGGCTCACCGCCTGATCCACCACGGTCCCGCCCCGGCAGACGTACGTCTCCGCCGGGGCGGGCCCGTTTCCCGGGAACTGCCGGGGCGTGTCAGGGCGCGGTGTCGTGCGGCGCGGGCTCCACGGAGGCGCCCGTCAGGTCCTCGACCGCGGACGACGCGTCCGTGAGCCCCCGCAGGTACGCGTCGCCGGTCAGCGCCTCCGTTCGCGGCCCGTGCTCCGGCGCCGCCTCCGCGCGGGGACCGTGCGCGGTCTCCTCGGGCTCGTGCGCCACCGGCGCCGCCCGGTCCAGGAACCGCAGCAGTTCCACCGGTATCGGCAGCACCAGCGTCGAGTTCTTCTCGGCCGACACGGCCATCACCGTCTGCAACAGGCGCAGCTGGAGCGCCGACGGCGTCCCTTCCATCTGCCGCGCCGCCTCCGCCAGCTTCTTCGACGCCTGGAGCTCCGCGTCCGCGTTGATCACCCGGGCCCGCCGTTCCCGGTCGGCCTCCGCCTGTCGGGCCATGGAGCGCTTCATCGTCTCGGGCAGGGAGACGTCCTTGATCTCGACGCGGTCGATCTGCACGCCCCACCCGATGGCGGGGGAGTCGAGCATCAGCTCCAGGCCCTGGTTGAGCTTCTCGCGGTTGGAGAGCAGGTCGTCGAGGTCGCTCTTGCCGATGATGGACCGCAGCGAGGTCTGCGCCATCTGCGAGACCGCGAACTTGTAGTCCTCGACCTGGACGATCGCCTCGGCGGCGTCGACGACCTTGAAGTACACGACGGCGTCCACGCGGACGGTCACGTTGTCGCGGGTGATGCCCTCCTGCGCGGGCACGGGCATCGTGACGATCTGCATGTTCACCTTGTGCAGCCGGTCCACCAGCGGAACGATCATGGTGAAGCCGGGCGTCCGCACGCCCTCGCGCAGCCGGCCGAAGCGGAACACGACGCCCCGTTCGTACTGCTTCACGACCCGGGCAGCCGCGCCCGCGTACGCCGTGGCCGCCACCGCTGCGCCGGCGGCCGCCATCAACAGCTCTTCGATCATCACGGCCCCCTCGGTAAGGGTTAGGGCCAGGGTATTCCCTCGGGGGTCGTCCCGCCGATCAGACGCCGTCCGGCGGTCCGGGGCGATCCCTCACAGCCAGCCCGCGAACTCGAGAAGCAGCTCCGCGTCCTGGCGGCGCCCCGCCGTCAGCGCGCGGGTGCCGGACTCGACCGCGCGGAAGAGGGTCCAGCCGCGCAGCCGGTCCCGGTCCACGTCGAGGGAGTCGGCCAGCTTGTTGACCCGCCGCCGGGCGGCCGAGGCCCCGGCCGAGGCGGCGACCAGGTCCTCGACCCGGTCGCGGACGAGCCGGGCGAGGTCGTAGGCCCGTTCGCCGACCAGCGGTTCGGGGCCGACGGCGAGCCAGGGCGCCCGGTCGCCCGCGAGGACCTTGCCCTGCCGGAAGTTGCCGTGCAGCAGGACCGTCTCGGCGTCCGCGGCGAGGAGCTCCTCGCGCGCGGCGAGCGCCGCCGCCGTCAGGTCGCCGGCGGCGGCGTCCGACCGGTGGGCCTCCATCGCGGCGGCCTGCGCGGTGGTCCGCTCGGCCACCGAAGGGAAGCCGTGCCCGGCCGGCGGCTCCACCCACAGCTTCCGTACGGTTCCGGCCGCCTCCAGGAGCGCCTTGGCCTCCGGCAGGGAGCGCAGCGACACCTCCGGGTGCAGCCGTTCGAGTACGAGGGCGGGGGCGCCGTCCCCGTCCCCGCCGTCCCCGTCCCCGTCCCCGCCGTCCCCGTGCCCGTCGCCGGGCGCGTCGGCGCCGGTCGTGTCGAGGAGGCCGACCGCGCCCCAGCCGTTCCAGTGGGCGAGCGCGTCCCGCTCCAGGTCCGGGCGGGTGAACGGCGGCGCGACCTTGAGGGCGGCGGGGGAGTCGTCGGCGCGGCGGACCAGCAGCACCAGGCTGGTGCGCCCGCCCGGGGCCATCACCCGGTCGGCGGTGAGCCCGGCCCCCGCCAGCGCCCGTTCGGCGGCGGTGGGCAGCGTCTCCAGCCAGGCGGCCGCGGCGGCGGACCCGTACGTCTCACCGAGCGCCCTCACGAGGCGCTGCGGCGGTTCGAAACCCATGCGTACGTCGTTCCTTCGGTCGGGGCCCGGCGGCTCAGGCCCGCTCGGCGAGCCCAGGAAAGGTTACGTCGCCGCCGCGCCAGCGGACGGCCCGTACCGCGGCCTCCCGGAGCGAGGCGGCAGCCTCGCCGCGCAGCGGGCCCTCGGCGGCCCGCACGAGGTCGGAGTAGACCCCGGCCACGCGGTCCTCCAGATGGGCGGCGAGCCGGACCGCTCCGGCCGGGTCGTCGACGGCGAAGGGCAGCCGGTAGGCGGCGGCCGACACGACGGGGGAGCCCCCGAGGTCCCGTACGGTCCGGCGCAGCGCGTCCCGGCGCGCCCGGTGGGCCTCGTGGGCGGCCCTGGCCTCGGCCCGGCGCTCTGTACCGATCCGGCCGCCGACGACCCCGTACCCGTACACCGCGGCGTGCTCGGCGGCCAGGGCGGCCTGGGCGGCGTCGAGGGCGCTCATCGGGGGGCTCCTTCGGTCAGCAGGTAGGCGTGGCCCGCGCCCGCGGCGGCCACGGAGGCGAGCAGCCGGGCGTACTCGGGGGGCGCGGTCAGGAGGGCGGCTGTGTGCGCGTCGGCGGCGGTCCGTTCGGCGGCGGCGAGCTCCGCGAGGGCGGCCGCGGGGTCGGCCGCCACCCGTACGGCGGGAGCCGCGGCGCCGGGCCGCGCGCTCGGCCGCGCGGACGGGGACGTCGTCGGGGAGGCGGTCGCGGGCCGTACCGTCGTGCCGCCCTCGCCGAGGGCCGCGGCGTGCGCGGCGACGGAGGTCCGCAGCGGGGTCAGCCGGGCGGCGAGGGCGGGGTGCGCGGCGAGCGTGGCGTCGTACCGCTCCAGGAGGGTCCGGCTGGTGGTCACGGACCGCAGGCGGAGCGCCGCCTCGGCGCGCGCCACCCGTTCGGCCTCCCGCTGGGCGGCGGTCGGCCGGCGCGGACCGGTGCCGCCGTCGGAGGTGCAGGCCGCGAGGGCCGCGGCGGCGGCCGAGGCCCCGGCCGCCAGGAGTGCGCGCCTGCCCGTCGTCGTCACGCTCTCTCCCTCGGTCGTCGGAGCTCCGGCTCGTCGAAGATCACCGCAGGCGAGCGTACCCGCGGGCCCCGGGGCGGTGGACGGCAACACCCTTCGGGACCGGATACCCTTGATCCGACACGCGACGAACCCACAACAGCACACGCGGCCGAGGAGTCACCCGGATGAGCACCACCCAGAGCGACAGGCTGCGCGGACTCATTGAGCCGCTCGTCCACGCGAAGGACCTGGATCTGGAAGAGATCGAGGTGTCCCGGGCCGGCCGCCGCGGACTGCTGAGGATCATCGTCGACTCGGACGAGGGCGTGGAGCTGGACGCCTGTGCCGAGCTGAGCCGCGCGATCTCCGAGAAGCTCGACGAGACCGACGCGATGGGCGAGGGCGAGTACGTCCTCGAAGTCAGCTCCCCCGGCGCCGACCGCCCCCTGACCGAGCACCGCCACTACGTGCGGGCCACCGGCCGGCTGGCCAAGCTGCAGCTCACCGAGGGCGACGACCTGGTCGCGCGCATCCTCGCCGTGGACGAGGACGGCCTCGACATGGAGGTGCCTGGCGTGAAGGGGCGCAAGCCCACCGCCCGCCGGGTCGAGTTCGCCGAGATCGCGAAGGCGCGTGTCGAGATCGAGTTCAACCGCAAGGACAAGAAGGAAGAGGAGGCGTAGCCGTGGACATCGACGTGAAGCTCCTGAAGGGCTTGGCGACCGAGAAGGAGATCTCCTTCGACCTGTTGGTCGAGGCGATCGAGTCGGCCCTCCTCATCGCGTACCACCGCACCCCCGACGCCCGCCGCCACGCGCGCGTGGAGCTGGACCGGCACACCGGTCACGTGACGGTGTGGGCGAAGGAGGACCCGGCGGACCTGGAAGAGGGCCAGCAGCCGAAGGACTTCGACGACACGCCGTCGGACTTCGGCCGGATCGCGGCGAGCACCGCCCGCCAGGTGATCCAGCAGCGGCTGCGCGACGCCGAGAACGACGTGACGTTCGGCGAGTACGCCCGCCGCGAGGGCGACGTCGTCGCCGGTGTGGTGCAGCAGGGCAAGGACCCGAAGAACGTCCTCGTCAAGCTGGACGACAAGCTGGAGGCCATCCTGCCGGTGCAGGAGCAGGTGCCGGGCGAGGACTACACGCACGGCCTGCGCCTGCGCACGTACGTCGTCCGGGTGGCCAAGGGCGTCCGCGGTCCGTCCGTCACCCTTTCGCGCACCCACCCCAATCTGGTGAAGAAGCTCTTCGCCCTGGAGGTGCCGGAGATCGCCGACGGTTCGGTCGAGATCGCGGCCATCGCGCGTGAGGCCGGTCACCGCACCAAGATCGCCGTCCGTTCCACCCGTTCGGGCCTGAACCCCAAGGGCGCCTGCATCGGCCCGATGGGCAGCCGCGTCCGCAACGTGATGGCGGAGCTGCTCGGCGAGAAGATCGACATCGTCGACTGGTCGGACGACCCGGCCGAGATGGTGGCGAACGCGCTCTCCCCGGCGCGGGTCTCCAAGGTGGAGGTCGTCGACCTGGCCGCCCGGTCGGCGCGGGTGACGGTGCCCGACTACCAGCTCTCCCTCGCCATCGGCAAGGAGGGGCAGAACGCCCGTCTTGCGGCGCGCCTCACCGGCTGGCGGATCGACATCCGGCCGGACACGGAGCTCGCGGGTCCGCAGGACTGAGATCACTTTTGGCCAACGACTGTTCGATTTTTGCCCCAAACGGGTGCGGTCGGTACGGGGAGGTAGACTTAATCGTGTCTGGCCGGACGCATGCCCGCGTGTGCCCTGAGCGAACCTGTGTGGGATGCCGGGAGCGAGCGGCCAAGAGCGATCTGCTGCGGATCGTGGTGAGCAAGGACGAGTGCGTTCCTGATCATCGCGGTACGCTGCCCGGCCGGGGTGCGTACCTGCACCCCGCCGTCGTCTGTCTCGACCTGGCGGTCCGCCGCCGGGCGTTCCCCCGGGCCCTCAGGGTCCAGGGACCGCTCGACACCGCGGAACTCCGTCACCACGTCGAGCAGGCAGCACCGCAGTGAAGAAGAAGTACGGCACGGATCACCGTGCGGTCAGGTACCTCGCGAGTTGGAAGTAGGTCGAGATTGCGATGAGCACTCGATGAGTACGCGATGAGTACGCCCATGAAGTAGAGACGGTCCGGCGGTAACCGGACCTCAAAGGAGCGAAGTGGCTAAGGTCCGGGTATACGAACTCGCCAAGGAGTTCGGTGTGGAGAGCAAGGTCGTCATGGCCAAGCTCCAAGAACTCGGTGAATTCGTCCGTTCGGCGTCCTCGACGATCGAGGCGCCGGTCGTGCGCAAGTTGACTGACGCTTTGCAGGGTCCCGGTGGCAACGCCGGCAAGACCGCTGCCAAGCCCGGCGCGCCCCGCAAGGCAGCGCCTTCCCCCGCCGCGCCGAAGCCGGCGCCGGCGTCCCCCGCGCCCTCCGCGGCGCAGGGCACCTCTCCTGCCCCCCGGGCAGAGGGGGCCCGTCCCGCCGCCCCGAAGCCCGGCGCGCCCACCCCGGCGCCCAAGCCCGCGGCGGCCGAGAAGCCCTCGACGCCGGCCCCCGGCCCGCGTCCGACCCCGGGTCCGAAGCCCGCGGCCGCGCCGAAGCCGGCGCCGGCCTCCCCGGCTCCGACCACCCCGGAGTTCACCGCGCCTCCGTCGGCTCCGGCCGCCGGTCAGCAGCGTCCCGCCGGCGCGACCCCGGGCCCCCGCCCGGCCGCCCGTCCGGGCCAGCAGGCGCCCCGCCCGCAGGGTCAGGGCGCGGCGCGCCCCGGCCAGCAGGCGCCCCGTCCGGGCGGTGCCCGTCCGGCCGGTCCGCGTCCGGGCAACAACCCGTTCACCTCGGGCGGCTCCACCGGCATGGCGCGCCCGCAGGCGCCCCGTCCGGGTGGCGGCGCGCCGCGTCCCGGCGGCCCCGGTGCCGTTCCGGGTGCCCCGCGTCCGCAGGGCGGCCCCGGTGGCGCCCCTCGTCCCCAGGGCGGCGCTCCGCGCCCGACCCCGGGTGGCATGCCGCGCCCGCAGGCTCCCCGTCCGGGCGGCGCGCCCGGCGGTAACCGTCCGAACCCGGGCATGATGCCGCAGCGTCCCGCTGCCGGCCCGCGTCCCGGCCCCGGCGGCCGTGGCCCGGGTGGCCCCGGCGGTCGTCCGGGCGGTCCCGGCGGCGGCGGCGGTCGTCCCGGCTTCACCGGTCGTCCGGCCGGTCCCGGCGGTGGCGGCGGCGGCTTCGCCGGCCGTCCCGGTGGTCCCGGTGGTGGCGGCGGCGGTCGTCCGGGTGGTCCCGGCGGCGGTGGCGGCGGCTTCGGCGGTCGTCCCGGCGGCTTCGGCGGCCGTCCCGGCGGTCCGGGTGGCCGTGGTGGCACGCAGGGCGCCTTCGGTCGTCCCGGCGGTCCCGCGCGTCGCGGTCGCAAGTCGAAGCGGCAGAGGCGCCAGGAGTACGAGGCCATGCAGGCCCCGTCCGTGGGCGGCGTGATGCTGCCTCGCGGCAACGGCGAGACCATTCGCCTGTCGCGCGGTGCGTCCCTCACCGACTTCGCGGAGAAGATCGGCGCCAACCCGGCGTCGCTCGTCGCGGTCATGATGAACCTCGGCGAGATGGTCACGGCCACGCAGTCCGTCTCCGACGACACGCTCGTCATGCTGGCCGAGGAGATGAACTACGTCGTCCAGGTCGTCAGCCCGGAGGAGGAGGACCGCGAGCTTCTCGAGTCCTTCGACATCGAGTTCGGCGAGGACGAGGGCGGCGAAGAGGCCCTGGTCTCCCGTCCGCCGGTCGTGACCGTCATGGGTCACGTCGACCACGGAAAGACCCGACTGCTCGACGCGATCCGCAAGACCAACGTCGTCGCGGGCGAGGCCGGTGGCATCACCCAGCACATCGGTGCCTACCAGGTGGGCACCGAGGTCAACGGTGAAGAGCGCCGCATCACCTTCATCGACACCCCGGGTCACGAGGCGTTCACCGCCATGCGTGCCCGTGGTGCGAAGTCGACCGACATCGCGATCCTCGTGGTCGCGGCCAACGACGGCGTCATGCCGCAGACGATCGAGGCGCTCAACCACGCCAAGGCCGCCGGCGTCCCGATCGTCGTCGCGGTCAACAAGATCGACGTCGAGGGTGCCGACCCGACCAAGGTCCGCGGCCAGCTGACCGAGTTCGGTCTGGTGGCCGAGGAGTACGGCGGCGACACGATGTTCGTCGACATCTCCGCCAAGCAGGGTCTGCACATCGACTCCCTGCTGGAGGCCGTCGTCCTCACCGCCGACGCCTCGCTCGACCTGCGGGCCAACCCGAACCAGGACGCGCAGGGCATCGCGATCGAGTCCCACCTCGACCGCGGTCGAGGTGCCGTCTCGACCGTCCTCGTCCAGCGCGGAACGCTGCGCATCGGCGACACGATGGTCGTCGGCGACGCGTACGGCCGTGTCCGGGCCATGCTCGACGACAAGGGCAACAACGTCGAGGAGGCGACCCCGTCGACTCCCGTCCTGGTCCTGGGTCTCACCAACGTCCCGGGCGCCGGCGACAACTTCCTGGTCGTCGACGAGGACCGTACGGCCCGCCAGATCGCCGAGAAGCGCGCCGCGCGTGAGCGCAACGCCGCCTTCGCCAAGCGCGTCCGCCGGGTGTCCCTCGAGGACCTCGACAAGGTGCTCAAGGCCGGTCTGGTCCAGGAACTCAACCTCATCATCAAGGGCGACGCGTCCGGTGCGGTCGAGGCTCTCGAGTCCTCGCTGCTCCAGCTCGACGTCGGTGAAGAGGTCGACATCCGCGTCCTGCACCGCGGTGTGGGTGCGGTCACCGAGTCCGACATCGACCTGGCCATGGGCTCCGACGCCATCGTCATCGGCTACAACGTCCGCGCCGCGGGCCGCGCGGCGCAGATGGCGGAGCGCGAGGGCGTCGACGTCCGGTACTACTCGGTGATCTACCAGGCCATCGAGGAGATCGAGGCGGCGCTCAAGGGCCTCCTCA
Source organism: Streptomyces sp. NPDC003327 (assembly GCF_053589515.1). Classification (NCBI taxonomy): domain Bacteria; kingdom Bacillati; phylum Actinomycetota; class Actinomycetes; order Kitasatosporales; family Streptomycetaceae; genus Streptomyces; species Streptomyces sp. NPDC003327. The sequence goes on along the minus strand of NZ_JBSFSA010000027.1, from coordinate 2,288 downwards.
AGCCGGAGTACGAAGAGGTCGAGCTCGGCACGGCGGAGATCCGCGAGGTCTTCCGCTCGTCCAAGCTGGGCAACATCGCCGGTGTCCTCATCCGCTCGGGCGAGGTCAAGCGCAACACCAAGGCGCGCCTCATCCGCGACGGCAAGGTCATCGCGGAGAACCTCAACATCGAGGGTCTGCGCCGCTTCAAGGACGACGTCACCGAGATCCGCGAGGGCTTCGAGGGTGGTATCAACCTCGGAAACTTCAACGACATCAAGATCGACGACGTCATCGCGACGTACGAGATGCGCGAGAAGCCGCGCGCCTGACGTACAGCGGTGAGCCGGGGCCGGTCGGCGGAGATTATTTCCGTCGATCGGCCCCGGCCGTTGCGTGTACGGTTTCAGGTGTCCTCGCCGGCTGGTCGGCGGGGCCACTGACCCCGAACCGGCGGGACATCCGGACACACATGTATGTGGGGACCCTGTCCTTCGACCTGCTCCTCGGCGACGTACGTTCACTGAAGGAGAAGCGCTCCCTCGTCAAACCGATCGTCGCCGAGCTCCAGCGGAAATTCGCGGTGAGCGTGGCGGAGGTCAGCGGCCAGAACCTCCATCGGCGCGTCGAGATCGGCGTCGCCATGGTGTCGGGGGACCCGGCCCACCTCAGCGGGGTCCTCGACCGCTGCGAGCGGCTGGTGGCCGCCCGGCCGGAGGTGGAACTGCTGTCGGTGCGACGCAGGCTCCACACTGATGAAGACTGACAGAGCAAGGCAAAGAAGGAGAAGGACCAGTGGCCGACAACGCGCGGGCGAAGAAGCTGGCGGACCTCATCCGGGAGGTGGTCGCCGAGAAGCTGCAGCGCGGCATCAAGGACCCGCGCCTGGGTACGCACGTGACCATCACGGACACCCGCGTCACCGGTGACCTGCGGGAGGCCACGGTCTTCTACACGGTCTACGGCGACGAGGAGGACCGGGCGAGCGCCGCCGCGGGCCTGGAGAGCGCCAAGGGCATCCTCCGTTCGGCCGTGGGCCGTGCGGCGGGGACGAAGTTCACCCCGACCCTGGCGTTCGTGGCCGACGCCCTCCCCGAGAACGCGCGGACCATCGAGGACCTCCTCGACAAGGCGCGGGCCTCCGACGCCCAGGTGCGGCAGGCCTCCTCCGGTGCCGCCTTCGCGGGTGAGGCCGACCCCTACAAGAAGCAGGGCGAGGACGAAGCCGCCGAATGAGCACCGCAGAAAAGACCCCCCCGGCCACCGCCGGGAGGGGTCCCCTCGACGGCCTCGTCATCGTCGACAAGCCGTCGGGCTTCACGTCCCACGACGTCGTGGCCAAGATGCGGGGGATCGCCAGGACCCGCCGCGTCGGCCACGCCGGCACGCTCGACCCCATGGCCACGGGCGTCCTCGTCCTCGGCGTGGAGCGGGCGACCAAGCTCCTCGGTCACCTCGCGCTGACCGAGAAGGAGTACCTGGGCACCATCCGCCTGGGCCAGACCACCGTCACCGACGACGCCGAGGGCGAGATCACGGCGTCGGTCGACGCGTCGAAGGTCACCCGCGAGCAGATCGACGCGGGCGTGGCCGAACTGACCGGCGACATCATGCAGGTGCCGTCCAAGGTCTCGGCCATCAAGATCGACGGCAAGCGGTCGTACGCGCGCGTGCGCGGCGGCGAGGAGTTCGAGATCCCGGCCCGCCCGGTCACCGTCTCCTCGTTCCGGGTGTACGACGTGCGGGAGGCCACCGCGGAGGACGGCACCCCGGTCGTCGACCTGGTGGTCTCGGTGGTCTGCTCCTCCGGCACGTACATCCGGGCGCTCGCCCGGGACCTCGGCGCCGGGCTCGGCGTGGGCGGCCATCTGACCGCGCTGCGCCGCACCCGGGTCGGCCCGTACAAGCTGGACACGGCGAAGACCCTCGACCAGCTCCAGGAGGAGCTGACGGTCATGCCGGTCGCCGAGGCGGCCGAGGCGGCGTTCCCGCGCTGGGACGTCGACGAGAAGCGGGCCCGGCTCCTCCTGAACGGGGTCAGGCTGGAGATGCCCGCGTACCCGAAGGGGCCCGTCGCGGTCTTCGGGCCGGGCGGCACGCTGCTCGCGCTCGTCGAGGAGCAGCGGGGCAAGGCCAAGAGCCTCGCCGTCTTCGGCTGACGGCCGGCGCCCCGGCCGGGACCGGGGCTGTGGGACACGGTGGGGCGGGCACGCACGCAGCCGCGCGATGCGGTACTCGTCCTCGTGCGCTCGGCCGTGCTCACTCATCGCGGGTCACCTCCCTCCTCCGCCGCACGCTCCGTCTCCCCC